>CAZWBB010000032.1:0-32725 GCA_964632045.1 uncultured Methanosarcinales archaeon | reverse complement strand
ACATCGTCCTTCTGGCTTTGGCTTTCTTCAATTCCAGACTGGAAGTAAGATTTGCTTGCGGGTCGAGATCGATAACCAATACTTTTGAACCCAACTCTGCCAGAAAGCCAGCTACGCTCAGGCAGGATGTCGTTTTTCCAGTACCGCCCTTAAAGTGAGCGAAGGTTATGGTTTGTGGTTTCATTTCAAAATACCGTCTGTTCAGGGTAAATTTGCACTCCCTTTTCTCCGATCGTCATGGGAAAGAGTTTGGCAGAATGTTTAGTTCCCCGCATCTTAAATACTTCCAAAGCTCGTTCGCGGATGTCACCCATTCTAATATTATACAGCAGGATAACTCCATCAACTTCAAACTCTTCTACCGTCGGCTTCCTTTTCTCAGGATCAGGTTCCTGTTCTGCTACTAGCAATGCGGTGCAATTCCACTTCTTGATTGATTCAAAGAAATCGATGCAGGCCTTTCTTTGAGCCAGAGCATCTTTATGTAACAGCGTGAAGGCAGTTAGAGAGTCTACCACTATCCTTCTCGCTTTGATACTCTCAATAACATCCCTCACAGTTCCTCCCCCTGCTTCTAGAACCTTTTCCACCTGTTCCGGTGAGTAAGTCAGGAAGACCAACTGCTTATCCTTGACCTTTTCCTCAAGATTCCAGCCAAACTGCTTGAATCCTTTTATGATATCTGCTTCCTTCTGCTCAAATGAGATATAGACACCTGCTTCTTTCAGCAAGTCAATACCATTCACCAAGAACTGCATGGCAAAAGTGCTTTTCCCGCTTCCGGGACCACCTACAACCAAGTTAACAGAATTTGTCTTAAATCCACCGCCCATTACTCCGTCCAGTCCGGCAATGCCCGTTCCCATCCTGTTGCCAGTAGTTGTAATCTCTGCTTTCTTCTTTCCTTTCAGTTCCTTTTCAATGGATTCTTTAATTGTTTTAATGGGAGGTTCAGTATTACATCTTCTTACACTTTTGGCTGCTGCTTTCTCAAAGACCTCTACTGTTCCTTTCGGCCTGCTCACAGTTACACCATCAGTAGAGAGAGTAACTTTTGGCTCCATTATACCACTTTTTTCCTCTTTCTTGATCTGCTCCTTAATCAAAGAACTTTTTTTCGTAGTGAGAGAATTATCCGGTGATTCCGGTTTTTTGACTATCTTTCTCAGTCTTCTTGTTTCCTCTTTTTTTTCCCTTGCTCTCTCTAACAAACCCATCTATAAAGAATATTTTTGAAGAAGATTATAAACCTTTCTAATTCCTCATGCAACAAGTTCATTATCCATACCAGAAATAATACCAACACACCAACCATTTCACTTAGTGACCATCATCCTTTTGGCACCATGAGTTATCTGCCAGGTAGTCTCTCTGCCTGCTTTCCCTGCCGTGTACACTGCGTTCTTCTTCTTCAGCCCTGTAAAGGTCTTTCGGATGGTGGTCATACTCCAACCGGTCTTGGCAGCTAGGGCTTTATAGGTAACTTTGTTCATGTAGAATAGAATCTGGAGCACCTTTTGCTCTCTCTTATTAAACGTCTCCTGATAACGTTCTGTTTTAAGCTTGCGCAACAGTTTCCTGCTGGCTGGTGTGACAATATCACTTCTCTCAAGAATCTCTTTAACACCATGAAAAGTTACCCGGTAAGTATCACTCTTCATAAAAGGGTTGTTCTTCCCAAAATGACGGTGATGAAAATCAAAGACAAGATCGGTATATTCCAGCAGACGACGGATATTTCCGTCAGCCACCCTGGTCAGAAGATCGATACCATCGGGAGCTATCTTGTACAGCAGGTTACCCTTCTTGGTAGACAACCGCTGCTTAAGCACATCTTTCATGTCTTCTTCATCAAGCTCTTTCAACGTCACAATCCTGTTGCCCAGACGGTCCAGGAAGGAACCAGAGGCATTCTTCAGATGAGAATCTATCTGGGCTATCACGATACTCCTGATCTTCTTTTTCCCCGGAGCGTCCCATTTTGTCTTTGCTTCCAGGATTAATCGGGGATCCGTAGCCTGAAATTCGTCGATTATCAGGACCGGTTTCTTCGAAGGGAACTGCTTCATACGGATCTTGTCAAAAAAATTCCTCTTCTTCTTCAACTCTTCCTCCAGATTGAAACTCTCAGGAAGGTCCTGCGCATCAAGATAGATGAAGGAATGATCTGTCAACCTGTTTTGGATCTTCTGAAGCATAGAAGTCTTCCCAGAACCTGTCAAACCGTTAAGAAAGCAGAGCTCTTCTTTCTGGATATGATTGATTACCTGCTCCTCTTCAGCACCCAGAGCCACTAGGTTGGGATTAGGCCGGGCATCAAGGGGAGCTCCAGTGAAACCAAACTCAGTATACCAAGACATAAGGGGAGAAAAATAAAGAAATATATAAGTTTTTGCGTACTGAAAGGCCCAATCATTGGAATTGCGCTTGCCCAGTGTCCACAGTAAACGTTTCAGGAGCAGCAACAGTTGGATAATCTTCCGGAGCTTCTCCTCCAACACCGGCTCCCTGTTTTAGCACTTCCACCTTATCCAGCTTCTCCCAGGTGAAGTCAGGATCACTCCTGCCAAAGTGTCCGTAAGCAGCTGTCTTCTGGTAGATAGGCCGCCGCAGCTGCAGTTGATCAATAATAGCCTTCGGCCGGAAGTCAAAACTCTTCTTTACGAGCTCAGATATTTTCTCATCAGGAAGTTTTCCTGTACCAAAGGTATCAACTAAAATGCTCACCGGTTGAGCTACACCTATGGCGTAAGCTACCTGGATCTCGCACCTATCTGCCAGTCCAGCTGCAACAATGTTCTTAGCGACGTAACGACCAAAGTAAGAAGCTGACCTATCAACCTTGCTTGGATCTTTCCCAGAGAAACAACCACCACCATGACTGCCCACTCCTCCATAAGTGTCTACGATAATCTTCCTTCCGGTCACACCTGCATCTGCTACCGGTCCGCCAAGCACAAACTTTCCTGTCGGATTTATGAAGTACTTAGTGTTCTCATCCACCCAATCTGCACAGATAGGTTTGATTATTTTCTCAATCATATCCTGTCTGATCGTATCCAGCTCTACGTCAGGATGATGGTGAGTGCTGATAACGACCGCATCTACCCGTTTTGGCTTACCATTTTCATATTCTACCGTTACCTGGGATTTCCCGTCAGGACGGATGTACCATATCTCTTCTCTCTTTCTTGCGCTCGCTAACCTCTGGGTCAGCTTATGAGCAAGTGTGATAGGGAGTGGCATGTATTCAGGGGTCTCATTGGTAGCATAACCAAACATCAACCCCTGATCTCCTGCTCCCTGCTCTTCATATAAACCGGCCCCTTCCGTAACTCCCTGTGATATGTCTGGTGACTGCTCTGAGATCGCTACCAGAACACCACAAGTGCTCCCATCAAAACCCAATTCCGGCTTGCTATAGCCGATCTCAAGAAGCGTCTTCCTGGCAATTTTCTGGATATCAACATAAGTGTTAGTAGTCACTTCTCCAGCGACTACCACAAACCCCGTCTTGGTAAGACATTCTACTGCCACTTTGGCGTTAGGATCATCTTTGTAGATTGCATCAAGGATTGCGTCAGATATCTGGTCGCAGACTTTGTCAGGGTGACCTGCGGTAACACTTTCTGATGTAAAAAAATAGGTTCCATTTTGGTTTGTCATTTTTTATTACCTCTCAATTTATGTTTATTTCCATTATAATTTCTCTTTTAACTATTTCGCCACCTTATCATCTATTTTGCAACAATCCTATCCTGCCGATGTAATTGGTTCCATTGAAAATATCGTAACAGTGAGGATACATCCTGCCATTACTCCGTATAGACAGCTCTTGCCCCTGCGAACAGGGATGTCTGAAACCATCTATCTCAGTGGAGAAGATTTTGGGTTCCTTTTTAGCAGACTTAAGGATGTAACCTCTTAGATCTTTGGCTAGTTTGCTTTCACTTTCTCTGGATTCTACCACATTGTCAGTAAACCCTACATCTAACCTACGACAATATTCCTCAATTGTCGCTGCTTTATCAGCCAATGAATTCTCAGGAGCAACCTGGCACGGGACATGATAAGGGAACCTTCCACCCCTGGCCAAGGTGGCGTACTGTGCGAGATGAGCATCACTACAGGAAAACATGATGTAAGGCCGGCCGATACTTTCAATAAAATCAGTAAAAGCATTTTCATCTAGAGGTAAATTAAGGCCATTTGTGGTGACAACCCTAGTAGTCCTTTCAAAATCGCTGAAAGCGTTATTGATTGCTGCAAATTTTCTGGGAGAGATCAAAGGCTCTCCTCCGCCAAAAAATAAATTTCTTTGTAATCCGGGGCAGGGGTGATTCTCAATTGCTTTACTCAATTCTACCACGAACTCGTCTGTTATGTATGTAGCTTCATCATCAATAATCCTACCTTCTTTCGGATTCCTAAGATCCCCTTTGATCCCGCAATGCTTGCATCTCAGTTGACAGGTAGGAGTGATTTCCAGGTAAAGATATTCAGCAGCATGTTCCTTCAGGAGATGTCTTCTGACAAGAGTGCCAGTTACTTCCTCAACCTCTCCCAACGGATTCTCCAGCAGATAGGTCTGATCATCCCTTTCTCTTGCTGCAGAGAACCAACGGAACTTAAGCGAGTCAAGGTTCTTCCTCGCCTCTTCATCAATAATCACTACAAGATCTTTTTCCATCGCTGCTGCGGAGGAAGATAAGTCTATATAAATTGTTTTGACAGAAATATTCCAAAAGGAATAAAAAAAAATTATTCGGCTGGCTTCTCTTCTTCAGCAGGAGCTTCCTCATCGCCACCTTCTTCTTCAGCGGGTTCCGCAGGTTCTTCCGAGGAATCAGAATCATCAGATTCTGTATCTTCAGCAGGAGCTTCCTCATCGCCACCTTCTTCTTCAGCGGGTTCCGCAGGTTCTTCCGAGGAATCAGAATCATCAGATTCTGTATCTTCAGCAGGTGCTTCTTCATCCCCACCTTCTTCTGCAGGTTCTTCCGTTGATTCATCCTCCGTTGGAGTTTCCCCCTCAGGCGTTTCTTCTTCAGCAGGAACTTCTTCTTTATGTTCTCCGCAACATCCGCACTCTTCATCAGTCATGTATACTCACCTCATTGAGTTATTCCCCCTAATGCAATGGGATGCATTTAAATAATTTGTTGTTGTGGAGTTGTTATGTGGTGGGGTTGTTAAGGTAGGATTATTTGAGTTGAATAATTGTCAAAAACCACCGGTGATCGGTCTATCGCCCTCAACACCGGTGGCATGACAGATCATAACAGTCAAATCACACCTCCCATTGACCGGTGGTTTTTGAACATGTCTCAACACCACCCGTCAGAAAACGAGTGGTATCTCAACATATTAATCCGCCACCAATACAATTTTTCTATATTTTTCCACCTGTGAAACAAAAATCCTCTCGCTTTTGTATTCTATCCCCACAAGAGAATCCAAAATCGGATCATCTAGTTTAAACAATAAAGGACCAGTAACTACAGGGCCGTCATATAATTGATACAAAGAATCAACTGCTGCTGCAAAGAGTTCTTCACTTCTTTCATCATGTTGAGGGAAAAATCCCAAACTTGCGCTCTCTTCCATCATCCTGGTGCGATCTCTGGAATCCCTTGCACCCCTCCTTAGAGAAATTAGGAGTTTTTCTTTTACTTTTTCCTCAAGCTGATGTCCAAGGGCCGGGTCGACTCTGGAAATGATATCTATGAGCAGATCAAACACAGCTACATAACCACCAGAGTAGGTTTTGACAACTTCTCCTGAATTTACAAAGATTCCTGATTTCAGTTGATCCAAATTCAGTTCTGGGGAATTGTCCCGCGGACCTACTTCATTAGAATGATAAACCGTCCTGATACGATCCCTTATCTGTTTCTCAGCAGAAGCTACTATACTTTCTCTCCTTTCCACTTCAGATTCCGTACAATCAGGAAACGATTGATGGAAAGCTGCCTCACCCTTCTTAAGATAAGCTAGCGCCTGTCGTAGTGAGTAGTCCCCCATGTCTGTTTGACTTAACCCATATTTGTCATGATTCTCAACTATTTCCAACCCGAAATGAAGATACTGTTGTAGTAAGTTCTGATCCATCTCAATATCTTCTATAAATCTCTTGCATTTATTTAGCGGTCTCTTAACTTCCATAAACAGCTTTGACAGTCTTTTGCCTTCCTCTTTCAACAAACGTAATCCTTCATGAAAATGTTCTGCATCTGGTTCCTCCAATCTTCGCTCGATCGTCCGGTAGGCCTCCCACAAATCCTTTTTAGGAATTGACTCATCAATATGATGCCCCAGTTCATGTTCTGTGGCACTGGTGTAGCAAGATGTAAAATCTTTCCCGCATTCGAGAGTAAGTTTCTTTTCTTCTCGATCGTAATGGGCATTTAGGATTTCATTTGAAGTCACTTTAAATTCTAATTTCAATGAGCCGTCTCTGTATTCATCAAATACGACAGGCGAGAATCCGACAATCCTTTCTTCGACGTCCCTTCGATGCCTATCCAGATTTTCTTGCTGCTGCGAAGATATTGCTGCAGGGATACCGGAGAGCATGATTGCTGGCCGGGAAGCTGTACAACCTCCTAATAGACTTCCTGCCAGGACTGTCAGTAGAACCCGCTTTCCAAGACCCAACGTATGAACACTTTCGTCAGGCTGATCTTCCAAGCTCATTTTCCATCCTCCAATTCTCTGACACTTTCCAATTTCATCATCTACGTTCTGCTAGCTCAATCCTAAACTGATCTGGATGGATCCTAACTGTCCTGGAAGCTTCTGCTTTCGCTAAGGCGGGTTTTGGAAAGCTTACTACAGTTTCATCAGTTCTCTTAAGAACTTCATAAAGTTCCTTTGTCTCATCATCACCTTCATGTGATCCCGCCTGGACATTGAGGATATAAAAAGCACTTTTTTTCTCTGCGCTTTCAATCATTATTTCCATACTCAGTTTATTACTAGAAGGATATGCAACCCACCTATAATCAACATCTTTCACTTCCGCATATGCCCGGTTAGGATCCTTCTCCATCTCCACCTCTGTAGCTGGTTCAATTTCTGGTAGACTTACTTCTTCTCTGAGCAAGTACCTGTCACCAATAACAGCTCCTGCACAAAGTGCGAGAGACAGACCCACACCGATAAGACGCTCCATCCATCGGCTGGAGTACTGATCAATAGGAGGTTGCTGGACGTATTCCAGCGCTTCCTCGACCTGAGTTTCTGAATAATCACTTTCCGCTGCTACTTCTCGAATAGTAGCTACAGTAAGAGCATCTTCCTTCTTTTTTTCTTTCATGTCCAGACGAGCAAGTCGTTCCCAGAATATTTTTTCCTGCTTTGATGTCAATGTCGTTCCTGCATTCATTTTGTTATCCTCATCTATTCTTTACGTCTCCAATCGTTTTTCTAAGTTCATTTCTCTTCTACAACTTTTTTTTCCAGCCCGCCGTCGTAGTACCTGTAAAGAGCCCTCGCGCCTTCTACAGCTATTCCCGTAAACACAAGTCCAGCGCAAAGCAATGTTGCAGCCGTAAGTGCATAAGCACTACCTGTACCTATTCGATCAGCCATCTGATAAAACTTTGGGAGTTGTTCCGGAAGCTTGTCCAGATTTGCCAGATAGTAAAACTTCCCGTAAGCCAGATAGCCATAAGGAATAGCTACCGCTGCTGGCATCACATACTTCAGTATCTTGTTTCCCATTTTTTCATTCTGTGCTTCTCACGCCATCTGTCTACTGCCGCGACATAACCAGGAGCACAGACATGATTGAGATCGCTATTAGCTAATTCAACACTATCTTCGACGTCTACAATATGTGTTCCTAGTTCACCGGCGTTAATTATCATCCGAGCGAGGTACCCTCTTCACAAAAGTAAGTTATGTCTGTCGAACCGTAACATCTTACCCGTTCCGCCCATCCTCCGTCTACGGGCCCTTCGCAAAAAGGTTGAGGAGCACTTATTTCCGTTATAACTCTCTCAGTCACTTCTTCCGGTCCGGTCAAAGCATGTACTCCCATCACACCTGCTACACCTAATCCCAATCCCACCATCAACGCTGTCTGCCAATCATTCATTTTCATTCCTCCTGATCAAGATCACCGTGCTCATTTCTTCTTGACCGTACATCTACCTAATCCATCCGTTGCTTTCTGGTGGCAAGCAAGGTAGCTTTCTCCAGACTTGCGAATACAGAAATTTATTTTATCAGCAGCGGTGTAACTAGGACCTGTTACCATCCTTAATCCTCTTCTCCTCCCCGACAATTTCGGTGTCCTGCATTCTTGACTCTCTATTAGATGCTGTGTTAGACAGCTCACTTCACTTTCCAGATACTCCACTTTACATTCCAAGGTTGCAGTCTCTTCAGCCGCAGCTGATGTTGGTGCCAGTAAGTACATTGCTGACGCCACGTAAGCACATATTGCTGGTAGTTTCATTTTTGTTTTCATCTTCTTACCCCCTATTTTCAGGATCCTATCTTTCATTTCTTAATCTTTTTACCTCGACTGCTCTGGAAAAATATTTTGCCACTCTCATCAATACCCCAAGTGAGTTTCCCGTCAGGGATTCCGTCAAAGTAATTTTCCAATTTTCGAATATCATAACCGATACTCCTATCATTACTCATCCAAAATTCATCTCCTAATCCATCCACGTCTTCACTGGTCCTCCAGATAATTATGTTGTCTACAATCCCGTCAAAATCATTGTCCTGGGCTACAATCTCTGTAAGCACTTCCCCCTCTCGACCATTCCCATAGGGCATCTCTCCAGTCCCATCATAGTAAAATATGGTTTTGCTGTCTATTTTGCCATCTCCGTTTCGATCTCCACCAGCAACCATTTTTTGCAGGTGGCCGGTACTATCGTATTCATTCCTATGGAACCAGTACAAGACACCAGGCCTGTTTGGATATATTACTTTGTAGAGCTCTCTCCCATCCGGATCATATCGGGCTAAAGCAAAGAAGATTCTTCTCCCATCTTTGAAGTGAGAATTCTTGCGTTCACGCAGTCTACCATTGGGATGATAAGAAAATATCCCTAACCGATTGGGACTAATCTCGCACTCATCACCACGTACCCGTTCAGTCAGCTTGCCGTCATCATCATATTGTAGCGTGTAACATCCGCCCACGCCATCTGTATGGATGCATAACTTTCCCTCTTCATTCAACACGCAATGATCTTCATTACCTTGATCATGCGCGTAAGCACTCGATGCCATGCCCAGCATGGCCGCCAATCCAAATATAGTCATTTTTGCTCTCATTTTATCTCCCCTATTCATCAATATCTCTTTGATCATTTCGATAAAAAGTATTTCTTGCAGTAATTCCGAACTCCCTCTCTCAGCAATTCTTCAGGCACTCCCCCGATCCCTTCGTAAGAATCGATTTCCTGTAATCCATGGAGGTTTGCCCGATAGCTCATCCGCGTCCTCACCCTATCACCGTCTCTCTGCTCACCAAGCTGCAAAGGAGCCATAGCCCCGGCTACCATCGAAGCTCCATTCAGCATAAGAAAGTCCCGAGCGGTCGTCGGCATATCTGCTTTGATGCAGACGACTGCAGTATATCCTTTTTCTGTCTCCCTTGCTCCCTGCTCCCAGCCGGCCGGCATTGGGGCCATGCTTTCTGGCTGTACTTCTGCCACAGGTGTTACTGCGCATGCCTGCAACAGAATTGCTGCTAATCCCAGTGTACTAATCATTCGCTTCATCTTTTCCATCCCCGACATTCCCTATGCACTCTTTTTGCTTCTTCCTCACACTTCCGATACTCGGAACGTTTCTCTTTGATACAAGCATCACGCTCCGCCTTCAACTGCTCTGATTTCAAGTCCATCTTCTTATCAAGACGTTTCAGACAACTTTTGGAATCCAGTTCCAGGTAGCGGCATTGATCGGCAGCATGGTTGTAAGCTTGCCTCTGCTTCCTCAAATTACTTCCATATACCCGTTCGCACCATTCTGGTTTAGTGCAGCGCTGCAAGGTATATTCACGCTGCCGATGGCAGGCACCTCTCAGAGCAGTCCGGTACTCTTCAGCGCTAATTACGCCATTCTTATCATAATCAAAAGTGCGAATCTTCCCTATTATGAAAGTCTTGTAAGATGAAAACTTCTCAAGGTTAGGTCTAGCGAAACGTTTAGCCAATGATACAACGTCATCAACAGAGACGCCTCTTTCTACAATCTTCCCAGATCTATCTACCAACTGCTCATTTGTCAACTCTTCGGCAGCGGTATTATAAGGGACGGCCAGTGTTGCAATACCCACAGCAAAAGCCACTGCTTTGGGAAGGTAATAACCTGCTGTTTTCAATTTCATTTTCGTTCTAACCTATCAAAAGGAGATTCTTCTTTCAGATCATATGCTCCATCGGCATCAACGTCGATATCCCAAACAACTGCGTATTTTGATCCATGTTCCTGCTTACAATCTTCATCCATCCTCATTGACCAAACTTCATCCACAGTTCCATCCAAATCGGTATCCCATTTGACTTTTTCTCCTCTCGTACAATGTTCATGAGGCAAATATCTCCCCATAACATCTGTAACGAAATCGCCGTCTAAATCCAAGTACCTTTCAAAAATCTCAGAATCATTTCCAATGACTACTGCTGTTCTCTCAGGATTGCCATCTCCATCAAAATCCTCGATCAACTCAACTCTCTTACCACTTCTATATATTGTACTGACAAAATTTCTTTCAAAGATACCATCACCATTTAGGTCATCTAAGTACCAACGAGTTTCAAAATCTTCACTATGACCATTAATTCTGACTATCCACCAGTTTGTTAGCCTTCTAATACTATCATCTATGAAGTGAACAGAATCAATAGGAACACCAAGATTCTCTAACTGCTCAGCCGTCCATTCCGGAATATATTCAGGTAGAACAACCTTCTCTTGACTAATAATGTCCAAATAAGACATACTTGCCGTTGGCAGATAATCTGCTAGTGAAGGTAACTCCTCTGTACTGCTGCAGCCAAGGGTTGCCATCAGTCCTAAAATTGTTAATGCATTTTTCATTTCATCCGCTCATTCATCCTCAATTCCACCAACCCATCAGGATCATACTTTGCTGCTGCATAACCAAGTCTTGTAGCAACCAAATCGGCGAACTTACGTAGTTTTTCCCGCACGGGCCCCATCTCATTCCTACCTTCCTTATTTGGCATCTCATCGTAGTAATGCAGTTCTCCGTCATTTTCAGTCAACCAAACGCTTCCGGCATGCTCCCCTTCCCTGCTTACGGTGATGAAATGATTTTTTCTGTCTTTGATAGAACCTACAAAACTGTCGAATTCCTCTACTTCAGAATGGCCCCAATAATCGTCTTCCTCATTGCGGATGATCAAAGCGCTCAATACTGCTGAATAGCTCTTCTCCATCTCAAACTCGTATTTCACTCCATCCATCTCGATTTGCATCCGGCAGGAAAGATAGTCTCTCTTTAACCTACTTCCATTTTGCTCATCCCAGATTTTGTTCACCAGATCTTCAGCGCGTCCGTGCCATTGATAAGGGTAATAGTCTGCATGGTCTGGATCCCCTGCACTATGACTAGCCAGATCAAAGAACTCTACCCACTCACTGCCCTCTGGAAAGAGCTTGGAAAGTTTTTTGTAAGCGTTATCATCTCTAAATAACTGGTTGATCAACTCCTCTTTGAATCCCTGCACTTCCCCCTGTGTCCTTTTCACTTTCTTTCTGTTATAGGGCTGAGGCGTGTTCAAATATGCGTAGATCATCCCTTTCTCTGCAGCATCGTCTATAAGACCGCTCGCTTTTTGAGACGCCGTTTGTGAGCCCACATTAAAACCTGCTTCCAGCAGCTTTTGTACATCTCTGTCTGCTAACAATACAGCATTTTGGTAAAGACAATCCCTAACCTCGGTCATCAAGTCAGAGGCTGCCTCCGTTTCTATCTCCGTTGCCTCAATGTCTCCTCTTCCAGCTTCCTCTAACAAGTCCCATCCATGATCTGTGACGTCTGGACCGCATTGCCTAGCTGTATGTTCTAAGTCTCTTTCTTTAGCAGCTTCATGTGATTCATTGAAAGCTGTAGTGTATAAGCTCTCCAATTCGTCTTCCAGTTCTCTTAAGTTAATCATTTCTTTTCCTCCGTTGTTATTGCTGTCTTTCTCACTCTCTCTTGCGGCACTCAACCATCTCTATCGGGTTATGTTTCTCATCGTATCTATTGATTATCTCAAAGTACCCATCAGAGTTCCAGTCCTGTGTCGATCTGACGATATCCGGTAAAGGCCCTTTCCCTTTCAGCAGATGAACGATGGTATAGCCATCACTCCCTTCCTCAGGAAGGCCTTGCACATGAATCCTCTGATAGTCCCCGTAAAATAAAGTGTAGGAGAACATATCCATCTTGCCATCTCCATTGTTATCGCTTAAAGAAATACTTAGGTCCATCCGTCCATCATTATCAAGGTCGTATTGTTGATCAATCTCCCTAACTCTCTCTGTTTCTGGTGCACTTTTCGGACTACCTGTTTGATCTGCATCACCGCAGCCAAGTAAAGCTGCTCCTCCCAATGCTGCTATCCATATTTTCATTTTTATTTCCTCCCACAACGACTCGGAAAAACTCTTTTCAAAAGTCCAATTGATTTTTCATTTCCGCCGCTCTCTAAAACCTTAAGAAGATCAGCATAGCTGATTCTTCTTGTACTTCTTACTCTTTCTTGATCATCAAGACCATGCACGACTAAAGTACCCTTCTTATCAGGATCTGTTTCAAATTTACCGCTCCTACGTCCATCGTGAGTGACGCGTAACGAAGGACTTCTTGATACACGCTTTACTCCTATGGCCTGAACAACAGAGTCGTAACCAGCATGAGTGGTCAAGTAGTCTTTAATCGTATCAAGCAGATAACTCCGGCCACGTCCTTCAAGGTACTGCATCGACTGATAAGCGAAAGTATCTATCCTGATCAGCAAATTTTTCTCACCTAAACAGGAAGGTTCTTTCTTTGGTAAAGGTGGTTCATGTCGAGCTCTGGAAGGTTTTGCAGGAGGCTTTCCATACTCAGAAGCCTGTGGAACAGTTGGTACGATGGGATCACCTATGCATTTACGATACTCTCTCGCCGCAACCTCTCCGCATGCTCTAAAAGCCCCTGGGTATCTTGACTTTTTATCCTTGTTTTCCAAACACTCGATCCTCTTCTCAAGATAATCAATCTTACAAGTGTCGGTTCTTCCTTCATCTGCAAATGCAACACTAGGAACAGCTAGCATTCCAAAGGCCGCTGAAATAGCTGCTACATATCCACATGTGGTTTTTGTAAAGTTCATTATTCCCTCCATCATCTATTTACTGAATCTTATTTTTGCATCTCACTCCCTGTGTGATTAACCTGTTAGAGAGCGTCAAAGCCTCATCAAGACTCACAAAACTATCATTATCTACGTCTGCTTCCCTAAGAGTACGTTCCATGACCTCAGGCTGTTGGAGCTCACTAAAGTGCCCTTGTGCGGAATACTTGCCATCTCCATCTTTAACAACAGTGACTGTACAGGCAAGTATCCCTGCTGCGGTTTTTAGGCTTGAATTTGCAAAATCACTCCAGATATAATGATAGCCAAATCTTACTCCGGGTGAACTACCCGATCTCCCTTGGGCTGCGTTTTCCAGCACCCACTCCATATTGGTGTATTTTGGTACCCAATCCGGTATTTTTCTTCCGCTCACTATTCTCTCGACTGTCGCTTCTGCCTCATCAGGTGATGTTGCCGTAAAAGCTGGTGGTGCTGTAGCACATCCTACCAACATTCCAAATAATCCTGCATAAGTTGCTGCTCTGAAAACATTTGTCGTTCTCATCGTATTTCCTCCTACTTCACCTCTTGAATGAATCTCGGTGATTGACTGGCTGCGCAAGCTGTCCCTTTCTCTTGTACAACTTCAATATCCCCCAAAAATGGAGCATGGTACTTCCGGCCTGCAGAGGACTCTATCTTGAATTCACCAAATGCACCAATTTTACCCTCATGGGCAACGATGGTCTCTCCTTTTGGTAAACGAACTGCGATACTGTTGACAACTGCCTGCTCTTTCCATTTCTCTAAGTCATCTACAGAACCGCAAGCGACTCCAACATAATTACCTCTGTTTCTTTTTAGCCACCGGCGTAGCTGGTCTTCATCGGCGGCGGAATATTTAGCAGGTGCTTCGTCAATATCTCCGGCGCAGCTTGAATTAGTCACAGCAAGTGAATTCAACAAAGGCGAGTATTTCCGTAATGCATCCATCGGGGTCTGGGTCAGCTTCTCCAGACTTGCTACAAACGCTTTATATCCCAGACAATCGTCCGTTACCCCAAAAGGTGTAGGGTAAGTGCACAATGGAAGCCCATCATATTGTGGATTGAATACTTTTGCCAGAATCGGTCTTTGTGAGATGGATTTGGCGATCGTGCTAATGAAACCTCTAGCCATCCTTTCAGAGTGTGCACTTCTTTGATCCAGATCAAGAATCTTGTCACGCACATAGTCGGTGAAAGCAACTACATAATCGACAGTCTTCTGGTCGATCTCTGCTGAAAATCTTCTAACATCAGCCAGGTTTTCTTTAACAGGGAGAATCTTACGTTTCTGCACTTTATCCATCCTCCCGCGAGATGCACTCATACGCTCTTGCAGTCCATCCCACAACTTTGCTTCCAGTTCATCACCGCTCAGACCAGCGTAACGATTTGGTCGTTTGAACAGCTCGTAGGCCATCTTAGTGTTGTTGAATTCTTCATTAAACAGACTCGCCGATACGGAAACCATCTTTGTACAGATAGGTACTCTTTTTACCATTTCTTCACCTTTAACCTCTTCTGGGCTTTCTTCTTTACCTTCTTCTGCTGTTGCATTTGCTCCTAACAACAGAGCTAAGCCACCTAAGGTGACACCAAAAACCGTTCTTGTTTTCATTTTTTTGACCCCCCGTCTATTTCCTTATACTTCTTAGTCTACCATCTCTTCCTAAAATCTTCACAACCGATGATTCCTCCATATCCTGAACCACCGCTCGCTTCCTGAATTGTAGCGAAATCAGAATTTGCCATTGCGGACAAATCTCGGAGACTCCCCGACACATCATGTGGAGAGAACAAAGCATAAGCATCGCTGCTATTAGTAATTACTTTATCTAAAGCCTGAATCAGGTTACCTATCAAATCTTGTTCAAGCTCCTCTGCTGATTTTGCTGACGCTCTAACTTCCAAGCCATCTAAACTTACGTTCCGCTCGTAACGGACATGTTTGACTTCACCGAGAGAACTGAACTGTAATGTGCCGAAACGAGTCAGGTTTTTTCCATGTCCCCCATCAACAAACAACCACATCAATTCACAATCCGGCCCGTAAGACAGCTCAACAGAACCATTTCCCAAAGTGAAATCCTCATTGGGGAAGTAAGGTGAATAAGAATCCCTGACAATACCAAATCTGTCAAAATCCATCTTTAAAACAGCTTCCTTGATGGTCTTCAGATCTTCGATCCGTTCATAAGTTGGATTCTCATCAATAACCCATTCAAACAATCGTTGAAGGTGAATCTTGTAATGAGAAAAGTCTCCCTCAACTTCCATTTTCCTTTCAGTAGCAAAAGGTCTGCTGAAGTGGGCTTTCCTGCCATCATCCAAAACTTGCACTGCCTGCCGCGTCTGGAAATTCAGGTAGTCTGCTCTTAGCAAATTCTCTGATACCTGCTCACTGACTGCTTCTCTCTTAGCATCATCCCAAGCATCAGCAACACCTGTACCTACCAGAGCGGCTGCCCCTATGGGCAAAAGAGTTAACGCGACCAGCTTCCCCCACTTGTTTGTTTTATTGCCCATTCTCACCAAATCGCTGTCTCTCTTTCATACTTTTCACAACTGAAAGGACGACCACCATTAACATCTCTTATACTTTGCATGTCCACCCGTACCAATTTAACGATACTATCCAAAGCAGCCGATAGGCCCTCAGGTCTTGCCAACCGATCATATCCCCAATCTCCCTGTACGGCGTGCCCTGCGTAATCACTTCTGAAGTGAGCTTCACCTGCATTACTGGTAGCAGGATTCTCCCTGCTTGATGACTCCCCAACATCCAGTGTAAATAAGTCGCAATCTTCATCGAACTTTACTTTCACAAGTCCATCATCCAAGCTGATAGTCTCCCAAGGAGCATCCCGCCAACTTCTTCCAATGGAAAACTCCTGCAATCCGCTGACTTTTACAGTTTCGAGCAACTTTCTCAAATCAGCTGTCTTCTCATAATCAGGATTAGCTTCTATAGTTGCCTCTAACAAGTGGATAAAGGGATTTCTGTAGTGAGAATAATTCCCTTCAACGGTCATCCAAGAGCCGCAATACCCTTCTACCTGCGGTGACATGATGGCTGCACTTCTACCATCGTCTAAAGTCTTTCTGATCCATTTTGGTTGGGTGAAAGAACCATCAAATGTCATGTAGTTGAACCTATCATCAACAGTTGATCTACTATGTCCTGCACCATAAGTTGATCCCACCAGGGCCCCCATCCCTAACAATGCTACCGCGGACAAGGCCACAGTCCCTCTCTCTCCTATCGTCATTTTCATTCCTCCATCAGCTTTACAGCATCTAATCTTTCCTTCCAACACCCCCTCTTTGTTACTAATAAGTGGTCGGAAAGAACATATTTATATTTAACTTATATTTTTTATATTAGAAATATAAAATGGAAAAGTTTAAAAAGAGACTGAGCACTGAACAACACATATGAAACGCAAACTCATTAAACAAGGAGCGGGAGGACTTACTGTCTGCCTTCCTAAGAAATGGACCGAGGCTAATCATCTTAAAGGAGGAGATGAGATAAACCTGGAGGAAGAGAACAATCAACTCTCCCTCTCTGCCAAGGCAGCTCGGAAAACCAAGAGATTCAAAACTACTATCGAGCATCCGGAGTATGAGTTCATCCAGAGGGCCATCCTCACTTTCTATCACAAAGGAATTGATGAGTTACAACTGCGCTTCAAAGAAAATGTTCCTCTCGATGTAATCAATAAGTCACTGGCAGAACTGACCATAGGTTACGAAGTTGTTGATGTAGGCAAAAATTTCTGCACCATAAAAAGTTTTGAATCCGCGAGCGAGGAGAAGATACCCGTTTCCATCAGAAAATGTTTCTTCCTGGCCAGGCAGATGCAGGAGATACTGCTAGAGAGCATCAAGAAGAAAAAATTTGAGGACTACCAGAGAATCCGGGCCATTCACCTCAACATCAGAAGGCTGGTCAACTATACCATAAGGAGCTCCATCAAACAGGTCAAAGAGCCTAATCTAATCCATTACTACACAACTGTACACTATAACCTCCACCTCTACACAAAAAGGCTGGAATCCATCTACAAAGCTTTCTCTGAAAGGAAAATCAAGCTTGCTAATACAGAAAAGTACATTAAGCAACTTTTCTTGATGTTTGAAACGTTCTATGAGACCTATTACAAGAAGGAGCAAAAACTGTTCGAGAAACTGCTGAACCAATATGACATCCTCAGGAAGAATCTGGAAGATAATGTTGAGAAAGGCAACGGTAAAGTATTGCTCCACATCAGTTTAGCAATGAAGAACATCATGGATTCATATATGGCTCTTTTTGGTTTGAGCACTTATTGAGCCGGATTGTAACCAATATCAAATCTCTTTGCGACTGCCTTTACTAATCTATCTGCCTTAGATTCATCCAATTCTCTTGCATGCTCCCGAATCTCAGCAAGACAAACATTGACGTCCTCTACTCTCTTGTCTTCTTCGATCTTATCCACATAAGTCCGCAACCAGGCATGCTTAACAGCAAGATATATCGCTGCCTGATGATATCCTCTTTTGAACCTTGCCATCTCCTTATCGGCTAACCTTGATCCTACATACTCTCCTAACTCCTCCTCTTCCTCCAACCCTTCTTCCATCGCCAGACTCCTGAAATATTCCTTGGTGTACTCTTCCACAAGCTCTAACTGATCTTCCATCTTCAATCCGGTATAGCGCGTTTTTAACGACTTTCCCAGATCAACCAACCCCGTGCCTAGGTGAACATGCAGTTTGTCAAAATCAAACAACTCCATCCCTCCTCTGCGGTCAACCCCACTATTTCCCGGATGGCCATCACCATTCACTAAACTGCGATAGTCATCCGCCAGCTCGTTAAGCTTATCGCCGATCCTAAACTCTCCATTATATACATCATCCAGCTCACTCCCCTCCTCGATAAGCAGATCACTAGCCCCATCAAAACGTGAATACGCCTGATAATCCTCGGTGATCACTTCTCCCTGCTCTGTAAAGAATTTCTTTTCCAGTGTTGAATATCTTCCTTTCACCCCTTCGATTTTTCCAGATCCTTTGACATGCAACTCCGCTAAAGACTTGACTAACACAGATAAATAATCCTTCTTTGCTTCCGGATCATCCTTACATTCAGCAAGGCGTTCTCTAGTAGTCTGCATGTTTACATAAGTAGCGGCTAAGGCATAACCGCAAGGGACACCATCCCAATTTCTCAATATGTGACAAGTTCCATAACCTGCTGTATGGGCCGCTTCATTATTTCCTGGCATTAATACTTTTCTTTCAAGCTTGGCATCACTAGCTGTCTTTACTGAAGAGAATTCTGCGTCTTCTGCAAGATATTTCCTTAGTTCAACTTCAAAATCACGATCATCTTTCCATTCTTCCGGGTAAAACTTCACAAAAGCTTCTATAGTATCATTCGATTCCAGTTTTGGATTTGTTGCGAAAAGTACCCTCGCTCTTAATGTTGGATTCTTGGAATCCTCCCCCGTCTCTTCCTCAATTATGGAAACGTCTGAAAAATCAGGTTCCTTTTGAGTAAGATAGGCAGTAATCTTTGAACTTACTTCGTCCACTAAGGCAACTCTTCCTTCTTGATCGACAAAGATATTCTGGATTGAACGAGAATATTCTTGCGGTGTTAGACTTTCTCCGTTTGTGTCTTTAGCTAGCTTTAGAACATTGAACCGGTCAAGTGATCTTGTAACATTAAATAAGCATCCAGTAGAGCAGTAGGGAACATCCTTAGAAAAACCAATGAATTCACAAAATGTGCTGTCATTATACAAATTTGGACCTAATTCCAGACGTAGATCAACATACTCTTTAATTGACCAAGGCGCAATGGTGACCGCCAGAGTATAAATTCCCTCAGCTAAGGGAGTGAGTTTCTCAAATCCATATTCTTCAATTGCCCGACGTGTATCTTGCACGGTATGATTTGTATCTATGGTAGCTCTTACTTCTGCTAATTTGCTTTCCATATTGCCTGGTTCATAATTCCACCTTTGGATTGTTCCTGGTCTTTCCATCTCTGCCAGAGCAAAGATATCTCTAATGTCCTTTGCATTATTAGTAATCCTGCTGTGCAATCTTTTAGCATCTGGATGATCAGAGAAAAAGTTGCCTTTTAATGAATAGGCAGTCATTCTCTCACTAGCCTCTTCTACCAGACAATCGTACTGAATAAATTCTTGGATAACCCCAGAAAAAAATCTGGTCCATTCCAAAGCCGTTTTTGGACTGTGATCAAGTTTACCTGGTTTTAGTAACTTTTGATAATATTGTGTAATATACTTAACGATTCCTAATTTTAGCCCAGTAGAAGCAGCAATGGCCTCTTCAGTCAAATCAACCCCCCACCTGGTGGCTACACCTTCCCTCTCCATATTTGCTAACCTAATAACATCCTCGGAATCGTTAAAGTTTTTATCAAGGTGACTATGTAATTGTCGACAGGTTCGGCCCGTACTTGTGGGTTTGAAATTCTTGGCCTTATCTAATGAAGAGATACCCGGAGGGAATTGACTTTTTCTGATGTCATCATGCTGAATTTGATAATCATATTCCAATAGTTCAGAAATCCTTTCAGCAATAAACAAAGTCCAACCAAGTTGTGACTTATTGCTATTGTTTTTAGCCTCAAATCTTGATTGTTTAATGTATTTTTGGTGGTTGTCGCAGACATGTTGAACAGTGGACTCATCCAAACCCGCCTTGGCAGCAATCTCTCCAACTGAAAGATCACAATTCCATCGATAGCGCATATCCTCCCTCTCTAGCTCAGCCAATAACACAATATCTGAAAGCTGATTCAACGTCTTATACAGTCTATTATAAAGTGCGTCTAAATCGTCTCTCTCACCAAACAAGACTTTGCTTCTGATACTTCCCACCGAACGACGTTCGTTAGCGTTTTCCAGAATTTCATCCAATGGTAAGAAAGCTTCAATTTGGTCTGCGACCCAATTAACCCATCCCATACAATCTTTTTTGCTTTTTGCAACCCTGTGCGGTTTTACGAAGCGATAAACATTGTCAGCAACATATTGCACGGTTTCAGTTTTCAACCCATGTTCAGCAGCAATCCTCTCTGCATCTGAACGAGAAACAATACCTCCCAGCGAAACTGCATCCATATCTACCGTTGTACTTGCTTCCTTTACAAGTCCTTCATCCGGCTTTCCTTCCATCTTTTATCCATTCCCCTCCAAGAATTTCCTTATCGCTTCTTCTACGAGATGCGACTTATTCTTGAATGATCGCTCCCTGCGAGCTTCCCTAACTCTTCGTACTAACTCTTCATCTAACGAACATGTGAATACCTGCTTCATAAGAACAAATTCTTATTAGTGATATATAAATCTTTTGATTATTTTACCACTTGCAAGTTGTTCGCGCCCAATTCCAATAAGAATATTCTTCAACAAAATTTATTAATGGATGGCTATGAATAAACAATGATGGGTCCGAAATCATTGTCAGATATCAAGTTCCTCCGCAAGAAGTTTAGTCTCAATCAAAATGAACTAGCTGGTAAAGCAGGTGTCTCGCAGAGCCTCATCGCCAAGATAGAAGCAGGAAAGGTCGAGCCAACTTTCAGCAAAGCGCAGCAGATCTTTTCTGCCCTTGAAGAATTGCGCGAGAAGGAGGAAGTGAAGGCAAAAGAAGTGATGAATAAGGAAATTCTTACCACACCCATCCATTCTTCTCTGAAAGAGATAATTTCCATAATGAAAGAGAATGGTATCTCCCAAGTACCTGTAGTTTCCAGAGAGAATGTTTGTGGATTGGTAACAGAGAAAATCCTGCTCAAGGAGACACTTAACAATCCTGATCGCATCAATTCTCTGAGAGCAGGAGATGTTATGGAAGAAGCTCCTCCGATCATATCGCTGAATACGGGGATAAGAATCCTTTCAGAACTGCTGCATGACTATCCAATCGTCCTGGTGGCAGAGAAGGGAGAGATGAAAGGGGTTGTTTCTAAAAGTGATCTGTTGGGAAGAGTGGAGTGAAAAAGGCGCGACAGAAGCAAAATTCAAATACTCTCTTCCCGCTTATAATTCATGACACCAGCCAGAGTCCTGATATCTTCAGTAGAAATCTTTTTGTCATCAATCAGATGGCCATAAGCTTCCCTCAGTTCCAGTACTTTCTCAAAAGCTCCCATTTTGATCTTTCCAAAGTGGACCTCGTTGACGGATCCACGCATCTCCTTGTCCGAAAAAACATATTTTTGCTCAATCTCCCGTGCCTGATCACTATTCCAGCCTACTGTAACTGCAAACACCTCCAGCATGAATGGACGGACCATCTCATCAGGGAACTCAAGTTCAGCGATAGCCTTTCCGGTTAGTTCATATATATTTGCTGGCATCTGCTCCTTAGAATTAATCTTAACCAACTTCCTCCCAGCAGCAACAAACACTTTCTCTCCCAGTTGGTAAGTCTTTGCTAATTTAGCCGCCTGCAGAATATCCTTACCGAACCATCCAGAACCCCACTTTGATTTCATCTTACTCTTGTAGGCTTTCAGGGCAATCTTTCTGATGTTTTCTTCAGGAATATCTTCACTATCTTTACGGATAAGATCAAAATATTCGTCATCATCTGCATCCCAGTGGGCAGTCATCGTATCTAGTAGACGTTCTTCTTTCAGTTTAATAACCTCCTTTCCAGGTTTGCCCAGGATCTCGGCAGCCTTAAGCTTTTGACTCGAATCAGCCCGTCTGTCATGATATACAAGTTTAGCAAATTCTCCTACAAGATCATCCAATCCATCCCTCTCTGCCATTTCAATATAATCAAACAAATCCCGACTAGCACACCTCAGCTTGCCATTCCGAATCTGGCGTAAGCTGCGCCTTAGTTCCTCCTCATTCTTCAGCTTGTATGATTGCTCCTCTTTCTCATCCGCCTGCTCATCTCCCAGCTGCCTGTAAAATGTTGTCTTGAAATAATCGCGTTCCACATGCTCTTCCACGATCTGAGTCAACCGTTCTCTGGCAGCGTCATCCAACGATTCCGGATCGATGGGAGCAACTTTTCTCCTCTCCGCCTTCTCATCCCTTTTAGCTTCTTTGATAAGCTCGGCGATTCCTGCTTTTACTTTCTCCTCTAGTTCCTTTCCCCGCTTGGCATCTTTAACAAGAGATAGAATCATCTCATCTTCAAACTCCAACTCTTTGATATCAGAATATTTGATTTCCTTAGAAGATGGACTCTCTCCCTGCAAGAGCAGATTTGCTTCCTCCAACATCTCTTCCCTGTCGGTGATGGAATAGCTTACCCCTCCAAAAGTGCCGCGCTGATCAGCAAAAAAAACTACCTGCTCATCTGGTACGAAGAAACATGCAGCTGAAGAATAAGCATGGATGTGAATACCACTGTCAGCATGCCTCTGGTAATGGAGAATCTTCATCTCATCAATATCCTGGAAAAAAGCTATATAAATCTTGTGATACTGTGCGACTAGAAAAGAGTTACATTTAAATAATAGCCACTTCTCTAATTTTCTTAGGGGGTAAACAATGGAAGAAGATGATTTTCGTAAGCTACTGGACAAAGTTACTAAGAGTCCTGACCCGGGAGAGGAACATGCTTTTGTAGACAGCATCAAAAAGCAGCTCTCTGAAGCGCTGACTGGAGTCGATCCTGCTTCTTTCCAGCAGTATCGGTCTCTCGCCTCCGGTATCGGAACACTCTGTGAAAAAATCGAAGAGCAAAAGGAGAATTTGCAAAAGGCAGAGAGAACTCTCGGCTACAACATTTTCTTTGATGCAAAAGACCTGCAGACGCAGCTTTCCGACGGGAGAGATGGTTCCAGCCTTTTTCTCAGGAGCCATCAGACCTTGCTTGATTTTGTTATGCCTTATGTCCAAGAATACAAAGCGCTTCCCAATGCTTTCTTTTCATTTATTGAAGGGAGACTCACCCCCTGGTTGGAAGAAGATGATAATAATGACAAGAAAAGAGAGGGTAAGCATAATGAGGAAGATGATGATAAGAAAGGCGAGCGTAATGAGGAAGATAATTATAACAAGTCTCCAAATGAAAAACAACTATCGGTTGCTGAAGCAGTCAAATGCACCAGAGACCTGTCCCATACGCTGAACAATACTTTCATCCAGATGAAAGTCACTTTCCCCGACATACTTAAGAATGTCTATCAAGCCATCGCTACCTATAACCAATATCTTCAGGAAAGGTTCATCAAACAGGATCAGAAACCGCCTTCGCAGATGGAGCAGATGCTGATGATGCTCGGTGCTCAGATAAAACAGCAGGCAAAATATGAAAAGATTAAGTTGATTGAAGACAATCCTCTGCTGACCGATGTTCTGCTGGAGATGATGGAGGTTATCCCCGAGTATAAAGAAAGGACTGTTAATTCCGGTCGAAAAAAGAAGAAAATTAGAAGTTTGAGTAGTTTTGCTGTCACCGAAGCTGCGGATAAACTTATCGCTCTGTCCGATTACCATTTGCTTTCCTATCTCAAAGAGCCCAGGAAATATTTCAGTCTGGTGGGGAAAGCATTAGAGGCATTTCAAACTTCTTTTGCAGCTTTTGAAAAAAGTCATATGCAAATCCTGGAATCTCCACTTTTCAGGATTCATGGCAGCAGTCAAGATATGATTCACCGGGTCCTCTATGGAGATCTTGGAAACTCCTCCAGATTGATCCGAAAAATCAAGAATGCTGATTTTGACAACATCATACAGCATGAAGATGACATCCTTCCTGACAACAAGCGGGAGATAGAATATTTTAAATTGCGGGATCAGTTGCTGGAGTTGCTGTATGAGGCAATGCAGGAACTGGGCACCCTTTATGATGAAAGAAAGGAAGAACGTGCTAAGAAAATCATCAGTACAGCGGTTGATCTTAAGACAGAGATCAAAGAGACCCTTATCTCCTTCCAGCAACGGCGACTGCGCCGGGACAAGAATCTGGACAATGAATTCTATGTGGGGATGACGGGTGAGATCGGCAGATTCTGTTTTGAAAGGAAGCCCACTCCACGGGCAAAGATAGAAAATGTTATCGGGGCAAGTTTTGATCAGGCTAAGCGACATCTCAACGAAATTATTGAAACAGGTGATCGTCCTCGCCTGACCCAGCTCTCCGCGCCAGGTGGGAAAGTCAAGAGCAACATCCTCCTCATCGGCCCCTACGGTTGCGGCAAGACTGAACTGGCCAGGGCTGTCTGTGCTGATCCTAAGGTCATAGGTGCAAGTGTCAGCGTGGCTGGAACCCTGACCGCCTACATGCACGAATCTGTCAACAATGTCAAACGCATCTATGATGCAGCTAAAGATCTACGGATTCAAGCAAGGGAGATGAAAACTGTCGTAGTGTGCCTAGATGAGTTTGACAGCTGGTTTGCCCACGGGGAATTTGGTAATATGTCTGACAAAGATATGCAGCAGATCCAAAATGTTCTGCAGGAAGTATTGGATGGTATGGAAGAGTATAATGGCATCATCACTATGGCCATGACCAATAATCCAAAACAGGTTCCAGGCCAGATAATGAGGAGATTTAGATATGTGGATATCGTCGGCCAATTGACACAGGAAGAGCGGGCAGAGATGCTCAAGATGTACGTTGAAACGACAATGCCCCATGAAGATCTTAGCAATGAATACATGAGATGGGCCAAGAAGCTGGAAGACGCTCCGGGAGATGTCATAAGGAAAGTAGCTGATGAAATCCATTTTGCCCTCATCCCTGAATTCATCAGAAACTATCCCAGTAAAGCGAGAAGGATGGAACAGGTACTTTACAAAAGGGAAAAAGAAAATGGTTGCCTTGGTGAATCCGATATAAGATATGTAAAAAGGGAACTTAGGAAATTCCAGATGATTGCCCCAGAGCAGGTTGACTTGTCTATCGACTACCTCCTGAAGCAACCACCCATCAGGAAACAGATTGATACTGCCAAGAAAGTGTACAGGGATGCCCATCGCATCATTGATGCACTGAGCTCCGGCGACGCAAGGAGTTTTGGTATGCAACCTAGAAATGATGTGTGGGGGAGATAGAATTTACAGACAATTATTTCTCCTCTTTCGCCTGAAAGGCAAGAATATCTTCGGTACTTAACTTCTTCCTCTTTTTCAATTTCTCTTCAACAGCTGCAGTTTTCCTGTCCACCTCATCATTATGCTTCTTCTGGTCTTCTTCCTGAATTATGACATTCAATTCTTTAACACGTTTCAACATCTCTTCCAACTGTTTCTTCACTTCCATATATTTTGTTTTTGCATCAGCATACTTATTGCCCATCGGCTTGTCGGCCTTGCGCAACTTCTTGATCTCATCATACAGCTTGTTCATCTGCTCATGTCTCTCCTGAGACTCCTGGGCAGTTTTCTGGATCTTCTCATGCAATTCTTGCGCTTTCTTCCTGGCTTGAGACAGATCAGTAGTCACAGTATTCGCCTGCTTCCACACTTCCGCCAGACCAGCAACCTGCTTGTACTTCACTTTCAGCTCTTTGATCTGCTTCCTGAGCGCTTCTTCTTTAGGAAACGGCATCACTTCAGTCTCCAGCTTCTCCTCCATGTTCTCGATAGTCTTCTTCAACCGGGCAGGATCCTCTTTGACATCCAGCTTGTTCAACAACACTTTTCTTTTCTGGTCAGCATCTTTCCGTTCGGAAGCTTTCTCTTTCACGGTAGAATTAAGTTTATCCCTCTCTTCTTTCATCTCTTTGATCGATTTGGTGAACTTATCTCGCTCTCTTCTCAACTTGCCAATCTGGCCCGTAAGCGACTTGACCCTGTCCCTTGTATCTTTCACACCGCCATAGGCTTCTTCTTTCACTCGTCCTAAAGAATTCAACTGGGAACGCAGCTTGGCAACATCTTTTTTCTTCTGCTTAAACTCTTTCCTCAGTTCATTAATATCCAGCTTCTTGGCCTCCATTCATACTCACGTCGTTGTCTATTTGTCATAAAAATAAAAAAATAAATTATCCAAAAAGTGCTCCTAATCCAGCTGCTGCGGATTCTTCCGCTTTCTTGTCATCTTCTTCACTCTTCTTTTCTTTCTTCTCTTCAGGAGCAGCTTCTCCTCCACTCGCGGCGGCAGGAGCTGCACTAGCTACAGGAGCAGCAACAGCAGCTTTCTTGATTGCTTCTTCAATATCTACTCCTTGTAACGCTGCAACAAGCGCTTTAACCCTCGCTTCATCAACATCAACACCTGCAGCCTTCAAGACTTTTTTCACGTTATCTTCATTTACTTCTTTCCCTGCTTTATGTAAAAGTAGGCTTGCATATACGTATATCATTTTCTGACCTCCATATCTTTTGCGATCTTAT
The DNA here is from genome assembly GCA_964632045.1 of uncultured Methanosarcinales archaeon. GTDB lineage: Archaea > Nanobdellota > Nanobdellia > Woesearchaeales > GW2011-AR9 > CAZWBB01. Next base: position 6,016 of record CAZWBB010000032.1, on the reverse strand, counting down.
TTGTTATCATCATTCTTCCGTAACGTTCCTTCTTTTTTAAGTTGCTCAAAAAGCTCTTCAGTGTCCTCGACCAACTTCTCTTTGGTTGGCTTACGTGCTTTTTGTTCTTCAGCAATCCTTTTCTCCTCCTCGATCAGACTCTCCGCAGTAACCTTAGCCTGAACAGGTTTTCTTCCACCTTCTCCTCCGAACTGATCCATTGTCTGCTTGATAAGAGAGTGAGCCGACGGCACATCATCTGGATTCTCTGAGACGGGTTTCTTCAGCATCGCAGCCTGCACTACAGTCATCTTTGGATCAAGCAAATCTTCTTTCTTAGGTTCTTCACTTTTTGCTTCTTTCTTAGATTCTTCTGCCTTCTCCACCGGTTCTTCTTTTTTTTCCTCGTCCTTCACTTCATCCTTTGAGTCTTCTCCCGGTTCGTCGCCATTCTTAGCGTCTTCTTCCTTGGCAACCTCTTCTTCTTTAGCAGCCTCTTCTTCATTCTTTCCTTCTTCAGCAACTTCATCTTTCTTCTCTACCGCAACAGGCTCAACAGCAACTTCAATACCAGCTGCATCTTTCAAAGCAAGTGCCTGTATTTCAACCTTCCTCAACACATCACCAGCGGTAGCATCTGTCAAAATGTCCTGTTCCATAGCGAGGGCCTTCGCATCGTTGAAAGCTTTTTGTAACAATAATTCGGTGGTCTCCTCAGTAAGATAGGCAGCCTCCATGGCCAGATTCATCGCCCATTGAGATGCAGTAGAGAAGTTCTGCCTGTATTCATCTTCATCAATATGCAGCTGCTTAGCATTGAAGATCGTCCCATCTTCCCATACAGCAACCAAATCCAAACCAACCTCCATCGGCTGAATATCAAGCCTTTTCAATGTTTCTGCCAGATTTGCAGTGATCTCATCTCCCTCCTTTGCGACAGTGGTGTCATTCAAGATGGTCAGTTTCCCACCATCCACTTTTGTCTTGATACCAACTGCCGCGAGTTCAGAGATGATTGGCCCAGGAGCAAAATTAGTAGGACCTGCTTTCACAATAATGTCATTTGGAGCCGTCTGGCCAGCTTTGGCTGGTGCCGGCGACTTATTCTTCTGGATCGTCGCGTATAAGGTAAAAGGATTATCATTCGTAAAAAGCAAAGCAGGCATTCCTTTGATCGAGTCTTGGAGTTGCCCAATATTGTCATTCTTAGATTTCTTCAAGGCCATATGCAAGAGCCTTTTCCGTGCCATGTGAATCTTTACACCATTATTTCTCAGCATCGCACGCATGATCTGCAACTGTCGCGCAGGAAGATTTTCAAAATTGACAACGGCCACTATCGGAAACTCCTGAATGTTCTTAATCAGCTTCTGTACAAGCTTTTGTTTCTTTTCGCTGACCATTTTGTCTTACCTACATTTGAATTATCATATCCCAACCGGTTTGCTCATCGTAAGTTTGAGAGCAACATTCTTGATATTCTGAATCTCATTTGGCACCTGCTTCAGCACTGCCTGATAGACCGTCAACACATTATCTGTAATCTCCTCATCGGGTTGGTCCTCTTTACCGATAATGCACTGTAGATTTGTAGCTTTCTTCGCTTGCAGGTGAACAGTCGTCCGCAGCTTCTTCATAAGAGGTTCCAAGTTTGCATTCGGAGGAACGACACAACCTAATTTTGGATTTGGCATCTTCCCCCGTATCCCAAGAACTTTACCAAAAGCAGCAGCAATCTTAGGCATCAGGTTAGCCTGAGCGATGAAATAATCATAACCCCTGGCCAGCTTCTTAGCCACTTTGGCATCTTTATATTTTACAAAGTCTGCCTCACTTATTGTGAGATCGCAGTTCTTCTTAGCCTGTTCAGTCAATTCCTGACCAACAAAAGCAGCCACTTTAATCGACTTGCCTTTAGGATAATGTAATGTCACAAAGAAATCTATGGGTTTCTGCTTGATGTCAAAGTTTTTAAGATTGATTACCAGATCATAAGATTGAGTAAACTTCCTCTTTGGTTCTTTTTTCAACCCTTCAATCGCTTTCAGTATTTGCTCTTTATCCATTTTAACCTCCTACACTGGCGACTAAAGTCAACTTGACGCCACTTTTGATGTAGTTATTGCGGTTTATGGCGTGGAGAGGTAGGTTCTTTATAAATGTTTTGGAACGCAGAGGAAACGTTTTGAGGTGAAAACAGACTAATCGTCCTCTTCCAGCTTTCCGCTTCTCAAATCCTTAACTGTTTTCTTGAATGCTTCGATCTGCTTCTCAGTAAGCTCGTCAAAACGCAGAAAAGCTTCTTTGATGTTGCGCAGGAAGAGAGATTTCTTATACAAACTGGCAGGGATATCCAGGAGTTTCTTGTACTTAGGATCCTCAACAGGTTTGTCAATCCTCTTCATGTGGCATTCAACACAGATTGGAAATTGTCTTCCAGAATACATCACTACCATATTATCTTTACACAGAGCACATCTTTGCTTGAATTTTGGTTTTGGCATACTTAAATGAAATATGGAGTGCTTTATTAATCTTGTTGAGGAAAAATATAAACATTTAGAGAACTGAATTTAACATTTAGTGAGATTCATCAACATATCCAGAAATATGTAAACATATTGGAACCACATGTAAACATAAACAGAAACTTTTATAAACAAAAATGGAATTCATGGAAATACATGAAAGAAGTTAGTAGAAAAGATGATGTTCTGAAGCTACTCCTAGCTAATCTTAGCTCCAAGCAATTGTTGAAACAGCTACTGAGACAGATGCAGGAAGAGCAGGGATTTCAGCTGGATGAACTTATAGATGCTTTCCAGGAGGCGAAACAGGAGATCAGCATACCGCTTTCAATATTCTCACACAGACTGCCTCCGGCAGAAGCATTGTGCAAGTATCTAAAAGAGGAAGAACATCTTTCAAATCAGGAGATTGCCCAACTTCTCAACAGGAATGAAAAAAGTATCTGGGCGACTTATCAAAGAGCTGGCAGAAGAATGAAGCAGAAATTCATCCGCAAGAAGGAGAAACATGTTCTACCCATTTCAATATTCAAAGAACGCACATTCAGTTTGATGGAGAGTGTCGTCCTATACCTGAATGAAGTGCATAAACTTACAAATCCACAGATAGCCAAGATGTTGCGGAAGAGTCCTAACTCGATGGCTGTGCTGTTAAAGAGGGCTAAAGAAAAAAATGATAAATAAAAAACAACACCGGAAAAGAAAAAATAAGAATTTTCATAAATTTGCCGCTATCTCACTAGCAATACTTTACTCACTGGTAACTGTAATGGCAATAAGCACTATGATATTCTTCTCTGTGAAACAGGAATCAATTACAGGAGCTGCGACAGAAAGTGAGTATGGCATCTTAGGAGATATCAGCAGTTGCCAGACTCTTGACACTGCAGGGGGTAGTTATACGGTCACTTCCGATATTACAGCTACAGGTACTTGTTTCAGTATAACTGCAAATAATGTTGTTCTGGATGGTAATAATCGTATCATAACTTCAAGTAGCGGTGTTGGATCAGGAGTACATATTGGTGGAGTTACCGGAGTTACCGTGAAAAACTTTGCCGGAATCAACAATTTCACCAGTGGGGTTAACATTAACGAATCAAGCGTAACAACAACCAGGCATACTGTATACAACAATATAATCAATCTATCCGCCCCTGGTACGTGTGGAGATGCAGGGGGAATTTTTGTTCTTAATGCGGGAAGTAATAACCTTAGCTCAAATACAATTTATGGAGTTGACAGTTGCGAACAGGGCATCTATCTTTACAACTATTCTAACAACAATACAATTAGCTTGAACACTATTACTGGTTCTGGATATGAAAATGTAGGAATCTATATTTATTTCAACTCAACAAATAATAGCATTACCCACAACACAATAACAATGAGTAGTGATGTAGGATTAGTTTACTTCCAAACAAATAGTGGCATTAATACATTTGATGGCAACACAATTAACCAATCAGAATCTTCTGCCGGCGCGGTTGTACTGTATGGTAGAAACAACGATTTAATTATTTCCAATAACATCATAACAAGTGAATATGTAGGGATTAACATTATTGGCAGTAACAACAACCGCACTATTCTGCTAAACAACAATATTACGGGTGATTACTGGGACATTTATGATACATCCAGTGCAGGAGACATCAATTATCTAATCTACAACAATTCCTTCGGAGAGATAAGATGGACCGATAACGGTAGCAAAAGTTACCTATTTGATCTGACCCTTAATGGAACCGGTGGAATTGGCCTAGGCAAGAATTTGTTCATTGATGATAACATTGTTGCCCTGAATACTTCAGCGTTTGGTATTGGGAGGATTAATGCTACAGCGAATATCACTTTGTACGGTCTTTCTTTCGATACTGTTACTGACATCTACAAAGATCCGGTGTATAGGACAAGTTCAGGAGACGTTTCTGAGACCAACTGTACAGCTTGTACGCAGATTAGTTATAGTGGAGGGACTCTTGTTTTCAATACTACAAGTTTCTCTAGTTTTAAGGTAGATGGCACTGCTGCCCCACCAACCCCAGAGTTCAGCGATTATACTGTCTTATTGATTTTGATTATTGTAGGAGGAGGGTTCTTTGCGATACGAACGAAAGAGAGTAGAGTGAAGTCACGAACGGAGCAAGGCGAAGTGACTCGACTTTGCGACAAGAAAGAAGAATGAAACATAATACAATGGATGACTGGAAGAGAAAGAAAGTTGAAGTAGAAGAGATAATAAATGCATTAGATCGTAGAAAAGAGGAGACCGGTTCTCTACTCAACAGCTTCAGCAAGAGAGTAAAGGGTTCCATGTATCAGCTTTTCATCACCAAGGACAGGGAGCAGCTCTTCGTGTTGGAGGACTATGACAAAGAAGCTTTGGCCAAGGCCAAAGATGAGCTAAAAAGGATCAACAGGAAGATAGAAACCCTGCAGAAAGAAGAAAGACAACATGTTGCCATGAAGATTACAGGGGGAATTGCAATCGGTCTGATCATCCTGGCCACATTCACTTTATTTACCAATCACCTCCACGAAAACATGGGTCTCCCGACTGGAGCAGCAGTTATTTCTCCAGAGACTGCTCCAGTCACCCATCGTTTTCTTTCTTCAGTAAAGAATCTGCTGTTGAGGGCTAGCGATACCCTAACAGGAGCGTTTACAATTATGCCCGTGATTGAAGAAGAAGAGGCCAACCAATCTGAGGATGCCACATACAATGGAACTGAGAATGATCCTAGTGAACCCGAGACGATGAATCCGCCTTCCATGGGCATTGCGGGTTTTGGTCCTTTTGCAGCTCCTGCCGTTGACACTTTGATATTGAATACAACCAATCCTTTGACAAATGATACCAACCAGAACTTGACCGCTTATAATACGACTTCTGATACAGATGGAGATTCTGTTAAGGTGATTTATAATTGGTATAAAGATGGGACATCGATCATGGTATTAAACATGCCGTTTGAGAATAATACTGCCAATGTTTCCAATTCGACGAGGGATTATTCAGGGTTTGAGAATAATGGGACTGTTGTTAATGCTACCTGGAGTGCTTCAGGAGGTTATGATGGGGGGGGAGCTTATGAGTTTGATGGTGCTGATAGTGTTATTACTATTCCAAGTGATGCAAGTATTTCAAATGTTTTTTATAACGGCGGGTCAATCTCGGCGTGGGTTTATCCAAGGAGTGATGGTGAGGGAGATGCTGGAAGGATTTTTCAAAAGTCTTTGAGTGGGAGTGGTTGGTTTGTGAGGGTTAGTGCTGATGATGGATCTAAAGTTAAATTTAGGTTAGAGCAGAACTTTGATGACACTGATGGAATTTGGAATTGTCAAAGTACAGAATTACTTTTGAACGCTTGGAATCACATAGCAATTGTTTATAATTCTAGTAGTGCTGATAATGATGCCGTTCTTTATGCAAACGGACAAGCTGTCACTTTGTCAATATTCTCCAATCGCCGCATCTCAATCCTGGAATCACTTGTTTCCTA
>CAZWBB010000031.1:0-32932 GCA_964632045.1 uncultured Methanosarcinales archaeon | reverse complement strand
TTTTTTTGACAGGGATGATTTTGCTCTGTTCAAGGATGTGTGGGTGAAGACGGAGCAGGGAATGGTGAAAGATCAGCTGATAATTTATGTAAAAGAGAAAATATAGGAGAGATACGTCAAAAGATTCAGGAGGAGGCAGGGTGTTATTCCGAAAAACCAATAAAAAAGGTATGATGGACGATCTGTTTGATATGTTGGTCACAGCGATAGCTGGTTTTTTCGTGCTTTTCTTGATCTCAAAGGCGCTGTCTTTTGCTCCTGCCATCAGTGAAGAGATGACACTGGAAAGACTGGATAATCTGGAAGCACAATCAGTCTTGGTGAATTACCTGCAAAGTCCGGTCCTGATCGATGGGCAGCAAAGCAGCATAAGTGATCTGATAACGCAGGTCGTCAACAATGGGGATTATGAACTCTTCAAAGCAAAAACAAACAGTATCCTGGGCATAGGGGACAATTATTATACTATCATCATCTATGACAAGAAGAAGCTGGAAGCAGCCGAGAAAGGAGATGTCTTTGTCTTGACGCCAGAGGATCAGGGACTGAAAGCGATAGCGGACCGTCCTGGTTGGCAAGCAAGGAAAACAAGTCGGGCCAGGATGACCATAGATAATCCGACCAACAAAGATGTCCCACAGATTCTCGTGTCTTTTGTATGGGGTCATGGGTATAAGGTTACAGAAGCGGAAGGATTGGAAGGTTATACTGGGGGATTGTGAAAAAGATGAATAAAAAGGGTACGGTAATCCACTGGATCGTTTTTGGTATCGTCCTAGCTGTGGGCCTATTTTTCAGTCTATTCATCAAATTTGATACTGGGGGAAAGATCAAAGGGGAATGGCAGATGGATTTTCTGCAGAACAATGTGCTGCCGACAGAGGCAAAGCTGGCAGGGATAGACGCTGCTGCCCGGAAGGTTGCGGTGAAGACGGCAAAGGAACTTGCTTTAGATGGCGGATTCAAAGAAGCTTCTCCCTGTGGGCAGTTCAATAAAGTCAACCGCTGGAATGTTGTGGATAGATGGTGTTTACCAGAAGTGGAACAGAATTTTATTTCGATGGCAGAAGAGAAGCTGTCTGGTGTTCTTCCCATATTGAAATCCCTGAAAATCAAGGTTGCAGGCGGTAGATTAAGAGGAGAGGCAGAGAAGGTTGTAGTTCTTTCTAAGGATGCAAAGTATGTTTATGATCCCAGTTTTGTAGTAGATATAGGTTCTTCTCTTCAGGAATATCAAAAAGTTCAGAGGGAGGCTAGGTCTTTGGTGGATGGATGTCGTAATAGAAGAGATTTAGCCACCTGTGTGAGAGAGAAGGAGGAGCATTGGAAATACATTTCATGCACAGATGAACAGCCGATTCCGAACGAACAGGGGCTGCTGAGCTTCTGTGTTGAGAGTGGGAGTAAGGGGATTGGGTATAATATTACTTTGGATTTTACACCTACAGGGCCTTTGGATGGGAATTAAATGTATCCTCAATAACATAAATCCTTATAAACATATTTTCAACCAACCTACTTCAATAGTGAGGGGTGGTTAACATGTATAAAGTTCCTTTATCTGACATTAAAGAAAAAGTTCTTGCAGCGGGCAAGCTTACTGATGAGCAGTTCGATGCTCGTATCAAAGAGAAGATCAATGAGCTCTCAGGTTTGATCAGTGAAGAAGGTGCAGCACATATCATCGCCAATGAGTTGGGTGTGCAGTTATTCGTCCAGGAAGGGAAGTTGAAGATTAAGGAGATCTACTCAGGGATGAGGAATGTTACGACTGTAGGCAAAGTTGTGAGGAAATTTGATGTACGTGAGTTCGCCAAGGATGACCGTACCGGAAAAGTCTGTTCGCTAATAGTGGGGGATGAGACAGGAACGATCAGGGTGGTCTTCTGGAATGAACAGGTCGATAAGTTGACCGGTCTGAATGAGGAAGATGTCATTGAGATAAAGGAAGCTTACGTGCGGGAGAATAATGGCAACAAAGAGATCCATCTGGGAAACAATGGGGAGATTGTAATCAATCCGGAAGGGGTAAGTATTTCATCGGTAAGACAGAGTACTAGCTATGAACGAAAGAAGATTTCGGAGTTGCAGGATGGCCAGGATGGCGCTGAAGTCATGGGGACAGTAGTGCAGGTATTTGATCCTCGATTCTTCAAGCTATGTCCAGATTGCAATAAGAGAGTCACGGAATCAGAAGGAAAATTTCAGTGTCTTGAGCATGGCGGGGTACAACCAGTATTATCTTACGTACTGAACCTGATTCTGGACGATGGAAGTGGTACGATCCGGGGAGTGTTCTGGAAGAATCAGACTCTGCATCTTTTAGGAAAGAGTGAAGAAGAGATGAAAACATTTAAAGATGACGCTGCCAAGTTTGAGACCGTCAAGACAGATCTGCTTGGTGAACAGTTCAAAGTTATGGGCAGAGTGAAAAAGAATGAGATGTTCGAACGGTTAGAGTTCAATGCGCAGATAGTGGAGAAGGCTAAACCCGCGGATGAGATCAAGAGGATGGAAGGGCAAGGGTAATTTTTCTTGTTTTGGGGTAATTTTAAATATTCTGTCCGTTCAATGTTGAAAATGCTCTTCCAAACACATCTGATGTTGGGGATCGTATTCTTTTTGCTGCTGGAGAATTTTTTTCCGGATAATCAGTTTGTGGTCCTCTTTCTGGTACTACTGGGCAGCATCCTGCCGGATATTGATGATTATCGCAGCAAGATCAATCAATGGAGTGGTTTCATCGGCAGAATAATTGCTTTCTTTACCCAACATAGGGGGATGTTCCATTCTTTGCTGTTGTACCTGGGGCTCTTTTTTGTGATGGCTTATTTCTGGGAAGAGTATTATGGCCGGGCCTTGTTTTTAGGTTATCTGGCTCACCTGATTGGGGATGGTATGACTAAGCAGGGATTGCAGGTATTTTATCCTTTTTCAAAGTTTAAAGTTCGTGGACCTGTTCGGGTCGGCGGTTATTTGGAGTTGATAATCTTTTTACTGCTGGTTGTCGTTGTATTGAAGATGCTCATCTAGTGTTCAAGCGCTTCAATGATGCCAGGCAGTTCTGCAAAACTGGTAATATAGAAATTGAATCCACTGACTTTCTCTACGATCCTGGGTCGGAGAGATTGTACTGTGATCATGCCTAACTCTTTACCGGACTGCAGCTCGTCTTCTGCTTTATCACCAACAACCATGACCTCATTTGGCTTCCATCCATATCTCTCGAGAATCGCTTCAAAGAATACTTTTTTCCTTCTTTTTTCAGTAAGCTTATCGGTGGTGTTGATTATGATCTCATCAAAGAGAGGAGCGAGCCCTAATCTCTTGATCTTAGCCTCCTGAAAATGCTTCAATCCAGTCGTCACCAGTATCTTCTTCTGAGTCAATGGTGGGATTTCGCTGACATCAGGATAGGCGACAACTCCCCTGGGCGGTTCTATGGGCCGGTATGCGGCAGCCATGGCTGTGGCGATGTGTTTCGGAATGCGGAATTCTTTGATAATCAAAGGCAAACCCCATTTGAACAGTGCTTTGCCGATCTGTTTCTTTCTCTCTTTATCAAGTTGCTTCAGTGTATCTGCTAATTCGATCGCCTGCATCACTGGTTTGGTAAGTTCATATACATCGTACTGATAAGGGTCCCAGATGCATCTGTCCATGTCAAAAATGATTCCTTTAATCATTTTTTTTGGAAAGGTGGAGCAACTTTTAATACTTATGGTAAATGGTTTCGACTCGGAAGTGATAAAGTCCGAAAAACTTATAAACAAGAAAGGTTGCGTAGTTCATAAGGATGGTACTGGAGAGAATTATTGCAAGGTTCCTCGGGGAGGACAGGACTAAGGCGATTAAGATGGTTGGCCTTTCCCACAGTGTTAAGAAAGCTCCTGGGCATGTCTGGATAGATTATTTGTTCCTGGCTGCCTGTTATGCGCATCAGGCAGGAGATCAGTTGGCGGAGAGGAACGCCATCCGGCAGATAAGAGAAGGATTCCCCAACTATGATCCCTCTGAGAGGTTCAACTGGGAATTTATGCAGGAAGTTTCTCTTGAGGATATCAAGAAAGATAACAGCAAGTCAGAAAAGATGGGATATAAAGTCCCTGTAGTTGGCCACATGAACCTGTTCTGTGAAAAACACCCTGATTTTTCATTTGAGGAAGCTTTTGGAGAGTATTTCCCTGGAGTGAAGAAGATGAGGATTAGGGGAGATTCTGGTTCTAGTAAATAGTACGTATTAAGTTGGGTGGGAAAATATGGGCTGCGCCATGGGGTGAGTGAGATTGTTCAATTCGTAAGATAGAAGTTCAAGCCCGAGCCATTCCAGTTAATCATTTCTATTATGCTGAATAATACAAGCCGGGCTCGGTCGAACGAGCGGCTTGCCCATATTTTCCTCAGGGAAACTTAATACGTACAGTAAATAGAAAGATATTTAAGATTTGGGTTCATCATTTTTTTCTATGAGCCATATCACTTTCAGGTTGGCGGATGAAGAAGATATGCAGTTGTTTCAAGAAATACGGGGTGAGAAACTTCCAAAGTTGCATATGTCCAGAATAAGGAAGCAAGAAAAGGATGAGGCAGAATATTTCCTTGTGTTTCAAGACGGAAAACCCGTTGGGCATATTTTCATCCATTATCGTAACAAAGGGTATCCTTATCCGCTTCTGGAAGACCTGTTCGTAAAAAAGGAATCAAGAAAACAAGGCATAGCAAAAGAGATCTTGGTATTTGCTGAGAAATGTGTAAGACGGAAAGAGTTTCAGAAAGTAGGTATCGATGTTGGGATTGATGCGGGCTGGCTCAGAAGATTTTATGAAAAGATGGGATATTCTGTTGTTGGAGAGGTGCATACGATCACGCCTGTTATTGAGGGCAGGCAAGTGAGCGAAGAAGTGTATCACTTAAAGAAAGAATTTGCGTAACAAGGTCTTGAGGGCATTCCTGGAAAACAGTAATTAATATAAACTCCCCTTTTTTTTTGTCTAGCATGGTCGATCTAACTGGAGAGTTCTATGCTGAAGAAGCGCAGGAAGTCATTAATGACATCCACATTGGCATAGAAGCAGGCAAAAAGATTGTCATTTCAACACATGACTTCGAGACAAAACTCCTGGCTACAGATATGTTATTCATGCATCTGCAGATGGAATACAGTGAATATGATGAACTCCATGATTTCTTTGTTGAGGTTTCTGAGAAGCTGGTCGAGTTACGTGATGAGCTGGAAGAGCTGCGGAAAGGGGAGATCCATTTTGTGATCAGCTTGGAAGCAGCAGAAAAGGTGGGCCGGAAGTGGTCTTTGCATCATTTAAAGAAAGTGAAAGGGTCATTAAAAGGTGTAAGTGATGTTTCCAGGGATGCAATCTTCAGGATAGATAAAACTTTTGAAGAGATTAAGATCCTCTTCAACCAGTCCGATCATCTTTTTGAAGTAAGCATTGAAGAAGCGACTGTTGGCAGTGTTAAGATGGAGCTGGAAGAGAAGGAAAAGGAAGTCAGACATATCCTGGAAAGACTGCTGCGGTTCATTCTTGCTTATGAGAAACTGTTTAAAGAAGCGTTAGGGAAAGTGAAAAAGTAGGGGTGTGATTCTCGGGGGAATTTGTCTAAATTTCTATACTTATCCTTTCAATAACCACATCTTGCGATGGTCTGTTTCCTGGATCTGTTTCAACATTACCTATTTTGTCAACAATCTCCATCCCTTCAATTACTTTACCGAATACAGGATGCTTACTCTGCATCGGTGGCTTGTCATAATCCAGGTAAATATTATCGACCAGGTTGATGAAAAATTGGCTGCCTCCAGAATCGGGACCATGGTTGGCCATTGCGATAGTCCCCCTCATGTTGCTCAGTTCAGGATGAAATTCATCTTTGATCTCATAACCTGGTCCGCCGGTTCCCCACATCGCTTTCTTGGAATCTTCTTTTGAGAGAGGATCCCCTCCCTGGATCATAAAGTTGGACATCACCCGATGAAATTTGGTGTTGTCATAGAATCCTTTTTCTGCAAGATCGATGAAGTTTTTGGTGGTGATCGGTGCTTTGTCAGTAAATAATTCAACTTTGATAGTTCCAAGATTAGTCTCAAAGACTGCTGTGTTTTTCATTGTAGGGCCTCCACAGGATAGAAGTAAGAGAGTTATTGTTAATAGTCCGATTAATTTGGTATGTTTCAAGGCAACCACGTCTTATGGTCTTTCAGTTTTTGCGGTAAGTATTTTTCTATGACAAAGTTTAATCCGTGCTTAGCCAACGCCTGCTGTTCCGCCCTTACTTTCATCTTGGCCATCTCTTTAAGTGCTTTCTGCCACGGGCGATGATGCTTGATGAACGGATCATTCTTGACCAGATCCTTAATTTTCTTAATGTCTACTTCTTTTAACGGGTGCGTAGGCAGCTTATAATCAATAATGTCTTGGGGTGTTATTCCGATGAATTGTGCTTTGGGTACACAAAAATATTTGTTGATATGTGCTGCATTTCCACTCCCAACTTTCAAAGTTCTATAGATCGAGCCAAAACCGTATGGATCACCGTCAGTGAATACATAAACTGGAATGTCCATCTCGTCGCTCAATTTCCTGATAAACCTTCTGCATGCTCTTGTGGGGACACCCCCCATAGAAATCAGGATACAATCAGCTTTCTTCCAAAAGTGATGTTTATTCAACCTTTCAAACATACCGTTAGTCTCAATAGCTAGGACAAACTTTGCTTTTGTCTCAAACTTCAAGTGTTCTACTGAACTGGGGCATGAGTAAGCTCCTGAACCAAATTTTGTGCAGTCGATCTTGATCTCTTTTCCAGTATCTCGATTTTTATCAACTACTATCAATTTTCCCGCAACCGCTCCCCCTTTTTCATCAGGGATGAACCCTATCTGCTCTCTATTAACAGCCATCATCGCTTCAATATCATCCATCACGGTATCGGATTCTGGCTGTTCTTTGAATCGAGCGTCATTCCAGTTTTTGCTGATATAATAAGCCTCTCTCTTTGTGGCAATCTCATCAGTCTCGATCAACTCTTTAGATAATCCCATCATCCGCAGCGTTTGAGCGAATGTTTTTATGGTGCCAGCGGTCAAGGTTCTTTGTTTAACTTTACTGAGTATCTTGAAATATCCCTCTTGCTCGTTGTAAGCAACATTACTCAGGGCGCGGATAGGCATCTCAATATCAGGTTGCTTCTGTTTTCTGATGGTGTTGTACATCGATTGGGCAATTTCTACGATTTTCTCCACGACTTTGTTCTTTTTGCTTGTTTTTTTAGACATTTTAGATCAATGTTGTCTGTCCTTTTCCAGACGATTCTTCCTTCTTTACAACTTTTGCCTTCTCTGTAGCATCTTCTACTTCAGTTGCTTCCTTCTCTTTTTCTTCCCTGCCAATCTTCGCCAACTCTGGATCATAATCAGGATTATCAACCCCGATCTCTTCCAATTCTCCTCTTGTATGATGGAGTATCTCGCAGAGATCATCCTCAACCTTTTTCTTCTTTATCTCATCCAAACCGATGATCTCCTGCAAGGCGCTGGCAACGTGAGGGATATATTTCTCGATGTAACTTCTTTTCTTCCCTTCTTCTTTGATCCGCTTTTTCTTGTTCACGTAAGATGCTAACTTACGGCCGCATTCCTGTAGGGCAAGTTTAACTTCTTTGATGATTTCAGGATAATGGGCAAGCGCTTCCTTTGATTCTGAAGTGAAAGGGACCCATACGGACGTCATGTGGACGACTGTCGTACACGGACCGACGGGGATTGAGTTCCTGCTTTGCTGCAGTCCGTAATTTCTCCAGGCAGTGTTTTGGATGGAGTTGGTGATGGCGCAGGCGCCTTGCTGGTATAATAAAGGAACTCTATTAGCAAAACGTAATATCTTGATCGTGTTGTCCCCTTCCTGTTCACCACCATATGCTATGGCACAGTTATGCATAATAATGTTGTTTGCAACAAAATTCCCATTCTCTGTAGTAAGGTCGTAAACGAATTCTTCATGAGGCATCAATTCGATGTCGATAATTTTATCACAAAGGATGTCGGAATTAATTAGTCTCAATAACTTTGTAAAAGCAGCACCTTGGAATTCTTTTTGTAGAAGAATCTGTTGAAGATTTCTGGAGGTAATATTTTGCCTGCCCTTTTCTATTTGTCTTATACTTGTATCAGAAAAACCTAATTCACGTTGAAACAAGATGTTTTCCCCTCTGAATATCCTTAGCAAGTCTCCAACAGGAATCACGTTCTTTGTATCCCTTTGTTCAAATGAGAGGTCAATCTCGCTGATTTTTTCAAGCCTCTTTGTTTGTCTAAAAGAGATTAAGTCCCTAAATTTCTTAATGTTTGAATAACCATTTATAGCAATATCGTGTTTCTCTTTTTTAGTTCTGACCTCTCTTCCGTCAATCATGCCGAACTTTTTTGGTATTTTTTTCTTTTGGATGGTCGAGGTTATCCCGATTCTTAACAACAATGTTTGTACTAGGTTAGCTCTCTCTTTTTTAGCTGTTGCAATGCCGATTTCTCTTTTTTTTAGATTAACCCACCCATCCCCGTCAACAAAGCCTTTTAGCCACGATATTATAAGAGTAGTAGGAAGCGTGGTTAATTCAGATTTCAGTTTAGTTAGGATGTGGTAAATTGTTTTGTTGCAGAAATAAGAATTGTTTAGGTGCTTTTTGACTTCTACATTGAAAAGATTCTTGATTTTTTCATTAAATTTCTGGTGCAATCTTTCGTCTAAGTTAACAAAAGCAATAACGTTCTTACGTATATGGCCATCAGATTCCAATAAGCCAAAAACATAGAGCAAGTCTTCGTTAATTTCAGGTAATGATACTTTGTTTGGGTTGTAATACCTATTATTCACATAACGTACCTCTTTGATCTCTTGTTTCAAAACATCCATATTCTTATTTAAAACGAGGGCAATATTTTCGAGTTCGTTAAGATAAGGTCTGGAGATACAAAATTTCCGTTTGAAGGTTCTGAGTCTTTCGTAGGGGATTGATGTTGGTAAAGCAGCAGCTTTCAGAGTCCCAAACTTAAGTGCCAATTCTTTAAGTAGCCGTCTCATAAGCTCTACATTAAGAATTTGGACATGTTCTTTATCCAATAAGTCAATCATTTTCGGAGTTTGCCCGTCAACATCGTATATTTTTGGAACCACAATATATTCTCCACCAGAAACTTTTTCTGCTTGTTTCCACACAATCTCTCCATTGAAAATAACGGGAATTTCATTATTTGCTGTCAAAGTAAGTTTCCTTCCTGACTTTGTTTTTATCCGTAGTAATTTATGGGAATTTTTGAATTTCTGTTTTGCAATCACTGTAGTTGGAACAATTTTTAAGTTTTCATCCATGGACAATACCTTCCGTGGATCGCTTGTCACGACATAATCTTTTATTGGAATCAATGTCCCGTCTTCAAGGATAATTTTAGAATCTCCTGTGCAGCATTCTATTATGAAAGGATTGCCCCGATAGACC
The DNA here is from genome assembly GCA_964632045.1 of uncultured Methanosarcinales archaeon. Classification (GTDB taxonomy): domain Archaea; phylum Nanobdellota; class Nanobdellia; order Woesearchaeales; family GW2011-AR9; genus CAZWBB01. Next base: position 23,425 of record CAZWBB010000031.1, on the reverse strand, counting down.
GACGGGGGGCGAGTTGCTGAACAGTAAAATTCGGCATTTAGCTCTTTCCTTAATCCTTTCTCCAGCTGTTCTGCACCGATGGGAGAGATGCAGTCCATTGGTGGTGCGATGATCTTGGTTTTCTGGATTCCGTTGAATAGATTTTCTGCCATCTCTCTGCTGACAGATTTTGGTCTCGTTTTGGGCAGGAGGGCAGCATTCTCGCAGATTGACTTGGCTGTTCCTGATCCGACCCTGACAAATTCTGTGGTAAGAAACTGCTGCAGTGTCTTGGCAGGGGTCATTTCCATCATCTTGATCAATCTTCCCAGTTCAACTCCATAAGGGTGGGGCTTAATCTCTTTTGGTTCCGCGGGAAGCCTGTCTACAGCTCTGGGCAGGATAATCTGGTTAGCTTCTGGATTAGTATAGATAAAAGTGGCATGGGGATTTACGATAGCTGTCTCTTTCATATATTCATCAACCGACTGTTTACTTTTGATGTAGCTACCTTCCAGGTCGATCTCGATTCTCGTTCCATGCTCTTTACCTTCCCAATCCTCTTCAGTTTCTGAAATAATCTGTGGTTTGTTGTTCTGAGTATTGATCTTGAGCTTGAACCTACTGGCCGGTTTGTTCTTGGCGGTCTTGGAAAGGATAACGGCTGGCTTTCCCGTAGTGAGCTGGCCGTAAAGAACTGCTGCAGAGATACCGATCCCCTGTTGTCCCCTGGTCGCGGATAGCTTATGGAATTTTGAACCATAAAGCAGCTTAGCAAAGATTTTTGGTACCTGTAATCGAACGATTCCCGGTCCGTTGTCTTCCATGATAACTCTGAACCTGGTTTCAGAGAGTTGGATCAATTCCACATTTATCTCCGGAAGGATCCTTGCTTCCTCACAGGCATCCAGAGCATTGTCTACTCCTTCTTTTACGGCCGTAAGTAGTGCTTTTCTGGGATTATCAAAACCCAGTAGATGTCTATTTTTTTCAAAAAATTCAGCTATGGAAATATCCCTTTGTTTCTTCGCTAATTCTTCAGCGCTTTTTTCAGGCATGATTTGAGAAAAAAGTGGGAGGTTTATAAGGGTTGTGGTGGGATTGGTTTCTGGATGAACCCAAAAATCAATCCTTCTCCCTAAGAAAAACAAACAGGATAGGCACTATAAAGATCATTCCGGCGCTAATCATAAAAGCAGTATTTATCGTGTAAAGTTCTGCCCAGTAGCCGATCAGGGGTGCAAGCAAAGCCATCCCTAACTGGCCCATGAAGTTAGATGTAGAGATCACTGTCGCTCTTTTGCCTGAACTGACTTCCAGGTTCAGCAGATGGTTGATCACGGGGTTCCTCAATCCAAAAAATAGGGAAGGGATGATGAAAAGCAGCATTGAAGTGAATCCGAGGGTTAGTGTAGCGAGCACCATCAATAACGATGATCCTGCAGTTGCTAATATCAAAGTGGTCCTGTTGCCGATCTTCTCTGAGAGGGCATGAGACAAATAATGTCCCAGAGAGGAGAAAGCAAAAATAAGAGCAGTGATGTATCCAAAATAGATTATCGGTATCTCTTTGAACTCAAAGAATAGGGAGCCTAGACGATGCATATTTTCACTAAATGCAAAAAGGACAAAGCCGCCTATCATGAGAATTATCAACTGCTTGTTGGAAACGATCACTTTCAGCGAGTTTGATATGTGTCTGAAGATGTTCTTGTGACCTTCCTTTTCATACGTTGGTTCCTTCAGGAAAAGGCTTAGGAGGAGGGTAAGGGAAATCGGGATGATGCTCAACAAGGCTGGTAGAGAAAGGGAGTAACTGGCGATGTAACCACCGATTATGGAACCGATCGAAGCTCCTACCGGCCACACTGCATAATAGTTACCTATGATTTTCTTGAAATATTTCTCCTTATTCTCTTCTTTCAAAGTATCGTAGATTATAGCGCTGTCCGTACCGCTATGCAGGCTTCTGGCTAAAGAATTCAACAAAGCGAACAGTATGAACATCAGCATGCTTCCTCCAATATAGAGGAAGATCATAGCCAGGATGACGATGGAATGAGCCATGATAAGTGTCTTTTTCCTCCCGAACAGGTCAGCGATAGCTCCAGTCGGCATTTCAAAAGCTGCCAGGGCGGCTGCTTCAATGCCAAAGACTATGGCCACATTAGTGATAGAAAAAAGGTTTTTTTCCAGGTAAAGAGCAATAATCGGTAGAAAAAAGAGCATCCCTCCGATTATCTGTGAGAGATACATGAGATCGATATTTTTGGATTTTATCCCATACTTGCTGAGGAACATCTACTTGAGAAAATGGGAATATTATTTAATGCTTCTTGTTTCACCAAACATAATCTCTCTCTTTTTCTTCTCTAAGAACTGGAATACTGTCTTATGCATGCTTCCGGAAAGCAGCATGGCAATCGCTTCTCTGGCTAGTGCAACTTGCACCGTTTCCCCGATGATGCCAATCGTCTTCCCATACACAGAGATGTAACAATCCGTTAATCTTTCAATCTCTTCTCGAGCTTTTCCTCCTTTACCGATGACTCTTCCCTTCAGCCGTTGCATAGTATTCTTACTTTTCCCAGCCACGTCTTTCATGTTGATCATCTCAAATGCATAATCCTGTTTCAGGAGAAGCATCGCCGTCTTGGGATTAAAACCACGGGCAATCGCCTTGACGATGTCCTGAGTGATATAAAGCAGCAGTCCATCGCTGCCGGTGATGATGACATCCCCTTCCTTAGAAATATCTAGCTTGCTCTTGGTAGCTTCCTCTATCTCCTTCTTTGTACTTCCGTTTGTTCCGACCAAGACCCCCACTCTATCTTCGGGGATCTTCAGTTCATATGAAAATTCTTCTTCTTCCATCGTTCCTACTGCAGATCGGCGTACATTTTCGCCTCTATCCCCCAAATTCTTTTTCCTAACTCCACATCTCTGAATCTGTTGGCATACATCGTCGTTTCTGGGTAAAACTTGTCCAACTGCCAGTACTCGACCTTTGTACCACCATGCTGCATTGAATCTACGTAATCAAACCTACCGCAATCCACAAACACCCCAATCCTCCATTTGTTTGACGTATCAAAGTAATGGATCCCATTTTCCCATTCCATGGCTTGTGCAGAAGCTTGTTCATCAAGGTTGACGGACACTTTTCCCTTTTCGATATCCTGCAACAGGTTCAGCAACTGTTTCTCGGTCGGTTGTCTTTTCTTATCTTTTGTTGCTTTTTTCATGGTATTCTATTGTGAATCTCTGTTGTTTTTAATATTTTCCCTGTCAAAATGTTTTTATAAGGGGAGAATATCCTTTTGCTCTTAGAATGGAAAAAAGAGGACAAGTGACTATTTTCATAATAATCTCCCTGATGGTACTGGTGCTGACTGCATCCATCTATTGGATGGTATCTTTACAGAAAATCCCCACTGAAACTGGCGCCCCTCTTACTGCGGAGCGTGCTTCAGTAACAAGATTTGTTGAAAGCTGCCTAAAGGAAAAACTGGAAGAATCAACCTTTTTTATCGGTGTTCAGGGAGGCTACTTCCGGAAAGCATCTAAGAGCATACCCCTACCCCTTCCAGAATATAATTTAGAAGTACCAATCTCCGACAGCAGCACATTTCTTTCACAAGATGAGGTCCAGGAAGAATTATCTCTTGTTTTCCGGCAGCTGGCAGAGTCTTGTTTCAACTTCTCGACCTATTCGATTTCGATCAATGCAGGAGAAGGATGGGATGTGCAAACAGCAGTTCACCCAAAGAAAGTTCAAGCTGAAGTGCACCGGGAGGTAATGATAGAAAAACAGTCTGCTTCATCTGTCATCGATATTTTTGTCGCAGAGGTTGAATCTCCACTGGGACAGATCCATCAGGCAGCTCGCAAGATCCTTGAGGACAGTTCATGTATCAGCTGTTTCTCTTCCATCCTTCCTGAGGGCTTTTCGATCGACGAGACCACTTTCTCTCTGGAGGATAGCATTGTCTCCGTGAGGACGATCAGTAATGGACAGTTTGTATATAATTTTGCAGAAGAGATGAATTATGTAGAAGAGGAGGTTTCCGCTGCAAGATGAAGATTTCCCCCTTATTAATGCTGGTGATTTTTCTTCTTCTGGTCCCGGCAATCCCTTTGTTGGCCTGCAGTACGGAAGAGGAATGCAGACATTCCTTCGACAAAGCTAAGGCACCAACCTCAAAAGACTTTCGGAGGTTGGAAGATCCGACGCATCTTGATCTGCAGCGTCTCCCAAACCCTTCGGTCGATGATTTCAAGAGACTCTCTACCTGGAACCGGATGATGTACATCAGGAATTCCCCGCTAGCTGGAAAAGATGAGAAGATAGCGATAGAGTTTTTCAGTATGAAAGGAAATGTCAACAGAAACAAAGAACATTTTTCCAGGTTTGCACAGTCAAAAGGGGTGAGGATCACTTTAGTCGGTGAGATCCAATCCTACTCTGCTGATGGGACTATCAAAGGTAAGAACAAAGATGGAGTCGAGTGGGACATCAATATCATGGTACATCGAAAGAAATATAAATTTAAGGTGGATAAAAACAACAATTTTCTTCTTGAACATGGAATGAGGGGAGAGGCAGAGTGGCATGTCTTGACTGGCAGTGTAAGCCAAACTCCTCGTGGTGCTCTTCTACTGGAAGAAGGGACGATCGACGGTCATAAAGTGCGTGGCGCAAGTAAAATTGAATTTTGGGGTAGTGGTGCGATTTCCATGCTACTCACGGAATTTGATGGGCTTGTGTTCAAAGAGAGGGGTGATGTGGTTTTTCAAGAAGGAATACTTGACATCCAAGGCGGCTCTGTCAGCTCTTTTAAGGGAGGTCAGAAGCTTAATGTTGAAGGACATTTCCAAGTTGATCCCAGAAACTATGATTATATCAAAGGCCATCTTGTTATTCCTCCCTATGAAGAGGTCTTCGTCAATGATGTGAAGATCAAATCAGATTATGAAGTTGCTCTTTCTTTCCATAGCAGGTTACCTCCTGAAGAGGATACGATTTCTCCTTGGGAGAAAAAGGAAAATAAAGTCATATTCACTCCCACGCGATTTGTTGCCGATGGTGTAACACTTGACATCGGGTTCCAGGGAGATTTTCTGAAAGGATTTACCAGGGGGAAGGTTGGTGGTGAACGGTCCCATTTTGGTTTTATCATCGGAGCAGGAAGAGTAGCCATGTCCTATGATGATGTGGGAAAGAAGTTAGGGATTACCACGCAGGGAGTATTAAGCTATGGTAGCGGGCCACAGCGGTATGCTCTGGGCAATCAGGAGATCACCCGGAATTATGCAAAGACTTTAAGCAGCATCATCGGTATTCCCGTCCAAGCTCAGCATTTTGATAGCAAGGGCAATGATAAAGGAAAAGTCATGGTCAACGGAGATTTCAGCTCTTATGCATCTGGTGAAAAAAAAGTTGTTGCGACCATGGATTCGGACTTTGCGACATTGGAGATAATGCGGATAATTGCGAAAGGAGATCCAAAAGAAGTGAGTGCTTTGAACCTGAGAATTATAGATATCACAGAACAATGGGACCGGGGTCAGCAGCCCAGCGATGAGGATGTGCAATTTGTGTTTGGAGTCTACAAATCCTTGATGGTCGGTTCCAGAGTGATTCATGGCAGTACAGCAGCTAGGACGCTTTATCATTACCTGGAAGCGACGGGAGAACCTATGGAGTATGATAAAGAGCTGTTCACTGATAGGCCTGAGGTGAGGTTTGTTATGCGGGAGATGATTGGCGGGATTGCAGGAAGGATTTCTCAGGGGGAGGGAGGGTTTGAGCTAACTTCATCTGGTGTTAGAGATAAGAGGGGAGACGCATCAGAAACTGTATCTCTAGAGAAGGTCCGTTCGTCGTCATTTGGAACCGTTCTACAGGGCGTGATCTGGACTCCGGATAAAGAATTGCGTTATTCATTCGGGAACTTTTTCCTGAAAGCGAAAGCAAGGCGCCAAGGAGATAGTATCCTTATCGATTGGGCTGTCGATGATGTTTATGACTATGAAAGAAACAGTGAAAAGGATATCTCGATCCCTACCGGCCATCTGGCTACGGTGTATCGTAAGATAAAAGATAAACTCACTCCCTCGCAGCCTAAAGGCTTTGCAAAAGCTTCGATTGTTCCGGTGGACAGAGCAGAGGAGCAGAGGAAAGATGTTGAATCCCCTCACATATCTCTACCAGATCGCTTGGCAGCCTACCTAGCTGATTCAGGTATCGCCAGAGAATTTGATATGAGAGCTCGTTGGCAGACTCAATGCGACCTGCGGGGAAGAGATTGCACTATATTGGACTAGAACCACTGCCGCAGCGTGCGACCATACAACAACACAGCTTCTCCCAGAGAAACATTGGCCAGATATCCTTTTCCATCAAATGTCTCATAAGGCAAAGTGAAAATTTCTGCAGCCTTTGAAAGTCGGCTGAATGTTTCTTTGTCACCAGCTACCTTGGCCGCTCCAATGGAGAATGCAGATGCGACCGTACCCATATCCATGATTATTGGACCTGAATCAACATTCGCCAGATAATTGTCCTGCAGGGACTCACGTGCGAAAGGTATACCCATGAATTCCTTGAAGAATGTCCTGCGAAAGTCTTTGTACAATTGGTCAGCGAATGGACGGTCAAACATACTTATGAACGGAATCGAAAAGGCGATAGCACAACCTCTTGCCTCCTCATCAGGCAGATAGGTCTCATCGTTGATGTGGGAATACAGAAGGCGGTTTTCGTCCAGATGCTGCTTCGTCCACATTTTCCAGGCATCGATTGCCTGACTATGGTCCTCTCCTGCCAGGTGGTCGTACAAAGCGATAGATGCCAGCGCAACAACATTATCTGCGGGCCAACGGTGACCTTTGTATGTCTGGAGATGGTGGGTGGGCGAAGCAAGAAAATTTCTTGTCAAAGCATCAGTGATCATTTTTTGTGTACTCAGATACTTCCCGTTATCTGAAACCAGGGCATAAGCCCCCATCATCAGGTTAAGATGTCCTAGATAAAGAACATTTTCATGCGACTCCTCTGTCAAATCTGCGGAAAAAGCATGGAAGATTCTGGGCCTCGTTGCTTTCTGGATCGCCCTTTCGATGTACTTCTTAGCAAAATCACGGTGCTCTTCATCGGAGAGAGCCATATTGGTAAGTCCGTATGAGTAGAATGCCAGCGCAAGAAACATCGATTCCGAAGGCACAAGATTATCCAGGATCTCCATCTCACTGAAATCCTCCAGTGGCCCATCCAGCATCGCTTTCAGATGAACTGCCTGTTTTACATCACCAGGGGTTATCCTTTGTTCAAGACTGGCCATGTGATCCAACTCCAGAACATTCTTGGTTACACAAGCTCCCTCTGCGGTCAGCAAAGTCAGAATTCCTATTCCTATCCCTTTAACAACTGCCTTTGTTACCATCATAATTACAGAAAGGAGCCCTATTTTAAAAAGTTTTTGGAACATTTAGTACTAAAAAGTAGCTACTTGCTCTGCTTCGCTGTCAACTCTCTAAACACCTCCCCTTCATCTGCCTCAACTCCCAATTTCCTGAAAAACTTCGCAATATTTCTCACATCCCTTTCCAGCAGCTCTTCAGAATTTGGTGTCTTGACTAATGTCCCCTGGGAGAAATCGATGATCACCGGCTTATCATTATGATTCAAGATATTGAATGAAGACAAATCCCCATGGATTAATCCCGCTTTATACATTTTTCTCATCTCTCCAACAACCTCGGAAAAGAATCTCCCTGGAGATTCCGGATATTTATCTTTAAGGGGGGGAGCAGCTTCATCATCCCCGATATACTCCTCCACGACGATATTACTCCTGAAACCAAGTGCTTTTGGAGCAGCAACCTTAGCTTTCTCTGCCCGCAACAGGTTCTTATATTCCCTCTGCACCCAGGCAAAGATAATCTCTCTTCTTTTTCTCCTGAGAAACTGGTAACGAGGATCTTTCCTGATATAATCATACATCCTTTTGAAGTCGCAGTTCTGCAGGCGGTAGATCTTGACGATAACCTTACCATTACCTTTACTCGCGACAAAGACATTACTTTCCTTGCCCACTTCTAAAGGGCTGACAAGCTCATCGAAGATACCTTTCTTCTCTAATGTAAAGATATTCCTGTTGGTAAACTCATCAAACACGCCTTTCAGCGTCTTGAAACGTTCCTGATATGTTAAAGTGACCATTATCTGTTGAGAAGAATGTAAGTATATTAAATTGTTTCTTTTTTCAGACATCCATCTTCTTTTTCATGGCAAAAAAACCGCCAACGACGGTTATCAGGATAAGCAGAATTGCATAGTCAGAGAACTCCGGGACAACTGCTGCTAAACTTATGGAAACCTTACTTGAATCTTCGGTGTTTCCATCAATATTCGCGTTAAAGTAGCTAGTTGAGGATTCTACTGCATCACTGTCAGTTGTAATTAAGTACATAAAGGCTTCGCCTTCATTTTGAGCAATGTCTACAAAACCACCTCCTGTGTTTGTAATCCGTACATCAACAGTGTTTGACCATGCTGCATTACAGGTAGTATCGCCGTCATCTTCACCAGGGTCATCAAATGCGCAGGAACCCAAGGTTGGACTACTACCTGCCCATCCAGTAAGAACGTTTTCATGGTCAACATAATCACCCGCTCCCTGCATTCTTGCAGTAGTTGAGTCAACGTTCTTTAATGTTACTTCAACTCTGTATTGGGTGTTTGCAGAGATACCGGTACTATCACAGGAGACAGTGTTCGCGTTATTGTCAGTTATAAACGCCCAGCAAATTAGTGTGCCCGAACTTATTTCTAAAGAGCCTGACTCATAAATCATAATGGTCTGAGTGGCAAAGGTTAAATCGACCGCAGCTTCAACGATTGGAAGCAATAAAATACAACCCAGAACCACCATGAGCATTAAAATTCCTAGTCTTTTCCTTATTTTTTTCATTCCTCTCTCTCTCTGTATTTAAATATTTTCGTGTCCTCTCTGGAGTAGAAACACCTCTCTTTTTGTAATGATTTTTTTGTTCTGGTGCCAATTTTTCTCCATCCTTAAAGAGTATTTGTATGTTTTTATATAAATTATGGGTTTGCTTCACAACAAATATATAGCAGAAAATCCTCTTACAAGACGATGCTGACAATTCTCTCAGACATACGTGTAAGAGGACATAAATTAGAACTCACCCTGGAAGGGTTGGGAAGTTTCTACGTGAATGATCACTTACACACATTCTCGGTAAACAGGATTGATTTTGAAGATGCAGAGTGGCTGAAGAAGGAGATCACCCGCAGGCCTGCCCTTGCCGGAAGTAAACCAAAGACGATTGATTCTTTCCTTGACGTTGTGCAGATAGAAGCACCTATCGATGTTGCTCAATCCAGGTGCTTCACTATGCAGCAGCTCAAGAACCATCTTTTGAGCCATCCTGAGACTGAGGAAGAGCACCGCTTTGCAGGAAGGATGTTCGATTATCTGATATCTAACCCTCCTCCGGGAAAAAAACCATACACGATAGATCGGATCAGGAATCATCTTTATGCCCACCCCAACGTAAGAAGAAGGCACCGGTACACGATAGATGACATCCTTATAGTGCTTGAAAAAGGCTGGCCAATCAATGGGGAAGATGGTGCGATGGGGGGTAAAGCAGATGGGAAAACAGTCAAAGATAAGACTGCCAAAGTACGGGTCCCTTCGCCCCTGCCTGAAGAATTCTGTCGCGGGAAATACGCAACTTATGCTCGACGGAAAGTTGCGCCAAAAGGGAGTATTGTAGAGGTTGATGATTCCTTAGTCAGGGAAATCAGCTCCGGAAAGAAGGAGATTTCTCTCGAAAATAGAATCACCTTCAAAAGGATGCCGACCGCCAAAGAACTGCTCGACCAACCGATGGCCTTGGTTGATATTGAAATCCCGCTATTCCGACATAAAGAATCGGAAGTCAGCTGGGCGGCGATGGTCTTGTATGCAGAAAGAGAAGTTAAAGACAGGATAATCTACACTTTATACGGATTCCCGGATGAAACGACAATCAATGGTTATCGTATGGTAAAGTGTGATGATGAACAAGATCTTGCAGCAAAGGTAGCAGCAGACATCAAGTCATCCGGGACAGAAACTTTTGTGGCTTACAACGTCCCATTTGACGCAATCAAGCTAAGGGAAGCGGGCAAGTTCCAACCCGGGGAAGATGATGAAGAGCCAAAGAAGATATCCACCATCCCCTTCTTTGAAAGGATAGGCATCAAGGCAATGAACGTTCGCGATCTGCTGGCTGAGGCAAAGAAGAAGTTCGGGTACTTGCCCAACCGGAAATTGGTGCTGGTGGCCAAGCATGTTCTTGGAGATGAAGTTTTTGCCAAAAGTATCGATTATGACCAGCAGGAAGATCTGGAGTGGGTGTGCAAAGGAAAAGAGCCGCAGAGAGAAGATGTAAAAGAGATGCTCCGAGACAATTCTGCAGAAGAGATCATCGGTTCTTATGTGAGCATGGATGCAGAAGTGATGGTAAAGCTGATCGAAGATGAAGCTTTTAACACTTCCCTGGAAGATATTGCCTTCATCTCTCAGACCCTAAGAATAGATCCGTATCTCTTGCTGCACGATCCCAAGAGGATCCAGATATTCCAGGAAAGGAAGTTCTTTGAGAAAGTTGGAGTGTACAAGGATATTGTCTATCCCAGGTTCAAATCGTTCATCAAATATGAGAACCGGGTGAAAGGGAAACTCACCCGGACAATCGAAAAGAGGCTAAGTGTGAAAAGCCAGGGTCTTGTTAGAGATGTTTGTCAGGCTTATCTACCCCTGGGCAGAGTATTAAGGCAGGATATCGGTTGGTTCTTCCCTGAAGTCAGGGAAATATTCAATTATATCGACCAATTTAAATGGGATCCGCAGAGGGCCTACAGTCTTACAAAATTTGAGGATGCCCTCTCAGAATGGATGTGGAAGGATTATGCATCATACCTGTACGAGAAAGATAAGTTGGACAAACTTATCAAGAAGCTGGATGATCAGCAGGGATTTGATACGCTATGCAGCATCTGTTTCATGTATCTCATGGATAATGGGCTGGAGAAGAAGTTGAACAGATCTGCTATTGCTCAGAAAGATTTGAAACCCTTGCTGAAAAGCAATGAGTATATGCAGGCGGAAGGTTTGAGCCTCAGGGAATTTCAGCAGATGTTCCGGCAATGGAGCAGGGTACGGCAAAGAAACAGGATTCTCTTCGGGGCATACGAAGCGGGATGGGAGACTTTCGCTGGCAGGCTGGAAAATTATTGTGGTGAAGTTGAAAAGTTCTGCCAGAAGAATGAGTTGGAGATAGCTCACGTGCAGGGAAGGCATGCCTATATGACTGGAAACATAGCGAATTTGTATGAAGAAGGATGTCCGTTGATTCCGGTGGACAAAATGCCTACTGCCTATTTGGCAGGTGGAAAGATATTCTATCAGAAATTCGGTTTCTACCCTGGATTCAAGAAGACAGATAAACCCACCTACAACATGAGCATTTTTGAGATGGGCGTATTTGGAAGATTCTTGGAGGAAGTTCTTAATGATGATTTGCCTACCGCTGTGGCGTCTCTTTGGGAAGGATTGGGGAAACTGGGCGGGAGGGATATCTCCAGGTACCATCTAATCAGGCAGGTAAAATCTACAGGAATAATCAAGGCATATGAAAAAGGCGAAGAGATATATTTCTATGATTGGGGGGCAGAAGAGGACTCGCGTGTGAAAGTTCTTAGTGGAGATGAGTTTATCATGGAACGACAGATTGGGGAAGATAGAGATTTTATCATGGAACCCTACCTGCAAGGCAGGAGCATTGTTGAAAAAAAACGTTTCCTAATTTCCCCCGAAGAGTACGAACCAGACTGGGAGATGTATGAAGAGAAGATCAGCAAGAGGGCAAGAGGGATGATGGTCCCTTTGCTGGAAAAGAAACTGGCAAAGAGATTTGTCAACGATGCTTTGAATGTTGAACAGGGAAATGAATTGGAATTCTATATTGAAAATTTAGATTTGTAGATTTTGACAGTTCCACCACTGCCTCCCACCCTCCACCCACTCACCCTCATTATTCATCCCCTAGTAGCAAAACAACCAAAACATTTATATATTGGTTATCATTTCTCAGTAACAAACACCTCAAACCACCTCTTTTCATCCAGGTTTTCCTGGATGTCCCAAAGGCTTTGCCTTTGTGGATCCTCAGCAGGCCTTCGGGTTTGCTGAGGTTTTATGCTCAAAACCGAAGCATTTAAATAAGAGCGGTGGTAAAAGGTAAAATGCCCGTCACAGAGAGTACCTGTGGGAGCCTACGGGATTCCCGAGCAATGAACTCAGGGGTTAGTGCTACGGGCACCAAAACCCATTGAGAAATAGAATTTCGCGTTCACCAATCACAAACTCACGTAACACCAAAGGAAGAAGAGTCTAAGTTCTATTTCTCCATGAAAATAGTCCCATAGCAGACACATATCAGAAAGAGTATCTATCATGTTCAATCAAATCACCAAGTATTGTACTTCATATCCGTTAGGTAAACTTGGTTTAGATACGTTTTGAATCTTTCTGATAGAAGTAACAAATAAACCAAAATAGCGGAGGCTTAAAATGGCAAAAATCAGCCCTGTAGCGGCAAAATATATTATTCATTCAACAATCAACATCGATGGTATTGTTGACCGTCCTGATGTGATTGGAGCAATCTTTGGACAAACAGAAGGACTTCTCGGGAGCGACCTTGAGCTAAGAGAACTGCAGAGAAGCGGAAGGATCGGCCGGATCGAAGTGAATGTTGGTACCAGTTCTGGGAAGACAAATGGAGAGATTATCATTCCCAGTTCCCTTGATAAGACTGAGACCGCGATCATCGCAGCAGCTTTGGAGATAATCCAGCGTATCGGTCCCTGTAATGCTAAGGTGCATATTCAGAAGATTGAAGACGTACGGACCAGCAAACGTCAGTACGTGATCGATCGTGCCAAAGCTTTGTTAAAAAGCCTGACCCAGGATACCCTGCCCGATTCGCAGGAAATTGCTGATGAAGTAGCTCAATCTGTACGTATTATGGAAGTGGTTGATTTTGGTAGAGAAAAACTTGCAGCAGGACCAGCCATCCATGAAAGTGAGGATATTATTATTGTCGAAGGTAGAGCAGATGTACTGAACCTGTTGAAACATGGTTTCAAGAATGCGATTGCCCTGAATGGCACTTCTTGTCCGGAGACAATCAAAGAGTTGACCCAGAGAAAGACCGCAACCGTCTTTGTGGATGGTGACAGGGGTGGCGACTTGATCATACGTGAATTGCTCTCTGTGACAGAGACTGACTTTGTCTGTAAAGCTCCTGACGGGAAAGAAGTAGAGGAGATAACGAAAAAGGAGATCCATAAAGCTCTAAGAGGCCGGGTCACTGCAGAACAGGCCAAATTGGACTTGGGCATTGATAGTCATGGCGCTTTGAAAGAAGAACCTGTTCGGGCCAGACCGCGTCACTCTGACAGGAGTAGGCGACCTATGCCTCAAAGGAGACCCATGCCTCCAGCAAAAGGAAGATTTCAGAGATCTTCTCCTCCGAGCAGGCCTTCACAAAGTAAGAAGAAATTATCCCCTGATGAAAAGAAGAAATTCAAAGAGACCTTAGATGACCTTCTCGGAACCAGGGGTGCCTGCATCTTTGATGACAAGCTTAAAGTCCTTGGAAAAGTCCCTTTGAGTGAGTTGACAAGCACGATCAAAAGTCTAGATGGTGGGATTTATGCGCTGGCTTTAGATGGAGTTATTGATATTGATCTTGTAAGAGTATGCGAGAAATTGGGAATCTCACACATAATCGGAACTTCCTCGAAGGTAAAAGACACACAGCGTGTCAATGTCCTGACAGATGAGGAATTGTAGGGTTGTTTACTACTTTTTTACTTTTTCTCTACTTCAGTTCCGATAGATTTTTATCCTTTATTCTTTTAATCCCCTAAATGGTATTCGATGTCATAATTGGCCGTTCAAAAAAAGGTGTGGAGAAGTACGGCAAAGAAGGAACGATTCTTATTGGTAAACAGTATGTGCAGATGGGACAGGCCACTTCTCTTTCCAATCCCGTCTATCTGGACGTAGCTGGGGCGCACGTTGTTTTTATCGTAGGTAAGCGTGGAAGTGGAAAGTCTTACACATTAGGCTCCATCGCCGAAGGTCTGGCTAATTTGCCATTGGAAGTCAAACAGAACCTTTCTATCGTCCTTCTGGATACGATGGGCATCTATTGGACGATGAAATATCCCAACTTCCAGGATGCGGACCTGGTGAAGCAATGGGGTTTTGAACCAAATGCTTTGGATGTGAAGATATTCACTCCCTCAGGTTTCTACCATAAATACAAAGAGCAGGGAATTCCTACGGATTTCCCTTTCTCATTGAAGCCGATGGATGTAGAACCAAACGACTGGTGTACTGCCTTTAGTCTGGATATAAACTCGGCTGAGGGAGTTTTGATCACCAAAATTGTACAGAACTTGAAAAAGAAAGGGGAAGGTTTTTCCATTGAGGAGATGATAGAAGAAGCGAAAAACGACCCAGAGACTGATAAAGTAACACGTGGAATCATAGTAAATGAGTTTGGAAAAGCCAAAGGTTGGGAGATTTTCCAGAAAGAAGGTACACCACTTAAGGATATCATCGCTGGAGGGCAAGTGACTGTCTTGGATGTGAGCCCTTATGCGACGATGGCTTCCGGTTGGGAGATCAAGAATCTGGTGATAGGGATCATCTGCCGCACCTTGTTCCAGCAACGGATGTTAGCCAGAAAGACGGAAGAGTTCAAGAGCGTAGATGCGGCCATGCATTACTTTTCAAAAGAAGTGGAACAGAAGATGCAGGAGCCTTTGGTATGGGTAGCTATTGATGAGGCGCACGAAGCTTTGCCTCATGAAGGAAAAACCGCAGCTTCTGATGCTTTAATCACGATCCTCAGGGAAGGCCGTCAACCAGGAATCTCTTTGATACTGGCCACCCAACAGCCCGCAAAGATCCATACTGATGTGATGACCCAGTCAGATACTGTGATAGCCCATCGTCTGACTGCAAAGATGGACACGGAAGCCTTGGGGCAATTGATGCAGAGCTATATGCGGCAGGGATTGGATGAAGAGATCAATAAGCTGCCAAGAGTAAAAGGAGCAGCAGTATTGTTTGATGATGCTAATGAACGTATCTTCCCAGTACAGATGAGACCAAGATTTACCTGGCATGGTGGTGGCAGTCCCATTGCAATCAGGGAAAAGAAAGATTTCTTTACAAAGAAACTGAAGGAGATGAAAGATTTGTAGTTGGAGTATCACAAACAATAGTATCACAAACAATATAAACACACTTTTTTCTCTCCTTTATCACACACAACACTGAGGTGATGATTCATGACAAAACAAAAAGTAATAATAATGGGGGCAGCTGGGAGAGATTTCCACGTGTTCAACACCTGCTTCCGCAACAATGAACAATACGAAGTGATTGCATTTACAGCAACACAGATTCCTTACATCGATGACCGGAAATATCCCGCAGAACTAGCAGGTTCTATTTATCCGGAAGGGGTTCCCATTCATCCAGAAGAGGAGCTGACAAAACTGATCAAAGAAAATTCCATTGACCTTGTTGTCTTTGCTTACAGCGATGTAGATTATCGCTACCTTATGAACAAAGGCTCGGAAGTGATGGCGGCGGGAGCGAATTTCATGATGCTCGGACCAGATGATACGATGATAAAATCAACGAAACCGCTTATCTCTGTCTGTGCTGTGCGTACGGGATGCGGGAAATCGCAGACCACCCGGAAGATTCTGGAGATCATTAAGGCGGCGGGAAAGAAGGTTGCGGCGATCCGACATCCCATGCCCTACGGCAACTTGGTCAAACAAAAAGTCCAGAGATTTGCTACTTACGAAGATATGGACCAGGCAGAATGCACGATTGAAGAGCGGGAAGAATACGAACCATACGTTTCTCGCGGATTCGTGGTATTTGCGGGGGTAGATTATGAAGCAATCCTAAAAGAAGCAGAAAAAGAAGCAGACATCATCCTGTGGGATGGGGGAAATAATGATCTTCCTTTCTACAAGTCCGATCTGGAGATCGTGGTCGTCGATCCTCTGCGGGCAGGAGATGAAGTTGCTTATTATCCTGGAGAGATAAACTTCCGCAGAGCAAAGGTGATTATCTTCAACAAGATGGATTCTGCCAGAGAAGAAGACGTAAAGATAATCGAGAAAAATATTCAAAATTGCAACCCTGATACGAAAGTTATCTATGCGGATTCAGAACTGATTGTTGACAAACCAGAGTTGATTGCCGGTAAGACTGTTCTTTGTGTGGAAGACGGTCCGACAACCACTCATGGGGGCGTAAAAACAGGGGCTGCTTCAGTGGCGGCAGGAAGAAATAACGCAGCGAAACTGGTGAGTGCAAAAGAGTATGCCGTGGGAGAGATCAAGAAAACTTATGAAGATTATCCAGAAGTCGGCAACCTGCTGCCGGCGATGGGCTATAGCGAGCAGCAGATAAAAGACTTACAGGAGACGATCAACAGGGTGCCTTGTGATGTCGTAGTATCAGGAACGCCGATCGATATAACTAAACTTGTAACAGTGAATAAGCCTCTAGTACAAGTTGGATATAACCTGAAAGAAAGAGAAGGTTCTTTGACTCTTTGGGAAGTTGTGCAGGAGTTCGTTCAGAAGCTTTGATAAGTAATTTTAGTTGGTTTGAAAAAATTCCGGCAGAAGCTGACTGCTTTACTGGCATCAAACTTCTTACAGGTGTAGATTACTGTTGAGAAGAACTTGGCATTCCCCCAGAATGGAATATTTCTCATTTTTTATATCCTGTAGAATATGCAACATTTATATACCTGGAATGTTTAATTTCCAATATGTGCAGCAAATGTGTTGAGAATAAGAAGATTATCAAAGAGTTGATTGAGGAAGTTGAGATCTTGAAAAAAGAGTCGGAGGAAATAAGGGCAGGGTTAAAAGGTTCATTCTTCCTTTAAGTTTTCTTTAAATTTTGTAAGTATATCATCATATTTTTTTGCCGCTAGCTTGAAATGTTCTAAAGCCCTGTTGATCATATGTAATTGTTGTTTGGAGTGGTAGTATTTATGCTCCCAAATAAAAACTTGAAATGAAGAGGTTGTAACTACTATTAGTGCAAATATTGCTATTACAACTCCCGCCCATTTTGAGATGTCAAATAATTTGTTCAATATGAGGATAAAAGCTATTTGTTCTAGGAAAAAGAATATGATGAAAGAAATTTTGAAAAAACCGGAGTTCTCTGTTATAAATTTTCTAATGTCGCTGTTCATTTTGTTAATAATGTTTAATACGTCTTTTATGAACAAAACAAGTAGTGTGGATATAATCAAAAGTAGTACTATTAAAATCTCTATTAGGAAAACTGTTCTCATTTCACTTTTCTTAATGCAAAGTGATTAAAGATATTTGTATCATCCAAAATAAATAATGTCGGGGTGTTATTAATGATGCGCCAACAAAAAATTCAAAATTTCATCCCCCTCAATCTCTTAACACGACTATGAACATCCGGATGAGTACTGAAGAGCTGAAGAAAACTCTTCCCCTTAAACGGATTATGGATGAACATGTGCGCGGTTGCGTCAGTTGTCCCCTGCCTTCTGAATGGGTTGTGTGAGACGTTTTGATGGATCTTCTCCAAAGCAGAAGCAAGAGAAAAAGGATCTCTGATCAGCTTGGCGCCAGTCTCATCCGCCAGATATTCTCTACTCCGCGAGATGGCAAACTGAATGATCATGGCCATTATGGGGGCGACTATCGCTAACACCAACAGCTCTAAGATGTTACTTCCTCCTTCGCTGTCCCTCCCTCCGAATCCGCCGAAAATAGCTGCCCAGCGGGCCATCATTGCAACATAAGAGATTACGGTGGCGATGGTCGCGGCGACTGTTCCAATAAGAATGTCCCTATTTTTGACATGACTCATTTCATGCGCCATGACTCCTTTTAGTTCGCTGTGGCTTAGGATGTTGAGGAGACCGGTAGTGGCAGCAACCGCTGCATGCTGCGGATTCCTTCCTGTAGCGAAGGCATTACTCTGCGGAGAGTCGATGATATATACCTTAGGCATGGGTAACTTTGCAGAATGTCTGATCTCATCGATCATCGTATACAGATGTGAATACTCATTCCGGTCAGCTTCTTTAGCCCCGTAGATCTTTAGTACGATCTTATCAGACCACCAGTATGAAACAAAGTTGATGCCTAATGCAAATATCAGACCGATCAGCAGTCCTCCTCTGCCTCCAAAGTATCCTCCTATTAAAAGTAGAATGCCTGCTAATCCCCCCAGCAACAGTGCAGTTTTTATTTGATTCTTGATCATAAAGTATTTTTTGCGATAGTTATTTAAATACTTTTTGTTTACTAAAGTAATAAGAGTTAAATTAAATTCAAAAAGAGGTAGATAGAAAATGGTACAAAAAAATCAAAGATTTTCAGTACCACAGAAATCAGGAGGTGATTTCTGATGGTTTTAGAACATGTATTCCCTGAAGATTGGCTAGAAAGAAAGGGTAGATATGCATTTGTCTTGGGCATTATTTATTCGGTTATTGGATTGCTTATTGCTTCGGTTCTTTTCCCTGGTGATCCGGCATTAGTGGCAGTTGCTTTCACTTCACTCCTTTTGCTACCAGAATTGTATAAAATATTTTCCATAGAGGAACGGCGGGAGAGTGTAGAGAAGCATGTCACTCTGCGGGGTTTGTGGCGTGACGATATGGATATTATCCGTATCTACATTTTCCTCTTCTTAGGAATAATCTTGGTGTACGCGGTAGGGGCGATTGCTATGGATGGGATGCAAGCAAACACATTATTTCGAGAGCAGCTGGAGATTAGGTTTGGACAGGGCTTCGCCGGCCAAGCAGCGGGCGGTATTTTTTCAGGAGACCTTTTTTATGAGTTGTTGAGTAATAATTTTATGGTGATGATCGCCTGTTTCATTCTGGCGCTGCTTACAGGAGATGGAGCAATATTCCTGATAACCTGGAACGCTTCGGTCTGGGGGACGATCTTCGGTATCACTGCAAAAGGGGCAGCTTCTTTTACTGGTGGCAATCCTTTCGTAGTATTCGGGCTGGTGATGTTGATTGTCTTTCCGCACATGATCATTGAAGCGATGGCTTACTTCTTAGCTGCAATCTCTGGTTCGGTAATTTCGAAGGATGTAATTCTGGAGAAATTTGCCTCGCATCGTTTCTGGGAAGTATTTGGCTTTAACCTATACTTGTTCCTGTTTGCCCTGATTTTCCTTGTTGTGGGGGCATTGGTGGAGACGTTCGTATTAGAAAATGTTGGAATGTACCAGGAGATAATCAAGCAGAGTTTTCAGGGACTGGGAAGATAAGTGGGTAGTGGGGCCGGGTGCAGTATACTGTGTAGCGGTCCTCACATCAATTTTTCTTTTTTTTCGTGTGGGCAGCAGGTGCTATAGAAATCACACTGTCCCGTGCTCCATCTGCAAAGAGGGGTGATTGTGCATGGATAGTCTTCAATTGTGTCTGTCCTAGAAGTATGGGAATGTATCAGTTCGATCTCCTTCTTAGCTAACTCTAGCAGCTCTTCATCTACATTCATCATCTTTAGCTTATGGCGCAGGAAGAAGATACCCACTTTAGAAGGCAACTGACCATGCTTCTCAAAATATAACAAAGAGTAGATCGCCAACTGCAGCTTGATACTGTCTTTCATGTCAAAGTTTGCATTCGTCTTGTAATCAATGATATGTATTTCATCTTCTAGATGGTGGATGGCGTCGATGAATCCCTGCACCGAGTAATTATCTGATTTGTACTTTTGTTCGCGGATAGGGGAGAGGTACATAAACGCTTCAGGTATGCTCACCTTTCTGCTCTCCAGAAAAGCTGCAAACTCTTCATTGAACTGTTTAACCCAGTTCATCAGCATCAGCATCGTTTCCTCAAAATAGAACTGCTTCTGGTCATCAGTGAGGTCAAGCCCATCTAACTTTGTCTTGTACCTCTTCCAGCAGTGAAGAAACAACCTTTGTATCACTTCTGAGAATTTCTGTTGGTAATTACCTTCCGTAAATCCAGACACATCGATCTCATAGAATTCCTCCAATGTGGTGTGGGCAATATTTCCCCTTACTTGATGGATGTTAGGAAGCGTAGGCAGCTTCTCGATGTACTGATAATAATACTTCCTTCTGCATTGCTTGAATGTGTTTATCGATGATGGTGATTCAGTCCTTTTTGCCATGGGGTGATGATCCTCCTTTTTCAAAGAGCGGATTGAACTGCTTTATAAGTTTTGTTGCGTTACATTTCCAAACGACTGGTGAGTAGTCACAACCAAAACATTTAAATATGCTTCATCATTCTACAGAGAAAAATGGGATTAGACTTAACCTGGAAGGATGAAGACCGAAAGAAGCATGGTCGTTGCCGGAAGTATCTGGAAGAGATTGTTGAATTCTGCCTGCCCCTGAGTCAACAAGAGAAAAGAAGGACTGGCGTAGTACTTCCTGAGATGAGGCGATATTTTGTCCGTAATGACCGGACTTTGGGGGCAGTTAAAGATCTGCAGCTTCCAAAGGGTGGAAGGAAGAAGTATGCTATTGAATATTTACGGGGGAGTGTTCAGATTGGCAAGGAAGAGAAGGCAGCTCTGCTGAGAAAGCATTACAACAGATTTTACGAAGAGCTTCCCGCACGAGAAAGGGAGCCGATAGTAGAGGAATTCGTGCAGATGCATTTTAAGCCAGGTAATTTAGATAGTTTTGGAACAACATTTATGGAAGGGATGTGTATTGAGGATGGCAAGACCACCGTCTCAGTCAGACTGTTTCATCGTTGGGTTTCCCGCGAGGAGTATGAAGAGAGATGTAATGAAGCCCTGCAGCAGGAAGATGGAGAAGATGCTTACACATTTAACCGCTGGCTTGTGATGAGTGGAGATGAAAATAATGCTGTATGCAAAGGATGTCCCTTAAGCACATTTACTGGAGTTAAGGAGAATCCGGTTACAGATCAGCTGGAAAAGCGTCTGCGACGTAAAGGCACCTACGGTAGGGCGAAAATTCTGGAGGGCATCTATAAGCAACTCGTTCCGGGCAGAAAGGGAAGAGCTGCCCAGGGGGAATACAGAAGACTTGCCGATGAAAAAAGTGAATTCCTGCCAGGCTTAGTCAACTTTGTGCTAAAGGAAATGGGGGAGTTTCCCCGCTTGAAGAACCACCATCGTAAGATCGTACAGAATTATGGGCATGGTGGAAGTTCCAGATATTCGTGCCATCGGGGCAGCTCCTATTCTCATTTCGGCGCCTTTTTTGATTACATCTCTCAATTTGCTGAGTTCAACATCCTGAGTTGGAAATATCTCAACAGCGATGATGGTGTTCCTCGTAGTCTGGTAAAACCGATGCGCAGGGAACTGATAGCATCAAGAGCTCTCCTCGAGAAAGAGAGAGTTTCCGCTGTCAATATCTATGATCGTCGGGGCAGATTCAAAAGGAAACAGGTCAACGACATTTCCTGCCTGCAGGGTGATAGGCATGGTGGTTATGGTGTTGGATTAGATGGTAAACAGGAAGGGATCGCCTTGATGCTTTATGCCAAAGGTATTTTTGACATTCCTATTGAAGAACGGCAGCAGATCTGCGATGAGGCAGGTCTGGATGGGATTTTGCAGCAGAGTGTCTTGCTTGACCAGCAACAGGAGAGACATTATTTCAAGGAGATTACGTTCGATCACGGCATCTACATCGGATGGGGGTTTGGAGGAAAATTTTGCTTCCTTCCGGAAGTCCCTAACAGGTATCATCCCGGTCGACATTCTACCCCTTTCGATGGATTTGGAAATCCAAAAGAGATCGGCAAGGTTGAGTACACGACCGCTCCCGCCATGGAAGCTTTTGGCGGGCTGCAGCTGGTGTTAGAGAAGTACGCGAAGATCGCTGGTCGGTTTGATATGGCTGTTGATGGTTGTTAAAGAAAAAGGGCTAAGTCAAGTTATGTGGGGTAATCATCATTATTGCCTTAAGATGAGTGAGCTAAGGCTATCGTTAGACGAAATTCAGGTGCATTTTCGTTACAATCACCCATCTCTTGATATGTCTTAATGAATACTCCGGAAAATGCCGAACGAATGGCAATGATGATTACCTCTAACACAGATAACTTGACTTAGCCAAGAAAAAGAAGATTTTATAAACAGGCTCCCATTCTACAAAAATAATCATGGCAAGACCACAACCCACGGATCAACCGCAAGTCTTCAGAGTGAGGATTCCGAAAGGGAAGGAAGTGCTGGGGATCGTGAAGCAGCGTCTTGGGGGAAGCAGGATGCGCGTCTTGTGTTTAGATGGAAAAGAAAGGATCTGTCGTATTCCTGGAAGACTTAGAAGAGCACTGTGGGTTCGCGAGAATAATGTAGTGATCATCCAGCCATGGGAACTTGGTGGAGATGCAAAAGGGGATGTTGTGTACAAGTATCGGGGAAAAGCTGAAGTGGATTTCCTGAAAAGGAAAGGTTACCTAAAAAATATCGAAGAAGAGTTTTAAAATGAAGTCATTCTCGCATTCTGAGACCTATATCGTAGCATAACTACTCTAAAATAGAAATACTTAAATACAGGGTTTTATGTTGAGTTCCCATGTCTGAAGAGAAGGGTCATGGAAAATTGGTGGTTTATGCTATCCTCTTTGTAATTCTGTTCTTTGGTCTTCTAAGGATCTTCATCACTGGGGGAAAATATTTCTTACGTCTGGAGTTACTTGGTTTTCTATTCCTGCTGCTCCTGACACTAATCGGTTTTGTCGGTTATGCTAAAGCTTGGGGAGAGAGGGTGTTCTTTTTTGTATTTCTGTTCTACATCGGGAATCTGGTGCTGCTATGGTACTTTAGCCGTTCCCTTTACATGGTCCTGCTATTGGCAAGCCTGATAGGTTTCCTGATGAGTATTCCAAAGAGGATTGAACGAGGGATCCATCATCCAATATCAGATTATCCAAAGCCAGAGGCTGTTTCTGCATCTCAGGTAGCCGCTTCTGAACCGCAGCACAGTGTCGTCCTAGACAAAACCGTGAAGGCAACCAAGAAAAAAACAACAAAAAAACCTACCACTCATTCTCCTGGTAAGTACGTTGCCAGCAACCTGAGCAATATCTACCATGAACCAAAGTGCGACTGGGCCAAGAAGATACATCGCAGCAGAAGAATATGGTTCAAGAAAAAGGAAGATGCCTGGGAAAAAGGTTATAGGGCGCATAGTTGTGTGGATTAATTTTCACCTGGTTCTTGGGCTGTGGGACAGAAAAACTATCCCAGCCAGTAAAGATTATGCCATAGTGAAGT
>CAZWBB010000030.1:0-32949 GCA_964632045.1 uncultured Methanosarcinales archaeon | reverse complement strand
CCGGCACGAAGCTTTGAAACGTTCACAGTAGTGTTCCAGAAGGATACAGAAGTATCAGTCTGGTTTGTAACATTGAAAGCAGTTCCGGTCGGATTATCAAACGCAAAGATAATCCGAGAAATCTTCGCTTCATGTGTACGGTTGATGACAGACACATTGAATGGCTGGAGATTAGAACTGATATCAAAAATCTGTGCACTCGTAGTGAACCAGGTAACATTTGGCGCAGTGTTTTTCTCAAACGAGATTAACTCAGTATTGTTATTGTGCCACCAGGAGTCATTCACAAAGACCCTAACTGTATGTGCTCCACCTGCTAGTCTAGAAACGTTAAAAGAAGTGTTCCAGTACGTCCCAAAAACTGAAACAACACCACTTACGTTAAACGAACCACGACTGGCATTATCAAACTGGAAAACCACCGAAGTGATCGGAAAACTGGTCCCGTTGGTCACTGTAACATTAAATGCCTGTGTGCTTGAATCAACATCAAATATCTGATTATCTGTGGTATCCCACGTAACCGCAGACGGGGAATTCATCGTGAAGCTTAAAGTCTCTGTATTATTGACATTGCTCATGCTGTCATTGGCGATTATTCTTACTGTGTGATCACCAGCACGGAGCTTTGAGACGTTGTAACTTACACTCCATGCGCCCGTACTGTTCGTTGGAGTGACATTGACACCAGTTCCGGTACCATTGTCAAAGTAGAAGAAGGCATTGGCCACTTCCACCAAAGCGTCATTGATAGTAGTCCCAAATGACTGGTTAAATGAACCGATATTCAGACTTTGACTGTCTGAAGTCGTCCAGACGGAGGCAGGACCAGTAGTATCAAGCAAGAAACTATTATTACCCAGTGTCTTATTCGTATTGCCTAGACTATCATCCGCATAGACTCTAATGCTGTACCATCCATCACTAAGAGCACCAAAGCCAACAGTGGCAGTCCAGAATCCCTGAGTCCGGGTGGCGGAAACGTTGAATTGTGAACCGTTGACCGAGTTTGTCAATCCGTAAGTAACAGTTGGAACATAGGTTACAGAATCATTAATTGTAGCATTCAATCGGATACCCCCACTGGTAAAGTTGGATCCATTGGTATAATTCATATATAACATGGTAACATTTGGTGGAGTGTTGTCCACAGCAACATTAATACCCACAGTTCTGTTCTCCACATAACTCATCCCTCCCCCAGGATAGGTCGTATTAAATATCCATACAGTAATATTATAATGTCCATCTGCAATTGAAGTTGTATCAAAAGTGTTGTTGAAATGTGTTAAGTTTGCACAGTCAGCAAGACCACATGATACGTTAGAAATCGTCACGTTAGCTTCATAGGTGTTATCTTCTGTACGCTGCCACATTATAGAAACGTTGGTCACCCCTCCACCATGCGTCCCATTGTTAAGCAGAGCGAAAGTGAGGTTGTAACTTGAACCTGAAACATTAATATCAAGAGCGCCTGCCGGATCCAGCAGCGAAGGGCCACTTCCCAATCCTGAGATGCTGTTCAACTCCAACATAAACTCCGCAGCAACAAAATATGCCAACAAACCGACAAATAAAACCATTAAAGAAACTAACCACAATCTCCTATTTTCCATCATCATCTACCTCTTTTTTTAAATTATGAACTATTTTCTAGAAAAGGATAACTGAACCGTTTATAAATTTTCGTAATCACTCCCAAATAGTAGGAGGAAAATTTTAGAAACTGAGAAAAAAAGCAAAAAAATGGGCAGTTTTAAATATCAATTTACTTTTCCTGAAAACATGAACCGATTTTCCCTGACACAATTTCCCATTGACAACAAAAAAATCTTTCTTCGCGTAGACCTCAATGTTCCTCTGGAAAAAAGCGAAACTTCTGGAATGAGAGTTGCTGACAACCGCAAGATACTTGCTTCACTACCCACTATCCGCTACCTGCTTGAGAAAAACTGCACAATCATTCTGGGAACACACCTTGGAAGGCCTAAAGGGGAGGCCGTCCCTGAACTGAAAGTAAATCCAGTCGCAGAAGAGTTGCAGAAACTTCTGCCGAGAGTAAGAATAAGCAAGCTGGATGATTGCATAGGTAGAGGAGTCAGAGAACGGACAAGCACTGCAGAAGCAAAAGAAATCATCATTCTTGAAAACCTGCGTTTCCACGATGAAGAAAAAAAGAACAATTCCGCTTTTGCCCATGCGCTCGCCAGTTTGGCAGAGATATACGTCAATGACGCTTTCGCGGTGTGCCACCGTAAAAATGCTTCCCTGGACGCCATCACCAACTTCCTGCCAGCAATTGCTGGGTTGTTGGTAGAGAAAGAACTACAAAATTTGAACAAAGCCTTAAATCCAAGAAGACCGGCAATTTGGATTATGGGGGGGGCAAAATTAGACAAGGTTGACTTGCTCTCCAACGCCCTCAGTAAGGCAGACCACATATTGTTAGGTGGAGCTCTCCCCTTTGCTTTCCTTAAAGCAAGAGGTATCCCTGTAGGGATGTCCAAATGCAATCCAGAAAGCGTCCAGCTCGCAAAAATAATACTCAAGAAGAAAGAAGCGAAAAAGATAATCTTGCCTCTCGATTTTGTTGCAGCAGACAGTTTCTCCAGACAGGCCAATACAGAGATCGTTCTACACAACGAAATAAGAAATGACCAAATCTGCCTGGATCTGGGTCCGCAGACAATAAAATTGTTCAAAATATATATGCGCAAGGCCCACACAATCGTATGGAACGGCCCCCTTGGCTACTTTGAATTAGCTAAATTTGCTGCTGCAACCAAAGAAATCGGCCGCTATTTCAGAAATCTCACTGCCACTTCTATTGCTGGTGGAGGAGAAACCGCATCAGCTATCCACAAATTCCATCTGGAACATCACCTAACTCACGTTTCTACCGGCGGCGGAGCTTCTCTTACCCTCCTGTCTGGGGAGAATCTACCTGCGCTAAGAGCATTGGAGACGAATTATCGAAAATATAGGAGATGAGAACCGTTATCCAAAGCGTTATCTACCAGCGACAATCTCCACAACATCTCGATGCTTCAGTAAATGCTCTTTCCCAACAGTCATCTTACTCTTCACATCGATCGCACGGATGAAATTCTTCCCGAAATCCGTATGCAGCTTGTAAGCAAAATCCAGGGCCGTGCTGTCTGGAGGTAACAAGAAACAATCAGGTAGCACTCTTCCCTCAGAATCTTCCAGTTTTCCAACTCCACCAGGGAAGATAGCAATATATCCCAACAATTCAAATACTGCCCTGTCCAGGACATCCTGTACGCCGGTCGTGTGATATTTTTCCAAAACATTCTCACGCATGAATTGCAGTGCATTTTTCTGCTTGTCATTCAACCCCCCTTCTTCAGCGACCGTAAATCCTTTCTCTCCAGGCAGGTATTCAATCAATCCTGCTTTTGCAGCCTCCCTCAATGCCAATTCAGATTCCGCTGAGCAACCAACAAACAGCCTATCCGGAAACTGCTGCTTCAGCCGCTGTAGATTTTCAGCCGCTCCAGAAACATCAATCTTGTTGCAGGCGATGATCATCGGTTTGGTCTTCTTGCGCAGAGCAACTGCCAGCCTCATCAACTCTTGCGCAGACCACAGATTTGGCTTTTCTTTGTTGAGAGTCAATTCTTTAATCATATCTTCTACCATCTCTTCATTCACACCCAAACCAGACAGTTGCTTAGCCAGCGCAATATGTATCTCTCTCTTCTCCTGGACCACTGTCCGGGCAAACTTCTCCCAACCCTTTTTGAGAATTCCCAGATACCACATATCCAATTCAACTTCAAGAAACTTAACATCCTCAGCAGGGTCATAACTGCCCGCCTGCACTGGCTCTCCTTTTTCATTTGTTGAACCAGAAACATCAATGACATGGATAAGAACGTCCGCTTGCCTAAGATCATCGAGAAATTGGTTGCCCATGCCTTTTCCCTCATGCGCCCCCGGTACAAGACCTGCAACATCTATCATCTGTACCGGTACGAAACGTTTCCCTTTCAGGCAGTAACCGGATCTGGGATTACATTGCCTGTTGAATTCTTTGTCAACGCAGTCAACTTTCACGAAGCCCACCCCTTCATTTGGTTTAATGGTAGCAAAAGGATAATTAGCTATCTCCACCTCAGCTAGGGTGGCTGCCTTAAAGAATGTACTCTTTCCAACATTTGCTTTTCCCACTATACCTACAATCAAAGGGCACCTCTTGATAGGGGGTCACGAACGTTACTAACCAGATCCACAATCATGATACAACTAAAAATTCACTAACATATATAAATATTCTTCTATGCCGCACCAGCATGTTCGCTTTCACAGACATGGTTGTTGCCTGGCTCTTTGGAAAAGGATATGAAAGGCTCTCCAAGAAGAAAATTGGCCATTATACATGGTTCTTTCTTCTCATTGGTGCTATCTTACCAGACGCAGATTTCCTCATCGACTGGATTTTTGGAACGGAAATCCACCGTACTTTCACCCACAGTTTCCTTTTCGTCATCACCGCTCCCCTGCTGGTGTACAGCATCTTCACATTCCTCAAAAACAAAGATGTAAGAGCCTTTTCTTTAGCCTTTGCAGCAGGTTTAATTGTCCATCTATTAACTGACATCCCCATCGGCTACGGCGTACCTCTCTTTTGGCCAAACCTGACCCATTACTCAATCGCTTCAATAGGTTACTACGATCCGGGCTCACCTTCATTTCTCAACCAACCGGCTTTTGGTCTTATTAAGAATCTCAAGTTGGCCGTTCTTGATATGGCTCTGGGCACTACTTGGATTTTCTACCTGTGGTACAAAAAAAAATTACGCTTCTCCTAGGACAGCATACAAAGAAGCTGGACAGACCATCGAACGCGCAACATTTATATATTTAGATTCTTTACCGTATTCTCATGCCAAAAAAGAAGTTGAAACACACATATTCAATATTCCCCGTCTTCAAGCCAGTAAGAGTGAAATACAAAGATGTTTTTGATTTCAAAGGATTTTACGAAGATCTTCATGAGTGGCTGGAAGAGCATGGATGGAAAGATGTTGAAGAAGATTCCGATCACTATGAGACTTACTATGGAGAACGTATCGGGCAAAGTGGAGCAAAAGAAATATGGATCCAGTGGAGACCTTACAGAGCAGCCGAGGACGGCAAGTTCACTTTTTACCTAGATTTTGACTACCACATAATTGGTCTTACTAAGATGGAGATTGTAAAAGAAGGAAGAAAAATCTCCCTCAATAAAGGAGAAGTTGACTTGTATATACGACCATACATCGAACTGAACTTCCTGAAAGAGATGGAAGCTCATCCGGTCCTCAAGCATCTAGTAACTCTCTTCAAGAAGAGAATCTACCGCAGAGTCATCAAGCAGCGGGAGAAAGAATTATATCAAGAGACGTACGAACTGCAGAACTGGATCAAGCAGTGGTTCAAGTTAAAGAGACACTTGCCATATGAAGAGTCAAAAACATTCTTCCCTTCACAGGCTTGGCCCAGCCATTTGAAGGAGGAATGATTACATGTGAGATTCCCAAAAACTTAATAAAGAACAACCTTTCTATATGAAAAAAATCGCCTCCGTAGCATAGTAGCTATTGCGGCAGACTTGTATAAGAAGCGGAGATTTGGTCCGTTTTTGTCACGTGATCTGCAGGTCGTGGGTGCAATTCCCACCGGAGGCTTGAACGAAGCGAAAGTCGCCGGGGGCCCCAAAGGGAAAAATATCCCTTTGTCTGCCCACCGGAGGCTGTCTTTATTATCATTACACACTGAATCACCAAAATTTTCCGCAACATTTAAAAACTACCCCCTCTTTTCAACCTGAAAACAATGAGGTTAGATGAACTATTCTAGGTGTTTATTATGGAAGAACAACTTAAAACAGGAACAACAACTCTTGGCATGGTCTGTAAAGACGGAATTGTCTTAGCAGCAGACAAGAGAGCAACCGCAGGCAACCTTATCGTAGATAAGAGAACAGAAAAAGTCCACGAAATTTCGGAAGATTTTGCAGTTACCATTGCCGGGACCGTCTCAGACGCTCAGCTATTGATTAAACTTATCAGGGCAGAGTTGAAATTGAAAGAGATGCGTACAAACAAGAAACCGACGGCCAAAGAAGGAGCTAACCTATTGGGTGGGCTCCTCTACAGTAATATCAGAAGACCAAGCATGATGCCGGGTATCGCGCATTTCCTTATGGCTGCTCGAGATGTACATGGAGTGCATCTTTATGACCTGTTTCCGGATGGGAGTGTGACTAAGATCAAGGATTTTATCTCATCAGGTTCGGGGTCGGTCTTCGCTTACGGTGTATTGGAGACACAATACAAACCAGAAATGACCACTGACGAAGCTGTGAAAGTGGCTGTAAAAGCAGTCAATACAGCGCTACAGCGCGATAGCTGTTCGGGAAACGGTATTGATGTTGTGGTTGTAAACCGACAAGGCATAAGGCGAGTAATGCGAAAAGTGCTAGAGGTTAACCTTTAGGCATTCTCAGCAGATCACAAGGATCGCATAGTATATGCTGATTCAGCGGGAAAAGTAAAGTTCTATAGAGGTATGAACAATGGCAGACATTTTGAAGGAAATCCAAAAAGTGCTCCCCACAGGCAAAGTAGATGATGCAGCTTTTGAAGGAGCAAACATCGTCTTGTATACCAAAGACAAAGACTATTTCCTGGACAACAAAGGGACGATCAGGCAGGCAGTCAATGAATTCAAGAAAAGGATAGAGCTGCGTCCCGAACCGTCAATCTGTCTGGAAGTAGAAGAAGCAGAAAAGGCTATCAGAAAAATCATCCCTAAAGAAGCAGGGGTGAAAGAATTCATCTTCGATCCACCACGCTCACAGGTAATCATACACGCCGACAAGCCAGGATTGGTCATCGGTAAACAGGGAGAGATCTTAAGGGAGATTAGGGCAAAGACTTTTTGGGTCCCGCTCATCAAGAGGATGCCCCCCATCAGATCAAAGCTTATTAAGAGTATCCGCTCCGTCCTCTATGAAAACGCCGACTACCGCAAGAAATTCCTGGATAAGACAGGACACCGCGTCTATGATGGCTGGTTAAGAGAGAAGAAACATGAATGGATCCGTCTTAGCTTCTTAGGCGCAGCAAGACAGGTTGGCAGAGCTTGCTTTCTGTTACAAACTCCCGAATCGAGAGTGATTATTGACTGTGGTATCGATCCAGGAGATGACGGCCCGGAAACATATCCATACCTTGATGCGCCTGAATTCAATATTTCTGAGATTGACGCAGTCATCATCACACATTCCCACCTGGATCACTCTGGTTTGGTGCCTTATCTCTTCAAATTTGGCTATCGGGGACCGGTCTATTGCACCTTCCCCACAAGAGACGTCATGTCTCTCCTGCAGCTGGACATGATCAAGATTCAGCGTTCAGATGGAAAAGAGCCAATCTACACCAGTGAAGAAGTACGCCAGACTGTACTGCATACCATCTGCCTGGACTATGACGAAGTGACCGATATAACACCAGATGTACGCATCACCATGTACAATGCAGGGCATATCTTAGGCAGTTCCATCGTCCACTTCAACATTGGGAACGGCCTGCATAATTTTGCTTACACCGGCGACCTAAAATATGGTCGCACTAATGTCCTTGAACCAGGAAATACCCAATTTCCACGTATCGAAACATTGATGATGGAAGCCACCTATGGAGGCCGAGATAATGTGATGGCTGAACAGGAAGCTGATGAATATATGGTAAAAGTCATCAGCGAGACTATTGCCCGGGAAGGGAAAGTATTGATGCCAGTACTTGGTTCAGGAAGGGCCCAGGAAGTCATGGTAATTGTAGAAAGACTTATACGCGAAAAGAAAATCCCAAATATTCCTGTTTACATCGATGGGATGTTATGGGATATCACAGCCATCCATACGGCTTATCCCGAGTATCTTAACAGAAACTTGCGGCAACAGATCTTCCATAAAGAGAATAATCCCTTCCTTTCGGACATCTTTAAGAGAGTTGGTTCCCACAAAGAAAGGCAGCAGATCATCTTGGAAGAAGGCCCCTGTTTAATCCTGGCCACATCAGGAATGCTTCAAGGCGGCCCTTCCGTTGAATATCTCAAAGGTTTAGCTGAAGGCAAGAAACATTCTTTGATTTTTTCCTGCTACCAGCCACCTGGCAGCCTTGGCTATCGCATCAGGGGTGGAGAGAAGGAACTGATCAGAAGGGAGAACGGCAAGCAGGAGATACTGAGGATGAACATGGACGTCCATAAAGTAGAAATAACCAACCACTCTGACAGAAGGCAGTTGATGAACTATGTCAAACGCTGCAATCCACAACCGAGGAGAGTGATTGTTGTGCACGGAGAAGCCTCTAGGTGCTTAGATCTAGCCAGTTCAATCCATAAACAATACAGGATGGAGACTATCGCTCCTAAAAATCTTGATGTATTAAGGATAAAGTAGGAAAAAAAAATTATTTTCCGCCGATGAACTTGCCCCAGACTTCTTTCAGACTGTCTATGAAACTTGCATCTAAAGGCACTCCAACTGCCCCACCAGTGATTTCATTGTTGCTTCCAGGTTGTGGTTCAGGTTCTGGCTTGGGAGCAGGTTCAGGTTGTGGTTCAGGTTCTGGCTCGGGAGCAGGTTCAGGTTGTGGTACAGGTTCTGGTTCGGGAGCAGGCGGTCCTTTCTTCTCCTCCTCTCCGGATTTATCATCTTCATCGCATGGGAGACATTCACAATTGCAGCTTCCGGGTACAGCACCGCATGGGCAATACAAAGTGCAATGCATCTCACATCTATCACCATCTTTGCCACCTTCATCATAGAAACATTCACATCTCTTACCGTCATCCACGCAATCAGTCCTGCTTGCACCAGGACACTCGTCCTGACAGCCATCTTTACATTCGCTCCAGGTGGAATCATCTTCTCTACCCTGTTCACCTTTTCCATCCTGTTCTCCTTTACCCCAGTCGCCTTCATCATAATCTTCCTTACCAATACATTTGCACTCCCGACCTTCACAAATATGCAACTCTCCGGGCCCACAATCTTCTCTTCTTTCACCTTGGGTCTCGGTTTCTTTCCTGATCTTGTCACACTTCCTCCAGTCATCCCTGCCCTCTCCAGTGATACCAGCATCCAGACACTCTTGCGGGGCATCATATTTGAACTGAATCTTCTGACACTCGCGCCAATCCCTTTGGCTTCTCCCAGTCAGACCAGCTTCCAGACAAGCAGGATGAGCTTCCTCTTTGAACTTGATCTCCTCGCATCTTTTCTGATCATCCCTGCCGGAGCCATCCAACCCTGCAGCAAGACAGGCTGGGTGAGCTTCTTCTTTAAACCTAATCGCATCACACTTCTTCCAGTCATCTCTGCCCTCTCCAGTAATTCCTGCTTCCAGACAAGCAGGATGAGCATCCATTTTGAACTTGATAGCATCACACTTCTTCCAGTCATCCCGCTTTTCTCCAGTAATACCTGCATCAATACACTCTTGTGGCGCATCCATCTTAAAGCGGATGAGTTCACACTTCTTCCAGTCATCCCTGCCTTCTCCCGTCAAACCAGCATCAAGACATTCCTGGGGCGCTTCCATCTTGAACCGAATCACATCACACCTTTTCCAGTCGTCCCTACCCTCACCTGTAATACCCAATTCCAGGCACTCTTCTGGAGCATCTAACCTAAAAATGTACTGATCACACTTCTTACGGTCATTAATCCCTGCCTTAATACATTCTTCAGGCGCATCAATTTCAAACATTATCTTTTCGCAAGCCTTCTTTGCTTCCCTTTCATTCTTCATGTTGATTTTCCCTGCTTCGGCTGCTTTCACGCACTCTTCCGGAGCATGAAGCTTGAACATTATCTTGGAACAGCTCTTCCTGTCAGTTGCACCTGCCTCTGCGCATTCTTTTGGCACATGCAAATCGTGTTTGGAATCACCATAATCATCTTCCAGATCTTCCATCACATCCCGTAAATAATCAGGTAAAAGGTCCATCGGATCTTCAATACTTTCCATTTCATTGCAGGCATCTTCATCTCCTTTTTCGCATTTTGCAGCCAGAGGAGCAATAACTTTGCATTTCTCTGCAAATGGTATAATAGAGATATCATCACAACGACATGCATTGGGATTTCGGAAACATTCCGACATCACGGAAAAGAATTCCTTTGCTTCTTTTTTCTGTGTCGCAGTAAGCTCGCGATCTAGGTTTTGTTTCCACTTTGGGGCATCATCATCAGTCTTGCACACATTTGAATATTCCAAAGGATCCAACTCCGCCAACTGTTTGCACAACTCACTGATCCGACTAGAGATCTGAGCAGCCAGGGCGATCTTGTCCTGCTGTTCGTTCTGTTCTTCCACCAGTACACGAACTTCCACCATATCAGTGCTGCTGACATCTTCATTGCCTTCCAGTTTATCAATATCAT
Source organism: uncultured Methanosarcinales archaeon (assembly GCA_964632045.1). GTDB lineage: Archaea > Nanobdellota > Nanobdellia > Woesearchaeales > GW2011-AR9 > CAZWBB01. Next base: position 22,487 of record CAZWBB010000030.1, on the reverse strand, counting down.
CTTCTAAATCCTGTAACACATTCTTAACTGCCTTGCTGCTTTCCCGAGCTCTTAGCTGCAGTTCTGGAGTAACTTCTTTCTGCAGGATCTTTCCATATTTCCCTGCCCTCTGCAGCGCCTTCTTAGCAGGACCGATCTTCCCTGCCTTGATCATCTCACGTACTTCAGCAATCTTTTCCTCTTTATACTGCAGGGCCATATCTGGATTGTCGGACTGCAGACCCTCCAAAAAATCTTCTACAAAATAGAACATGCTGTCTGGCGTTATCCCCGCGCTTTCCTGAAGCTTGACTTCTTTAATGTCAGAATATATGTCTGCAGAGATGCTCTCGACAGAAAGCGTCTCAGATTCAACATCTTTCTCAAACAAATCCTCAGCAATTGACAGGGATGCAAAAACAATTAGGACCAAAGAAAAGATAATTATCTTGTATTTCATAATATCACCTCATTTTTTTCCTGAAAATAACTCTGATTATTTAAAGATGGTGGTAAGTCGGTTGGCGAATCGCTCTTAGTCAAATAGTCTTTTGTAGATAAATACAAAATAGTTGACGCACTTGTGATTCCACGATTTTTGGAAAGATGAGCATTCCAGTTTCTTGCAGTAATGTTCTTCTGCAAACTCATCACCTGCGCAAACTAGTTTTCTGCAAGCATGTTCTTTAGCAATCTCGTCCCCTCGACAAGCCAGCTTCGTACAAGTGTGATTGACTGCTTTCTCATCCGCTGCACAGTTAAGTTTCTGGCAGGAATGATTTGCTGCAACCCTGTCTTCTGGACAGTCAAGTTCAACGCAGGTATGGTTGAATACCCTCTCATTACCCTTGCACTCAAACTCTGTACAAGAATGATCTTTGCATTTTTGCTCTTGCAGACATTCACCATCGGAGCAGCATTCATGATCCATGCAGATGTGCTCTTCAATATACTGGCACTTCCCACAGTCCATCTTCTTGCAGGTCCAGTTTTCGCAGTACTCATCTTCAAAGCAGTCCTTGTTCACCGTACATATCGCTGCTTCAGTACAGTCGGCTGACTTGTAAAGATTATATTTTGCATCAGAGCATTCATCGTAGCGGATGAAGAATCTTTTGACATTCCTATCTGTGGGCCATTCAAAGATAAACTTATTCCCTGAGTTGAGTTTCCTCAAAGTGATGTTGATGCTCCTGAATTCAGGCGACATCACTTTTGGAGCATGCACCAGTTTCCTGTTATCCTTCGTTTGTACTTCATATTTCAGCAGAGTCGGCTGTGTAAACCGCAACACATTAGTCTTATCAAAATGGAAATTATGTACCATGAACTTTGCGGTGAAGAAATCTCCCCGGTTGTAACAATAATCTACGGTAACATTAAAGATACGACAGCTGAACTTGAATGGAGGACAAGTTATGGTCCTTGTGGATTTGCCGAACTTGATGGAGTGCTGTGCGCTTTCCTGACTGACAAGAAGAGCCTCATCAGATCTGAATGAATAATACTTCTTCTCCTGGATTATCTTAAAGACAGAATAATCCCCTGGCAGTTCATAATATCTCCCAGAAGAATCTTTTGCGTAAACAGGCCACTTTTTGTCGAGCCCTTCTATCTGCATTGAACCGTCATCGAAGCATTCTATGGTGAGAGCCCGTACTGAAAGGAATGAAAGTAGAAAAATTATTGTTAATAACAGACCTGCTTTCTGCATTTTTTTACCTCTTTTCTCCTGAACCATTCTAGCTGGTTATATAAACTTTTATTTTTCTGTACCTAAAATTTTATAAAACAAAACATAAAACCAGCTTTTTAGTTGCCAGTCATTCACTACCGTTCATGCCAGCGTCGCATACGCCTCGGGAATGAAAAGCAAGCACACACTTCGTGCGTGCACTCACACCCCGATGGTCGCACCACTGCCATTCATTACATTCACGCCAGCGTCGCATAACCCGGTATTGCGCTGACCACTTCATTAATGAAGTGGGCGTAAGCCTTGAGTTGTGCAAACCCACAGGTCCATCTGCTGTTTGCAAACAAGATGAAAAATGCAAGCAAGCCAGTTTCCTTCGGGATATCCCGGTTCGAATCCGGGCGCTGGCGGTTTTTTCTAATCCTGAGTTACTGTGGCGGAGGTTGCTGTGCCGGTGGCTCTGCTACAGGAGGAGCCACTGGTTGAACAGGTGGCGCGGCGGCTTGTTGTTCTGCCTGAGATTGCTGCCCTGCAACTGGCTGCTGACCTTCTGCCGGAACTCCAGCTTCTTGTTGCTGCATCCCTTCCGCCGGTGCTGCCTCTGTCGTCGGAGCGGTCTTTTCTCTCTTCTTCTCCAGAAATAGCACTAAAGGAAAAATTACAAAAGTGGCTACTGCCACACAGACCAACCCGCCCCAATTGCTCGTATCAATGATAAAAATTACCAGAACCAAATAAACAGCTATCAAAGCAAGTTCAACAATCAACCCGACGGTTTTGTTCATCTTTTGTCAAAGAAAACTCAATCATATATAAGAATTATCTTTTCCCCGGAAGATTCCTACGCACTTTCCGTTTTACTTTTCTTCCAACCTTCTTACCTGCACTCTTAGTCTGCTCCAAAGCCCTCCTCGTCTCTTTCTTGACGTGCCCATGATAATGTTTTGTCTTCGCTATGGCTTTCCTAGTTCCCTTTTTCATGTGCTCATGATAATACTTGTAAGAGAAATATTTCTTCACAGCATCATAATAATCTTTACCAGCCCACCATATCCCTAAAAACAACATTGGCCAGGAGACGATGTACACAATCAGCATCAACATCCTCAAGGTTTCATCATATAGATACAACAGAAAGACAAACTTAGCGATATTTCCCACAACCAGACTGAGCAGTATAAGGACGATCCCAAGATAGAATTTCTTTGTGATGTAATCAAGTAACCTGCGCATACTTTTTAAAAAACTGCATAAGTAGATAAATGTTTCTACAACAAATCATGAACAGTGATATTCCCCCTGATCACAGAATCCTCTTTGTTACAGTAAGGACAGAGATTATCCCTCCTCTTAAACTTGTACTTGCATCTCAGACAATAGAACTCTTTCTTATATTTCATCTTGTCCCCAAAACCCCATGGCTGCGTCTTGTTCTTCTTAAAACAGGCAAAGCACTCATATCTTGGTTCCTTGGTGATAGAAGCCATCTCCCTAGCCTGCGTTTTCTCTACTTCTTTCCGGCAGCGGAAACACTTAACATTTACTTTCAGGTAAACCATCGCTGTTGGAAAGGAACACTCATATAAAAAACTGTGTCACAACTATCCCTGAAGAAAATGTTAATCTCCGTACCACTTCTAGGAAACAAAACATTTAAATATATAGCACTCTCCCTCTCATTTAGTGGGGTCGAAAACATATAGTAAGGAAGATTTGGACAAGATATTGGCACTCTATTTCCGCAGGACTGGAGAAGACGGAACCGACCGTTCGGATAGTTCGTATTCTGAAGAGAACATCATGCAGATGGCTGATGAGATGAATCTGGATAAGGCTATGATCAAAAGGGTCGCCAACGATTACAGCCTGGACAAGATTTCCGAAGAGGAACGCATCGCCCTGATGGATGAAAGAGAGAGGAAAAAGTATCAAAGGAAGAAAAGTCTTGATAGTCTTCTGACAAAACTGGGAAATGCTTGGGAAGGAATCCGTTATCGGACAAGAAGAGCATATACCAAAATTGCTCGGAATCCAGAACTTTTCGTTCCCGTACTAATTGGTGGATTAGTCGTTGTAGCATTGGGGACAGGAATAACTGTCAGCGTGCAAAACTCAGTCCCCCCAGAACCTTTCGCAGAAAACGCCACCGCCCTGTACCAGACCGATCTCTCAGAGGCGGATATAAATATGCAGTCAAAGATGATCTTAGGAAAAGCAATCAAGTACCACTGTGATTACTCGGTGACCGCTCGCATAATCACTTCGGCCACCAACGAATATATGCAGACACTCAACCAAACCGGATTTTCAGTAGCCGATGGAATAAAGGTCATGGCAGCGATCGACAAACATGCAGACTTCTCAGTTACTGCCGACATGCTTGTAGATTCATCTTCCCGCTATGTAAAAGCCTTGCACGAACGGGAACAAAGTGCTACCTCCGGCATCAGCTATCTGAAAACGGTCGACGAACTGTCCTCTTTTTCCCTCACTGCCTCACGTCTTGTCGATGCTGCGGTCGAGATGATGGAAGGGGAATGAATTTTCTTGGTGGGAAATCATACTTTTATAGTCTTCCTTTGATTTGTGATGACATACCCCGTCGCTTCCGCAACGGAGTGAGGATTGAAAACGCGTAGTCGTTTTGTAAGCGGTGGGGTTTTTGATTCCGGCTTGGTGTCATACATTATTGATAATTTCGTAACAAAAACCTTAATATACCCAGAGACATTCCTCCCTATAGATGAAAACGGTCCTTAAAGAAATTAAACCAGACGGAAAAGAACAAAAAAGGTTGAAAGAGATAACTGCCTCTTTCCTCAGCCAACTAAATAAAAAGCTCAAAGATGCCAAAGCTGTCCTGGGAGGAAGCGGAGCAAAGGGAACCTGGCTGTCAGGAAGCCATGATGTTGACATCTTTGCCAGGTTTGATTTCCAGAAATTCTCCAGTAAGTCTGATCAACTGTCTAACTTTTTGGAAACAGCTCTCAAGAAAGCTTTCCCCCACCATAGGATCAGTAGAGTGCATGGCAGCAGGGATTACTTCCAGTTCCGTTATGAGGGTCTGGATTTTGAAGTTGTGCCTATCCTAGAGATCAAAAAGGCAGAGAAGGCAAAAAATATCACTGACGTCTCTCCGCTGCATGCTGAATGGGTGAACAAACATTCCTTGATCAAGGTCAAAGACCAGATCAGATTGGCAAAACAGTTCTTCAAGGCGAACGGCTTTTATGGAGCAGAATCCTACATCACCGGTTTCAGCGGTTACATCCTGGAAATCCTCATCATAAATTACGCTTCGTTAGAAAACCTGTTACAGGCATCTTTAAAATGGAAGATCAAGCAGGTCATTGACGTAGAGGGCTACTATGCTGGAAAAGACGCTTTGTTTGAACTGAACAGATCAAAAACCATTTCACCGCTAATCATCATCGATCCTGTTGATAAGTCCAGGAACGCTGCTGCAGCTCTTTCCAGGGAGAAATTATTGCTGCTCAAAAAGATCGCCCGACAATACCTAAAGAAGCCAGATGAAAGTTTCTTTGAGAAGAAGGTAATCGATAACAAGCAACTGAGAAGAGAGGCGGAGAGGAAGAAACAGAACCTCATCTTCCTCACTTTAATCCCAAAGCATGGTAAGGAGGATGTTGTGGGAGTGAAGTTGTTGAAAGCCTTTGAATACCTGCAGAAGCAGTTAGATGCCTTTAACGTGAAGAAAGCCGGCTGGGACTGGAACAAGCAGGACGAAGCATGGTTCTTCTTCATGCTGGGTAAGAAGCAGCTGCCTGCCTTTGAGACTAGAAAAGGCCCTCCGCTCAAGATCAAAGAACACGCAAAAGCTTTCAAAAAACAGCATCCTGATGCCTATCAAGAAGATGGACGGCTCATGGCAAAAGTAGAGATCAAGTATAGAGAGTTGGATAAATATCTGTATCAATTGTTGAAAAATTCCTATTTCAGGGAGAGGATTAAGAAAGTGAGAAAAGTCGAAAGGGGTTGATAGAAATGTCAGGAAATCCATCCGAGGATTATATGAAAGGAAGGCCGCCAAAGATGGTCTTCCCGTTAAAGAAACAAATGTTGATTCTCGGCCAAATCAAAAGATTCATTTATGACAATCTTCCTCCCAACACCAAGCTCTACAGAAAAAGATTGTTTGGCTCCCTCGCAAAAGGTAAATTTGGCAAATACGATGGGAAGTGGAAAGGTCGTGAATTTTCTGATGTTGACGTCCTTTTTGTGGTGGACGATGATTTCAGACCACCTGGAAGATGGAAATTGCATTTCAAGCCCGAGGAGGGACCGATGAGGGTCTATGACGTAGCTGTCGTGCCGGCAGAAACTGAGGATGAAGTGGTCATGGTTGACCTTCAGTACGTCATTTTACCAAAGACATACGCAAGCCTGCCAGCTACCGTTGCCATGGCTGAGAAATGGGGCATTCCTCTTAAGAAATTTGGGAGTAAACACAAATTCATCAGGTTATAGAAATGACAAATCCAACCAACAAAAACACTGCATTGCTTGTAATCGATATCGTAAACTTCTGCTGCCATGAGAAGTATGACCAAAATTATCTCTATTTTACCAAAATCAGAAAGATGATTCCTAAGCTAGTTAAGTTTATTGATGCATATAAGAAAGAATTTGCGGGAGAAGTAATTTACATCAATTGCACTGAGTGGGATAAAGAACACCTACCGGATAACATTAACGAATTGTATAAAGACCCATATTGCAGATATTACCCAAAAAATCCCAAGTGGGGAACAGAATTTTACAAGGTACAGCCAGGGAAGAAAGACACCATCATCACTAAGAATACTTACGACGCCTTTTCTAACCCAAAACTCGATAGGGTCTTGAAAATGAAAGGAATAAAAAACCTTGTCATCACAGGAATCTTTGGAGACGCTTGTGTACATGCAACAATTCAAGGTGGTTTTTCAAAAGGATACAATTTCATCATCCTTAAAGACCTGATAGAAACAACTGATGCTAAGATCAGACAGGACTTACAGAAATTACTAAGAAGATTCACCTGGCCGGTCCTGTTTGGCAAAACGATGAGTTCCAGAGAATTCATCAAGAAATACTGCTGATCACCCCATTCTTCCAAAATTTCCTACTGTCTTAATCTTCAGCCACCACACATGGTTCTCTGATAACTTCTCCTTCAGGAGTCATGTAACCACAACCAGGTCCTATTGTCCAAATAAGTTCAGGATTTCTTAGAACTCTATCCCCATTAGCGTATCTGCAGTAAGTATGTATTGAGTTGCAATATGTCAAGGTAGGTCTGTTCCCAACTTTTAGATCCGAATCAACATAAGCGATCCCAAAAAAGGTTTCTGTAATATATCTTCTGAACGCTTTCTCAAACCTTTTAGTCGTAGAATAATCACGGGTGTACGGATAAGTACCAGGCACAGAAGCTGAAGATTCGCTTGAAGAAGAAATTTCATTTTGTTCAGTTGCCGAAGCAGGCATCCTTAACTCACTCGTGATATCGTAATCTAACCTGTGAGTAACAGTACTTGGAAAAGTACATCCCAAAAGTTTACCTAACATAGCTAAAATAACTATCTTTTTAATCATTTAAGTAAAGAAGTCGAGCCCAGTTTAAATAATTTACTACTCCCTAGTTGAGGACCACAATAGTGGGCTAGTATCTCCCCACAATTTCCTCACTCCACACTCTCTTCTTCCAACACTTTCTTCTTCTTGGGAATCTTAGAACCACAGACTTTACAGTGCTTGGCATCCACATCATGATCTGCTAAGCCGCATCTCTTGCAGGGAGCCTGTCTCTTGGTTGCTGCCATAAACATCACTTTCACCAACTTCCCTAACTGCCATGGTATAATCGCGATTCCTGAAAGGATCATCAATATAGTGACGACTTTTCCCCAGGGAGAAAGCGGAGTTACATCTCCATAACCGACCGTGGAAAGAGTCACAACAGAGAAATACATAGCGTTCCAGATAGTACCATAACCCGGATTTATCTTGCTTTCAATTGCCCAGATCATCCCTGAAGAGACGAACATTATGGTAAAGACTGTCAAGACTATCCTGATGATGATCAGTTGAGTGTCACTGAGTCTACCGAACATCGTATCTTTCTGCTTGAATATCCTCTGGAAACGCAATATTCTTAACATTCTGAACAACCTGAGGATACGGAATATCCTGAAGAAAGCCAGATTACCAAAGCTAGCCAATATTGGTATGATAGAGAGCAGATCGATAATACTATAGATGCTGAAGAAATGTTTAACTTTCTTCTGGGCGACCCACATCCTTGCTGCATACTCCATAATGAAAAATCCAACCAGAATGAATTCAGCTGTTATCAGGATAGAATGCGCTCTCGCTCCGATATCATGCGTATCAATAACAAATAGTACAATCGCCAGGAAGTTCAATAAGAAAAATGTACCCTCGATCCTTCTTCCATGAGTAGAACCATAATTATCTACGTGCAGATGCAGAAATCTATATACTTTTCGCAGGATACTGTCTTCCAGTTTTGCCCCTTTCTTCAATAATTTGATATCCACTACATCCTCATCGGACAACTTTCCAGATTTTTTCTTTCTACCTCTAGAAACCTTCTTCTTAGAACTCCTCTTTTTTGCCATCGTTCACTTCTTCCTTTTTCCTTTCTTAGACACTACCTTCTTTTTAGCTCTCTTTACAACATTAGTCTTCTTTACAACCCTAGTCTTCTTTACGATCTTCGCCTGCTTTGCTTTCTTCGCTTTCAGTTTCTCAGCTTTTCTCTGATTGACTCCTTTCTTGACATTCCTCTTAGCCAAATGATGCTTGGTCTGGAAATGAGCAAACAACCTTGATTTAGTGACCACCCTGATCATCCTAGCTATTATTCTCAGCCACTTGGCGAACTTGCCCGCTCTGGATAGAGCACGGACACCTTTCCTTGCCTCCAAACTTTCATGGACAATGGCCTGCCCTACAGCAACTCTCCCACCCACTGCAAAGAGCCGGTACAGCCTGGAAAGGACGTTCATGGCAATCGCAAAGGGAAATATTGCTACTAAGTCCAACCAGTAATGCTTGAAGAAATATTTTGTCGATTTCGCCCGGATACCCAGAAAAATTATGTCAACTACAAAAATGGCAATTATGATGTAATCCAAAAAAGCAATTGGGGTGTGATAATGATGCGCAAAGTCTGCAAAGAATAATTCGACAACAATCACAAATAACAATCCCACGATTGCATAAGGGATCAAGCGTGCATTCCAGTGCTCAACTTTCTCCCAAAATTTGTTCATTGCAGGTAAGAAATATTTTATTATTTTTAAAAGTTTGTTTTTTCTGGTCTGTCCAGAATGGAGTCCTTTTGTATAATGGCGCCAATTGAGGCGCATTTACGACCGACGGGAGTAAATCTCGGGCGCCGTGCCCCAGTATACATTTACATTCCATTCTGGACAGACCTGTTTTTTCGAAAAATTTATTAACAGAAAGAAAATCTTCCTACAAAAGAGGGAGATAGATGGTGAAAGCTAACAGAAGTAACCTGGATGGGGTAATCCAACTACTAATACCGCCTTCCCTGGTCCTTCTTCTTGTCGTCACCATCATCGAACTGTTCTATGGAGTCGGTAAAGGAATGTCCATCCTCATCGACATCTTTGATGTATACGTCATCATCATCTTTGCCATCGATCTCTATTACCGTTGGTTTGAGACTCCCCACTTCTTTCCATATATCAAGAAACATTTCCTGGATATCATCGCTACGATTCCGTTCAATCTTATCTTCTGGGGAATTGAAGGTCTGGCTCTTATCAAAGCACTGAGAGGAGTTCGTCTTATCACAAGGATGGCCAGAATGGCCCGTTTCGCCCGTTATGGACGACTGCTCAGATTGCTCAGGTTTGGTGCCAGGGCACCCAGGTTTCTGAGGACGCGGAAATATGTCAAGAAAGCAAAAATTCGCAAGATTCAGCCGCACGAAAAGGAGATGAAGAAAACCTTGAGTTTCAGAGTCATCCTTCTCATCACGATCAATTCCATAATGGGAACAGGAATCTGGTTCCTTACTTCAGCAGGAGCAAAACAAGCCGGTCCTGCTTCTTTGGTTTCCTGGGGAATCCTCTCATTGATTTCTGTTTATATCGCCATGTGTTTCTCTGAACTGACTTCCATGTTTCCTAAGGCGGGAGGTGTTTATGAGTTCGCTAAGCAGGCGTATGGCAGGTTCTGGTCATTTGTGATTGGCTGGACAACTTCCATCGCAGGCAGTGTCACCATCGCTATGCTTCTGCTGGGAGCGTTGCAATACCTGATTCCGATAAAATATTCTTTCACTTACATCCCCGTCGCTATCGCTCTGATACTCCTTTTCAGCCTGGTAGCTTTCAGGGGAATGCAGACTTCTACCGTTGTCCTGGTCACTTTTGCTTTGATAACCTTGACGGCTGTGATCGCCATCATCATCCCTGGTTTCATAAATCTTGATCCTACCAACCTGAAGCCTTTCTTTGTCTTTCCTACCATGGCCATAGTACTTGCGATCTTTTTCATTGCAGAAACCTTCTTTGGTTGGGAAAGCGCAATCTTCCTTGCTGCAGAGACTAAGAATCCTTCCAAGATCATGCCTAAAGCTTTGATCTATGGGACGATCGTCATCGCCCTTCTTTCCTTCTTGCTTGCTTTTACTGCTATGGGAACTATCCCCTGGTCAGAATACGCAAACTCCGTCGCTCCCCTGCGTGATCTGGGAGAAGCACACTTTGGACTAATCGGAGGTCTTATCTTCACCATCCTAATATTTGTATCAGTCATCGGAGCAACTGCCGGCTGGATCGTCACCGCTCCCCGTCTGCTGATGTCCATAGCCGAAGACAAGCTCTTCTTCACACAGTTTGCCAAACTCCATCCTAAACACAAAAGTCCTTATGTTTCAATCGCTTTCCAGGCTTTAGTCGTCTCAGCTCTGGTTATCGTCGGAGCCGGTTCATACGAAACGCTGCTGCACATGCTCATCCCATTGATCCTGTTAGTCTATTCCGCCGTGCTGCTTAGTGTGGTCATCCTTCGCTTCAAGAAGCCCACTATGAAACGACCATACAAAGTCATCTTTGGAAGAGTAGGACCATTCGTAACAATATTGTTCATGCTTTTCCTGTTGGTGATGTTCATCAAGGAGACGCACAGTGCCTGGGACATCCTACGTATCTCCGGAGGACTGATAGCCTTCGGCATCCCCGCATATTTTGCCATCGAACTGTTCTATGACAAGAAATACGTCACCCTGCGCAGGAACCTGCTAGCCAATCTTTCTCATCATTACCACAAAATTCCTTTGCCCAAGCTAACCTTCAACAAGATAATCTCTCTGGCTGGTCCTTTCACCAGGAAAACAAACATCCTTGTCTACAATTCTCCCATGGGAGCTTTTACACAGAGCATCCTCAAAGGAAAAATCCCTTTCCGTCAGATCCATGTTGCCAATTCTGCCAAAGAAGAGATTAAAGTATTCAGGGGAAAAAATCCAAAAGGAAACAGGAAAGGCATTAAGATGCATATACTGAAAACTCTGAGAATCCCAAAAGAAGTTCGTGGTATAGATGCTTTTATTTCATTCAATGATCTAGGTTATGCTAAGGACGTACCTTCCTTTGTTGGTGATGTAAAGAAAGTTCTCGCCAAAAGAGGGAAATTCTGCTTCTACGTGAAGAATCACGTCCTGAATATGACCCCAAACGCAATTCTTTTGGGAAATAAGAAAGCGATTAAAAAAATATTCACTTCAGAGAAGCTCAAAGTTACTTATCTGAAGAGAAGAAGGTTCTGGAAAGAAGAGATTTTTGTATATGGAAGTAAAAAAGTAAAATAGAGAAAAACGAAAGTATCGTTATCCCCCATTCTGCACGATTTCAAACCGTTTCACGTCATCACTATATTCCATAGCCAACCCATCGTAGGATGCATACACTCTGAAATGATGTGGTCTTCTTCCCTGTGCTTCCATCCTGGCATCAGCCCTGATCTTGGCCTTCTGCAGCATATCATCCAGCTGATCGTCGCTTCTGTTGGGGTCATGATGATAGACCACAAGAGCTCTACACTCGCTGTCAACCGCTACATCAATAACTTCCTCTAGCTTACCATGGCCAAAATTTTCAAAAAAATCTTTCTCCAGATATTGAGAGTCCATAATCACAAGGTCAATTCCTTTTACGAAATCATCCACGGCAGCATCCACAGCAGCATCCTTGTTCCTTTCATAGTCAGTAATATAGGCAACCCTCGCCCCCGTATTGACGTCTTTCACTTTGTAATACACGACCCCATTAGGATGCTGTCCAGCCATCACATTTATCAAAGCGCCACCAGTTTCCATCTTATCTCCATCACTCACTGCCTTCACACTCTTAATACCTGCGACATTCACAAATTCCACAGGAAAATAGGGATCTTTCATATTGCCATGCATCGTCGCTGCAACTTCTTCATCGCTCTCTCCTGGCCCATAAAATGTAAAATCATTCGCTGGAGAGTAAGTCGGAGCGTGAAAACCAATGCCCCAGATGTGATCCCAATGAAAATGAGTGTTAAAGATCTTCCCTTCTATCCCAGCGTTCTTTCCGCGTTTCTTTCAATAAGTGATACCCCTAACGGTCTTAATCCCGTCCCGGAATCTAGAATTATCAATTCACCGTTGCTTGGCCGCACTTCTACGCAGCTTGTCTCTCCACCGTATCTTGCATATGAATGCCCTGGTGTTGGTATGCTTCCTCGTGTTCCCCAAAATTTCAGTTTCATTTTTATTTCCCCCCAACTATTGACGTTCTGCTGATTATGACAACGCCCAGTTTATAAATGTTTCCGCTCCAGAGTAACAAATTTGTCTCATTCACAACCCAAAACAATAAAAACCCCCAAGGATTTCCTCTTTCCAATGATGGGTTCTGGAATCAAAGCAAAATGCAGGAATTGCGACAAAGAAGCTCCCGCTGATCAGTTCAAATTGCATTACAAGTACAAGATGATGGTCTGTCCGGATTGTTTCTCTGGGAAGACGGATAAATTACAGAAACAGAAGGAGCAAGCGATCAAGGTAGATAAACCTAAACCACCGGGTTGGGATGCGGAAGATGTATACCTGGAAAAAGCTGCGAAGATGAAGAAAGAAGATAATCAGGCACAGTTCAGCAGGATCCCTGGGACGGGCCAGGTACAGTGCAAATGTGCAAGCTGCAAGTATTCTTTCAAGTACAACCCGACAAAGAGGCAGCCTCACGTCTGTCCCTATTGCAGTTCTGACATCCCAAAACTGAAGACGTACAACCTGTTGTGAAGATATGCGCAATACTATGAAAAACAAAAAAATACTAAGTGAGCTTCTTTTCTGGTTGCACCTGCCTATCGTCATCATCTGGTTTGGTCTTTTTCTTGTACCATCCTCTCTATGGGCAGGAAAAGTTGCTTTCCATTTTTGGTTTATTGTCAGTATCATGTTCATTCAGCTGCTCTGGAGCCTTGTTGTATTCAGGAGGTTTGAAATTACCTGTCCAATAACAACGTGGATGCAATATCTCCGTGGACATTCCTTGAAAAGCAAAAAGAATTTTAACCATTCTTATATCGCGGAACTGGGTAGAAAACTGCATCTCCCGATGAATTATAAAGCCGTCAATATTCTCTTGATGATCACCCTGATTCTTGTCTCTGTTCAGTATCTGTTCCATAAACTATATAATTGAAAATCGTCTCTTATTACTTATGGGGCGTGCCACTTATGATGAGCTATATGATACTCTCAGCTATCAGGTCTGGAAGACTGGACGTGAGATGAGAAATGAACTGGAAGAGGAAGGGAAGGGAGCAGGACATATGAGAGGTACTATGTACGTGTACCTAAATAACTGGGAAGAGCACGGTCTCATCAAGTCCAGAAAGAGACCTTTGACAGAGGCCGAAAAAAATAAAAGGCTCACAATTCCCAGCAGAGAATACTTGAGAATATCAACCGGGGAACCTAAGAAACTGTTCGAAGGGACAGGAGGTTTGGAAGGAAAGCTAATCCCTGAATCTACCTGACAACCGGACGATACTGTTCATAGACAATTCTCATACTTTTCTTTTGCCGCGGCTACGCATTCCTGATAAGCAACTTTTGTCTGTTCCGTGCAAGTGCGATACTCTTCACCCACTTTCCCTTGTCTAGAAGCAGCTTGGAACGATGCCATATCCAGACATCTCTGTTGGTTTGGATCTTCATTACGGAAACGTAACCGACAGTCAGCTCTTTCCCGCCGTTTACCGAAGGCGATCCTTGTCTGCTTGACTTTCCAGATGAAATGACAGTCTCCTTTTCCCACCTGAAATTGGTAAGTGCAACCATCCATATCCATATCAAAATCAAATTTGCACTGCGAAACTGCCGGATTGGCAAAATCCTTCCCAATACTTTCCGCCGAATCATAAGTTTGCAGCAGATCTTCCCACGTAAGAATTCCATTCCCGTCGTGATCAAGAGGTTCTATCTGAGCAAAAATATCTTCGTCAGCCATACGTGCTCTTTCGTTCCCGCCTGAAGCAAGCAACTCAGCTGTCCGGAATACTTCGTACGCACTTACTCCCTGTAGAATCATACCAGATTCTTCCGCCAATCTCTTTGCCTTCTGGCCCTTTGTCTCGAAGAGAGGACTCTTACCTGCGTCTCCGGAAACAGAATGATATCCTCGCAACAGTTCTTCACTAGCTATTTTCCCATTACCGTCAAGATCCAATTCCCTGATCTTCTGAGCGACTAACATATCGGGTTGCTTATATGCTCTCTTCCGGACAAAATTTCCGCTAAAAGCCATCAGATCGGCCGTACGATAGACCTCATAGGCAGTAACCCCTTCCAATCCCATACCTGATTCTTCTACCACCCTTACCGCTTTCTCTCCAGCCAGTTCAAAGAGCGGTTTCCTTCTCATACCTTCTTCAGCCTGTACTAGTGTTGGTAACGTAAGGGCAGCTGCAATCCCGATTGACAGTAACGATTTCATTGTATCCTCCTTGTGACGTTTTTGGGGTTGGATAAGCAATCGTTATAAAAGAATTTCTGTGTTGGTCAACCTATATACAAAAAAAACACGCCCCCGCGGAGACTTCCGTAAGGCATCCCGCCTCAAATCGAACTCCGGTCTCAAGCTCCGCAAGCTTACGTCCTATCCACTAGACTACAGGGGCGTCAATGATGTTGATAATGGAGATCATTTAAAAAATTATGCTCTTGTCCACAGCAACATTTAAATATTATCTTCATTTGAACCTGCTCTGATGAAAAAGAGGAAAACACTTGCAGTTACATCGGTAGTATTGATGGTGATGACCCTAATCCTGATTATTCTTAATTTCTATCTCAGTAGCGGGAATTATTTCGTACAGGTGATCATCATTGCAGCTCCACTCTTATTGTTGGCATCATACGTAATTTCTTTTGTGATCCTATTCAAAGAGAAAGGATGGCCAGCTATCGTCTCAAAAGTGATCCTGATGATTCCACTAGTCTTTATTGTAGTCATTTCCGTTGGTTATTTGATTACTGGCAGACCAAGTGTCTCTTCACTTCTCCCTATCTTTCTGTTTTTTGCATCAATACTTCTGGGTTTCCTGCTAATCATCTTTGATAGAGACAGCCCTACATTAGTAAAAGCCCTTTCAATAATTCTCGGATTGATCATCTATGGAGCAACATTAGTCGGTAGTGTTTTGTTTCTGGCTCTCTCACATTGGAGTGCAACTTACGGTACCCCAACACATCGTCCTAAAGTAAAATGAGTGTCTCTAAACTCAGTAATCTGATCATTAAAGATTTCAGAGAAGATGTTCCAAAGAGAAAAGAGGTCCTGTTCAGAAAAGAAAGTCGAGGGTATTCCTTCTTTGAGAAAGATAGCATGAAAACTGGATATATTGATGATCTGGGACACAAGATACTGTCTGCAATCGACAATAGAGCAAACTGCCAAACAATTCTTCAGAGAATGCAGACAAGGATGCCACAGGTATTGCTGGCTGAGTTCCTGATAAGGTATTTGAATGAGTTCAAAAAAGCAGGATTGATCGAATTTGCAAGAAAGATTGACAGAAAGAGCATCAAAAGCCGCTCCAAAGAGCCGATTCTTGTCGCTCCATACCAGGTTGCGACACTGCTCACCAACGAATGCAATCTAAGATGTTCACACTGTGGAAATGAGAATCGGGAAAGAAAGGAGAACGAATTATCCAAGAAAGAATGGTTCGACTTTATTGATGAATGCTGTAGGATAGGAGTATTTATCTTTAATGTTTCTGGTGGAGAACCTTTCATACGAAAAGACTGGTTTGAAATATTAAGCTATGCTAGAAAAAAAGGGATAGAGATAGGGATTACTTCTAATGGCACATTAATCAATGAAGAAACAGTGAAGAAGCTCAAGCAGTTGGACATTTTCAACATACACATAAGCCTAGATGGTGTTGGTAAGGTACATGACCAGTTCAGGAATCAGAAAGGTGTTTTTGCGAGAGTACGGAACTCAATAAATCTCCTCCGAGGACAAAAGATACCTTTTGGGATCACCACCGCTGTCTCAAAAAGAAACCTGGCCGGTATTGATTCAGTCAAGGATTTTATCGACAAAGAAAACATTTTATCATGGGAAGTCTATTCAGCAATACCCATCGGTTGTATGGACAGGAAAGAAGCTTTGGATTACACAGAAACTTGTCTTCTGGCCAAAAAGATTTCCAATTATAAGAAAGAGCTTAAGGACATTGCGATTTTTGTTGGGGACAATATGGGTTACTTTGACAGATATTGTACCCAAGAGGGATGGAAAGGTTGTCAGGCAGGAATAAGTATTTGTGCTATCGACTCCGAAGGGAACATCAAAGGTTGCCCAATCCACCCTAATTGTATGATAGAAGGAAGTATCAGAGAGAGGACTTTTTCTGAAATCTGGTTAGATAAGAATTCTTTCAGTTACAATAGGAAACCAGTAAAATTGAAAAAACATTGTGGACAATGTAAATATGCAAAGATCTGCCAGGGGGGTTGCAAGGCTTCCATGTACGCACAAAGGACAAATTTTGAATACAACAATTATTGTCTGAGATTCTTAGAGCAACAGAACTGAGAGAAGATTTATTGAGAGGAAAAAAACAACGGATTCACTCCAACAAAAAAGAATTCCTAACCTCCGGCAGGTAGCCTTTCACCTGCATCTCCTCTACCGTTCCCTGCAGTTCTTGCTTATATTTTTTGCTACTTCAAAAATTCGCCGCCGCCAGCAGGTAAAAACTTGATGATGTCGTCAAGATCGCCGCCTTTTAGCTTGGCCTTGATCTTCTTAGCCAAAGAACTTTTCTTCTCCCTTCCGGGAATCACAAGAACATAACTCTTTGTCCTCTCTTTCACAGCTGGCTCAGGGCCGCCGATTATCTGCTCATCTACCAGACCAATTGCATATTCCAACTTTGGATGCAGGTACTTTGTCTTGCCGCGGATCATAAAACTGCCTTTAGCCATGAATTCCCCTGACTGGGCTTCCTTAGTCACCTGTTCTGGTTTGACGAAAAAAACGTCTGCTGTTCCATGGCCCAATTTCCATGCTTTGGAATACACAGCCACTGCCTGCGCTGCTTCCTGCAAAGTAGCTTCTCCCGCTTCCTGACCGTTCTTTACCACAAAAAAAGGGCTGCCGGCCATATCCGTGTGGAACACCAAATCTCCTTTATCTGTATGCTTCTTCACAATGATCTCATTTGATGTTGCGTCTTTTCCTCCAACACAAAGATATTCCTCTGAGGAGATAAACCAGTGAAACTTCTCATACCATTCTTTCTTACGGTCTTTCTTCTTCTGCACAGCTTCCTGCCGTCTCTTCTCCTCTTCCCAGAACTGTTCCTCTTCCTTCTGCAGCTTCTCCAACTTCTTCTTAGTCTCTGCAAGAGCCTCTTTTGCTCCCTGCAGCTTTCTCTTCGCTTTCTTGGCTAGGTTGAAGTATTTCCCGGCATTCTCGTCTACTGATTTTTTAAGATGTATTTCAACTTCCACCCTTACCAGGAATACATAATCTATTATAAAATTATCACTTTCAGACACAATAAAACTTAAATACAGTCCGACCAACGCCATCTCATGGTGCATGACTTAGAGGGAGTGTTGGAATCATTTCAGCAAGTCAAGGAAATGTTCCACAGACCATTCACTCTTTCTAAAGAAAACCCAGATATAACTGTCAAGTATCTTATCTCCATGACCAACATCTGTGAGACAGAAGAACAAAAAGAAGCAATTATCTCTACTTTCTGTGAACGCTTCTCGGCCGACAAGAGACAGATGCAGGATCTGTTATCGGACCCGCACAACTGGGTTGAGTACATCCTCTATACTGCCTTCGCCCTCCATTGTCAACATGAGCTAAGCCTGGATGATGATACTTTCCAGAAAGCGGCGACAAATAAGACTTTCCTCAACTGGCAGGACTCGCAGATCAAGCAAGCCAGATTCATACCGCTTAACTTGGTCATCGGTGGTATGGACCGTCAGTTTGACAATTGGGCCAAAGTGACAGAAATCAATGTGGCCAAGTTACGTAGAGGGGAGCATTCATTTACGATCACCCGCCGTACAAGAGACTTATATCAGAAAAAAATGTCTGATATCCTGAAAGAAGAGGACTTGCAATACATCCTGCAGAGGGACTGCTCTTTCACCTTGTATGCTTTCCAGACGACATTCCAGGAACTTTTCCGTCAGAAAGATCTTCGTGTAGAGCGGACCAAGAGCGAAGCGGACGGCCATGAACAGAGTGAGTACATCGTATATCCTTCTGCACCCTACCGTTCCTTGATCTTTGAATATTCTGCAAAATTTGTAAGGGCACTGAGACAACTCTTCATACCATGGTATGAGGGCTATAAGCTCAAACAGGAGAATGATGGTATCAGAGAAGAGGTCTTTCTGCAGGAGCAGACCATCCAAAGGCGAACGGATGATCTGGCCAGAGCAAATGCAAAACTGGAAAGAAGACAGGATCTGATCGTCACTTTGTTGGGAGATATCTCCCGACTGCGCTCTTCCGGAGACAGGCACGCTATCAGGAATTTCCTACAGGGCAAATATGGTGAAGAGAAAGCCAGGGTCACATCACAGATCGCCCAGCAGATATTTCTGGCTGGTAATGCTGCCAGAGGGGACGAAACTGGTCTTCATTTCCTTCAAGAGATATGCATCCCTTTTGGCATAGAATCCTTCGACGACAGAAACTGCCTAGAGGACTCTCTCAACAAGGTAATCATCAACAGCGAGGAGGCAGAAGAAGATATGATTGAAGAAAGTTTTGGTGACCTCTTTGATGACTTCATCGCAGAAGAAGTTTACCTGGATGAGGCCTATCTGCAGTTCAAACGTACAGACAACAACCTCCCTGCGGGACATCCTCTTAAAGATTTTGATCCTTTCGCCCTGTTCTATTCCCTGCTGACAATAGAAGAAGTAATCGCTGAAGTCAACAAGAGATTCAAGAGCGTGGGAGAGATGACATTCCTGGACAATCTACCTCTTTCACAAGCCATCTCACAAGCAGCAGATCAGGCAAAGAAGGAAAAGGGTGTTACCTTACCGATCCAGCAAGAACTGAAATTTGATCCCATCTTTATAACCAATAAGGATGCATTCATCTACACTATAAGGGACATAATCTATAATGCCATCGATGCAGGAGCAAGTAGACTAAAGATCACCGCTCTTCGGCCGTCAGAAGAAGAAAAACTTCCTTACGCAGATGAATTCTCATTTGGTTTTTATCCTAATGCCTACATGATGTTTGAAGACAACGGGAGCGGTATCCCCCCAGATAAAGCTAGAGAAATCAACCATTACCTGAAAAGTGGTTCAGGAGATGAGAGGACACTTTCCACCAAGATCAAAGGAGAAGGCGGTCTGGGATCAAAGAACTTCCGCGACTTCCTTCAGCTGCATTCCGGTCATTGCCATTACGAGAGCATTGAGCAAGGAACCAGGATCCATGCTTACTTTGAGAAGCTAGAGATTGACAGAACTGCTCTCTCACCTCAATCAATTAGGAAAGAAAGAGAGAGATGTCATCAGTGTGAGCAAAGGAAAGATTCCTCTGGAACGCAAAGCGGATGATTCAGTGCTTGACATCCTTATCAGGAACGACAAAGATCCAGTGGAAGATTATTACAAAGAAGCAAAAGAATTCTGCATGTCTATGTTGAAACCACAGTAGTTGTGCAACACTCTATTCTGACGGTCAGAATGGCACATAGTTAAGCTTCAGCAACTTGCTGATGAGCATCGTCTCATGAGAATCGATCACTTCACTGAATTCTTCCCTCAACCCTGCTAGTAAACCGTTCAGCTCGTCAATATCCCGAATGGCAGCATTTATCTCAAAATCAAAATCACCTATCCGTTTGCTGCAGTACAGTACATTCCTCCGTAACCTACACCACGAGACAAGCTTCTCAATATCCTGTTTTGCCGCCTGTCTGATACGCAGCATGACCACATAATGGTAATAGCCTAGCTTATTGAGGTCAAACATCCCCCTGTAAGACAACACGATACTGTTGCTGACCTTCTTCATCCGATGTTTAACTACATCCAGAGAGAGTTTCGTCCTATCACTTAATTTTATCAGTGAAAGATTTCCATGCTGTGACAACTGCTTAAGTATCACCTTATCCTTCTCATCGATAATTACCTCCTTCCCCTCACCTGAATACTTCTCAATCTTAGGTAACTCCATTTTCTTTCCCAGCAGCAGCTTATGTAGTTTGAAGATTGAGGTGTAAACGACAAGGCTTACCGTGTAATCCTTGATGAATTCCTTAAAATGTTGCTTTAGAGTCATGAGCAACTCATCAAGCTCCTTGATCGAACAAACCGCTACTGCAAGAGAATAATCATAGAAACCTTCTATTTTCAGACAGTGTATTACCTGCTGGCAATCTAGAATCCATGCAATGAACTCTTTCTCTTCCCTTGTATCCCTCACTTTAAGGTAGATCTTGTAAGTCTTATATCCCAGCAGACCAAGATTGATAGAACAGATGTAGTTGGTGATGATCCCTTTCTCTTCTAAGCATTTTATCCTGTAAGCGACAACATTCCTGCTTACCCTCAGCTTCTTTGCCAGCTGTGAAAGAGGAATCCTGCAATTAAGGTCCAATTCACAGAGGATTTTCTGATTTATTAAGTCCATCTTTTCCATAAAGGGGATTTTGTTTAAATATTTTACTGTTTTTTATGATTATCAAGACGTCCAATTTATATTCTGGGAAGTGCAATAACATACAAATGACACTTGAAAAAATCATTGAAAGATTAGAAAAGCAGGAATCCAAGCATTGGTCAACATTCACCAAACATAATCCAGAATACCATGTGACCAACTATAAGACAAGGATTGGGAAGAAGAATTACACCCTCGCAGCCAGGCAGACATGGTTAGAGTACGAATATATCTCAAGCGGCGACGTGATGACCGAATCTTACCCTAATCCGAATAACATAAGCTTCCGATTGACGATAGACAGATCTTTCCCTGGTGGAAACGAGAAAGTACAGTATTACAGTTTTATCAAAAAGGCAGAGGAGAGAATAGGCAGATTATTCCGACGATTAAAAGAAGAAGTCAAAGACTATGACAAATACGCAGATGAAAAATTTCGTGAATGGTGGTTGCGTAGGATGATGTGACAAGATGGAACAACTAAACTTATTCGACTTATTCGAAGACAAACGGCTTAGCAGCCTGGTAGAAATAATTACAGAAAATTACTTAAATGCTCAAAGAGAATATACTATGGGGGGATAAAATGACAACAGCAATGTATGCCTTTTCAGGAGACCCGATAACATACGGGCACGTAGATATCATAGAAAGAGCAGCCAGAGTCTTTGATGAACTGGTAGTGGGAATTGGAGTTAATCCAGACAAGAATTACATGTTCAATCTGGAAGAGAGGACAGATATGGCTGAGAAAGCCCTGCAAAGGATACCAAATGTTAATGTCACTTCCTTTCAGGGCATGCTGGTTGATTATGCTTATGAACAGGATCTTCCGGTCATTGTAAAAGGCGTAAGAAATGCTGCCGATTTTGATTATGAGAACCTGCTTGATCAGATCGGAAAGAGCCAGAAATTGGGCATTGACACACACATCCTCTTCGCTAAACCAGAACTGGC
Organism: uncultured Methanosarcinales archaeon; assembly: GCA_964632045.1. GTDB lineage: Archaea > Nanobdellota > Nanobdellia > Woesearchaeales > GW2011-AR9 > CAZWBB01. Next base: position 575 of record CAZWBB010000030.1, on the reverse strand, counting down.
TCATGTCAGCTCCAGCAATGTCAAAGCCATCCAGAAAGAGCATGGAGAGATCCATCTGTATGTTCCCCTGAATGTCAAACAGAAATTGGAAGAAAAGATGGCCGGCCAGTACATCCTGGGAATCACTGGTGAGATTGGAGCAGGTAAATCACACATAAGTGAGAGATTTGTCCAGTTGGGAAAGGAGAAAGGTATCTCAGTCCATAACATCGAACTGGACCATATAGGACATGAGATACTGAGCAAGTTGACAGAACCTCGCTACCAAAGAGTACGCGATGAGATCGCTGCCCTCTTCGGCGAAGAAGTCATGAAAGCAGATGGTTTCATCGATAGGAAAGTATTGGGAGAAGCCGTATTCAACAATCCAGGAAAGATGGACACTTTCAACATGGTGATGCAAACCCCTTTGATGACAAGATTGCGGAGGGAATATAATGGGAAAAAAGGATTGCTGCTTCTAAACGCAGCTCTCCTACCGGAATTCGGCAAGAGTTACCTCTGCAACAACAATGTCCTTCTGGTCACCGTTGATGAGAAGACGCAGGAGGAGCGATTGGGTAAAAGAGGTCACA
>CAZWBB010000029.1:0-33777 GCA_964632045.1 uncultured Methanosarcinales archaeon | reverse complement strand
AGATAGAGGTGGTAAGTGTTACAAAGAAGAGAGTCAAAGCCAAGCTCTTCAAACTGTTGCATGGTGAGTGCCTTGATTGTCGCTTTAGTTCCTACCGGAATGAAGGCAGGAGTCTTGATCTCTCCATGGGCTGTTTTGATGATTCCTGTGCGTGCTTGACATTTCTTTTCTTTATGGGTTATGATGAAATTTAGCATATACTAATTAGGGATGAGGGATCTATAAAAAACTATCCCATTCCTACTCTTTGAATCACCATTCATCAGAAATCCCTTTCAGCCCGGCTTTATCGATATCCTTATGGAAAAGCCATTTCAGCAGAGCCATTTTCTGGAGGAACATTCAACTACATATAAACTTTTATGTGATTTGACTTACTAGCCAGCCCAGTAAAAATAACAGAAATGACAAGTTACCATCAAATATTACCTAGCACTAAACCAACAAAATATCGCTACTTTTTTATACTATCTAATATTAATCCATCGAGAGGTATAGATGGAACAGGACGATTACACTGAATTGCTAGAGAAGTATAAAGCCAAGGTCAGTCAGGAGTTTGGCGAAGCACCGCCACCACCGGCTAAAGTATCCTCCAGAGAATATGGTGAATTCAAGAAGGAACTTTACCCGACACATTTCTCTTTCTACGAAAAAGCCAGTAATTTCTCAGGTAATTTCCTAAAGCTGAACCCAACTGAAAAAAAATCTGAAAAGATGCAGAAAGATCTTGACTTCTGTCATCTCAATACTACCCCTTCAGGTGTAATCTCATTTGCCATCTTGGCTGCATTGGCAGTGATGGTTTTTGGTTCGCTGCTTCTTTTTGCCATACCTGTTCTTTTGGGACAGGAACCTATGTTCGGCTTAGTTATATTTGCTCTCATCGCAGGAGGGTTAATGATCCCTGCATTACAAAAAGTACCAAGCTTCATGGCCAATAGCTGGCGGATGAAAGCAAGCAACCAGATGGTGCAGGCAGTTTTTTATCTTGTGACATACATGCGTCATACTTCTAATATTGAAAGGGCGATAGAATTTGCTGCAGATCATCTCTCTCCACCCCTCTCACTGGATTTCAGGAAAATACTGTGGGATGTGGAGACGCAGCGCTACGGTACTATCAAGGATTCAGCGGAAGCATATCTTGGTCAGTGGAGAGAATGTGATAAAGAGTTTGTCGAGTCTTTCCATCTCATCGAATCGTCGCTGTTTGAAGGATCGGAAGAAAGAAGGCAGGCTCTTCTGGATAAGTCTCTTGATGTGATTCTTAATGGGACTTATGAAAACATGCTTCACTACGCCCACAACCTGAAAGGACCGATGACTATGCTACATATGCTGGGAATCATCTTACCAATCTTAGGGTTGGTCATTCTTCCCCTGGTAGTGAGCTTGATGAGTTCCGAGTCAGGACCATTTGTCAAAGTAGTTTACATTTCCCTGCTCTACAATATTGCAATCCCGGTCGGGGTGTTTTACCTTGGGATGACCATACTGTCCAAACGTCCTGCAGGTTATGGAGCAGAGGACATCACTAAGAGAGAAGGGGTTAAGAGATTCAGCAATGTGAATATTCCTCTTGGGAAAAAGATTTCTATCAGCGTCAACCCCCTTTACTTCAGCCTGATGATCTTTCTTGTAGCCTTGATAATCGGCTTCAGCCCCTTCATAATGCGGACCACGGGTATGCCTGATTTTGCATTTGACCAAAAGGAGAATATCAAGATGTTAGAATACGTCTGTCCCCCCTGCGGAGAGAACAGTCTGGCGGGAACATGCGGCCCAGGTTGTGATGAAGAAGCAAGGGTCGGCCCTTACGGATTGGGAGCCTCCATGCTTTCACTGCTTTTCATCGCCGGTCTTGGCGCCAGTATCGGATTATTCTTCTCCCTCCGCTCCAAGAACGTCATAAAGATACGCAACCGGACAAAAGAGCTGGAAGACGAATTTTCTTCCGCTCTTTTCCAGTTAGGCAACCGCTTGGGAGACGGTTTACCTGCAGAGATCGCCTTTGGTAAAGTTGCACAGACTATGCAAGGTTCAACATCTGGAGATTTCTTCAACCTAGCAGAAAAGAACATCACTAAACTAGGCATGGGTCTGCAGCAGGCAGTGTTTGATCCCAGAGTAGGAGCGATCGCCAGTTATCCTTCTAAGGTGATCGAGTCTTCAATGAAAGTACTTATTGAGAGCATCAAGAAAGGTCCCAAGATCGCCGCCCAGGCTTTGTTGTCGATGTCCCGCTATATCAAAGAGATCCATCGGGTAGAAGAGAGGCTGAAAGATCTGATGGCAGACATCATCTCTTCTATGAAATCACAGGTCAAGTTCCTTACCCCTGCCATTGCCGGAATCGTCATCGGAATAACATCGATGATCTCTGCTATCCTGACCAGGCTAAGCGGTCAGCTTGGCAATTTTGCTGCAAGGACGGAAGGCAGTTCCCAGTTTGGTGAGATGCTTTCAGTATTTGGTATCGGCATCCCTACTTTTTATTTCCAGATTGTGATCGGAATCTACATAGTAGAGATTGTTTACATACTTACTGTCCTGGCTAGCGGGATAGAAAATGGGGCAGATAAGTTAGGAACACGCTATGAGCTGGGAAAGAACCTCATCAAAAGCACATTATCTTACTGTTTCATTGCAGGGGTAGTGATGCTGTTGTTCAACCTGTTCGCAGTGAATATTATTGGAAGGACCGGGTTTGGGTAGATTTACAAGTTCTCACCGAAAACTATTTAAATGTGAAGTTATCCTGCAGTAGTAAAACTGCTGGGTGGAGATTTAGAAAAAATGACAAATGAATTACAGGAAGCATGTGAAAGGTTAAAAGATAATTATCAGAGAGTGAAAGTAGCATTATCAAATGGAAATCCGGAAGGATTGGATGATAGTTTGAGGAAGGCGTACGAACGGATTGGTTCAGCTGAGAACCTAGCGCAGTTGGAAGAGGAAATATTTTACGGTGGATGTGAAGAAAGCGAATCTGTTCTTGTACTTCTGCCAACAGATTCAGAAGACAGACTGTATGTTGGATCTGCATGTGGTGGGGGTTTCGAGCCCCCCTACACTTTTGCAAACGAAGAAACTGCTTCTTACCTGAAGGACAATGATGTGCCCTGTGTCTTAGGTGCTGCTGATAAAGACGAACAAGGAGGCTATTCGCCTAATCTCATCTCCCTGCAAATGATCGCTTTACCGATAGCAGCAGCAGCGGCCAGTATGGAACATGATGAAGAACTCGGTGATGACGTTTGGGATGATGAAGATAATTGGCCAGATAAATTCGACAATCTTGTCGAAAAGGCCGGTGGCAGTTTCAGGATTGAATGGTCCCAGATCGACGGATGGATGATCGGAGAATCCGAGTAATTATTTCTTTTTTCCAAAACTATTATAAATAATCGTTTGATTCTGAGTGTGAAGTGGGGCTGTAGCTCAATCTGGGAGAGCACTAGACTGAAGACATCCAGAGCAAGGATTTTAGATATCTAGGTGTTCCGGGAGGTTGAAGGAAGTTCCTTTGATCCGGAAATTCAAATCCCGGCAGCCCCACATTTTCTTAGAATTGACGGTTCAGCTGATCATGGAGTTATGTTTTCGTGGTAGAAAGCTGCTTGCTGACGAGATACATCTCTAAAGTTTGTACTACATTAGGTACCTTTCCAAAACCACACTATGATCAAAAGCAAGCTCCATCCTCCTTGCATCCTCCAAAAGGAAATACTTTGCTTCCAATACATTTTTGCATACAGGTTGCAGCTCTCCATGTATGGAACCTACATAGAAGAGAGTGACTGTTGGTCCTTCTTTGTCCGAATAATTGTACGTGAAGAACTCCCCCCTGAACTCACAGCCAACGTCCCCTTTTACCTCTTCTACGATCGCTTCCAAAGGGTCCGCTGTCTTTTTGAAGCCGCCGATCCCTCCGGGAAAACCCCATTGGTACTTGTAGGGCTCCCTTCCACGTTTTAGGAGAAAGATTTCTTGGTCCCTGACTACCAAAGCTGCTGTTGCCAATAATGGTTGAGTGTTCATAGAAAGAATATGACTTCATTCTATTTATTGTTTGTTGAACCCAGACCGAGAAAACATTTATATACAATGACTATTTTATTGCTAAGTATCAGGAAAAAAAGAGGTAGCATTAATGAATCATGAGAAAGGGTTCTGGATAGGTGTAGCAGTTCTACTTATCATTCCTGTTGTTGCCATAATCAGTACGCAAACAAGTATACTTGGTCATGCTACCTTGCAGACGATCGCCTATGCGGAAGCGGGCACGGTAATTCCATCCGCAGTGAAAAACATTGAAGGAGTACATTCTGCCACATTCACCCTTACCGATACTATCAAAGGAGGGATGATAAAGTTTGAGGAAGATCCTCTGGTTCCTTTTTCTGGTGATACATATTCCAAATTTGTATTATCCTCCGAAGATGGAGACAAGATTGGAGAGATTCAATTCGAATTGAAAATGCAGTTGAAGAAGTTGCAAGAGGCCGGCATTACTCCTGATGATATACGTATGTATTTCAATGGTAATGAATTGCGTACTGTCAGAGTTTCCGGTGAAACGGGGACTGTCGCCGATAATAACATTGACGATTATGCATTCTATGAAGTTACTGCTCCGGGCATGGGAGAATACGTTATTGGGAGAGCCAAAGTAGCTGCCGTTGTGGAAGAACCAGTTCCTGAAGTAGCAGTAGAGGAGAATGTTGCTGAAGTGATTGAGGAAGAACCGGTTCAACCAGAAGTTGCACCTGTAGAAACCGAGGAAGAGATTGCAGAAGAACCACTCACAGGAGATGCTGTTGAGCAACCGGAAGAACAATTGCCAGCGGCTAGAAACTTCTTAAAGATCTGGAAGGAGAATATATTCTACATCATTGCCCTGCCGATCGGACTTTTCCTTGTCATTGTCATCATTCTTGTAGTCCACCGATTTATGAAAAAGAAGGAAGGTTCCCTGTTGATATTCGATCATGATGAATTGAGGGAATGGGTTGTGAGAGAACAAACTTCCGGAACTGCTAATACCGACATCAAAAAAATTCTCATTCAGCATACGGGATGGAGTCCAGGTAAGGTAGATGACATTTTTCCTGAACTGAATGAACAGAAAGGAGAGACTTCTTTCACCTTCCCTTAAATATTTTGCCACCCCCCAGTGATAATTTTTACGAAAAGTTTATAAACAGCTGTTTCTATTAAGATTCTTATGCCAAAATTGTCAAAAAAAGTGTCAGGCAGGACGGACGCTACCCTACATGCAGATGTGACTACTGAGAAGGTTTCTCCATCCAGAAAATTGTTCAGTTGGCTTGATGTAGTACAAAAGCAGCAGTGTGAACACCAACCCACAGGAGGAGTGGTCACCAAACAAGATTGTCCTGAGCTGATAGAATTAGAAGCCTCTTTGCTGCGGGAATATGCTGCAAGAGGATATCAGGTACCTAATATTATTGAGCAGGAGCAAGACATGATAGCATTAGAATTCATTCCTGGAATGACTCTCTTTGAATCCATATTCTATGATCCCACTCTGCAACCAGATGAATTGATAGGTAAATTGCATGAAAAACACAGGATTGCACGTGCGATGGATAAAGAACTGACAACAATCCTTACAGAAGAACAAAAAGAGTGGCTGTCAGAGCGTGAAACTGCAAAGTTGCTTGCTTTGGGTGCATCAAAAAAAGAAATCGAGACTATCCCTTTCACCGCAAAGGTAAAAGGGCGATTTGAGAAAATGGACATTCCTACTGACCCATTCATATTTGAGTATCTCGCTGCTATTGAAAAGGCACTCTGCCCGATCATGAGCAAACACTCGCAATGGTTTGTCGAAGCGAACGGACGCAACTGGATCGGTGGCACAAGAATTGATATGAATGGTGTTTTTTATGGACATCCGGATTCGTTTCTCCTGGACACCCCTTACTTGCTATCGGATACATTCTGGATCGAAAGGAAAAGCAAATCGCATTTTTTTAATCCAAGATACAGGTTTATTGAACAGGCCAAAGCAAAAATTATCGAAGAAAGAGCAGAGGAAGAAGGCCATGACAACCTGGATCTATTTTTATCATTCCAAGGATCACGCACTTTCAGAAATCTGCTTGAATTAGCTTACTCGTATCATGATGTCCGAGCAGTACAGAAGAACGAATTCATATTGCAGGAAGCAGCGACATTCCAGTATCTATCGATGATGATGGCCCATTATGAAATGGCCGACACTGGATTAGCTTCCGCAGTAGCACACCTGGATGATAGCTACTTAAGAGACGGTCTGCCAAAATACCAACATCTGATTGATGAGACGGTGCAGAAGATTGCCATCCCTCTCGGCATCCCGGAGAAGCTTGGTAGGTGGTACCAGGAATTTCAGATGGTACGGCAGAATTATGACAGCTTCTCCAAGAATTCACCGTTCAGCACTTTCTCAGATAAGAATTCCGACGGTACGGGATGATAAGGCAAAGAGACGTTCAGTGAGTGAAAAAATTACGGGATGAATCTTCTTCTGTAACTCTTTCTTTCTCATGGTAGACATATTGTTATTCAGTCTGATCGCTTTCTCAAGATCCTTTCCCAGCAAAGATTGCTGCAGCTTAGAGAATAGGATACTTTTCTCTTTGAGAGACGCAACCTCCATATTTCCCAACTTTTTCCCGGTTAGGTCAAAATAATTTGCTGCAATCTTTTCAGCGACAAAAACAAGCGTGTTATATTCATAACACTTGTCTCCCCCAAATGCTGTAAGATGGATCATCCGCTGACAATAATCTCTCAGCTTTATGATTGATTGATGAAGAGATCTTATCTCGGACTCTTTTCCATCAGAAATGACCTGCTGCTGCAGATAATGGATAGTAACAAAGTACTTGGCCAGGATCGACTCAACATTATCAGTATCATCTTTCATCACGTTCTTGATCACCACTTTATTCTTCTTCTGCTCGACTATCACAAAACCAAGCAGCGAATCTACGATCTTATTGATTACTGTGAAAGAAAGATCAGTCTTTGAGGCAAGTATTACCGTAGTATAGCCTCTCCTGTAGGCAGATGAAAGCATAGTACGAATCCTGGAAGGGCTGCTCTCGACCACGGATAGGGTAATCTCTTTTTCCTTTTGCTGTTTCTCTGAAGAGATGATTATTCCTTGATCTACCTCCTGTACTTCCAACTCTTCCCCTCCATCAAGATTGCTTTTCCGGACCCAGCCTATGGGAAGAGTAACTGTGAATCCACCTTTGCCTTGTTTGATAAGTTTTCGTTTCATGACCATACGAGACCATCTATTTATTTAAGCTTTTCGCAATTTATAGGGTTAATATGAATAATAGGGAATAAATATTAATATGTTCTGGTTGCTACATTTAGATAACAATTAATGACGAGACAAAAAATGAAATGCACAAAAACTGGAATGATCGGATTGGGTATCGGCGTAGGATTGGCACTTGCGGCGTGCGGTCCTGTTAAAGAGAGTGTTACAATTTCGCAGTATGACGACAAGGGGAATGTGACTTATTACTACGATGCTCATAACGACGGAAAGATCGACAGTGTTACTACATCAAAAGAACCCTCGAAAATCCCGTTTGATCTTGATGGGGACGGAGTCCATGACGGCATCAAATTCCTGCTGGATGCTTCCGGCAGAAAAGTAAAAGAGATCCATGATCTTGATCAAAATGGAATAGTTGAACATACTTCGTCCTATTCATATGACACAGAAGGAAGATTGTCCAAAGCTCTGCATGATGACTTGGGAGATGGTAGTGTTGAGAGCATGACCAGATGGCAGTATCAGGGAACTTTGACCAAAAAAACATTCCACCAGGATTGTGACAAGAGACCTGATTGTGCCAGCAGTCCCTATTGGGCCGCAACTTATCTATTTGATAGTAACGGTAATATTATCAGAACCGAAATTGACAAGGAAGCAGACGGTGTTGTAGATCAAATCAGTTTCCGCCAATACGATGAGCGGGGAAATGTAACTTTGGCGACAGAAGATTCAGATGCTGACGGAAAGATTGACTCAGACGGCCTCCGTCAGAGATATGACAGTCAGGGGAACCTGGTTGAATCGATCACTTTCAACACATCAGATAACACACCCAAATACTCTCTGCGTTGGAAGTATGATGAGAAAGGCAGAACAGTGATGAAATTTTGGAAAAAACATTAGGAGCGACAAAAATGACAGACGGATGGGGAACATTAGGAAAAGGGACAGCAGTTGTTTTAGGTCTCGGATTAGTTGGGGGCATAGTCTATGGACTAGGCAACCACATCTACGACAGAGGACACAGAGCAGGCGAAAGAGAGGAATCGGCAAAATCACTGGAAGGAGAAAGAACAATAAAAGAAACTTTTCGAAAAAATCTCGAAAATCTGACCAGGGATGGAAAATTGATACCAAGAAGCTCATGCTGGAGTCTCCACAGTGACACTAAAAGAATAGTAGAATCGGATTATCGAGGGTGGGAGAAGCCAGTCAATGTGAAAGTGGAAAGATTCAGCGGCTGCGACGGTGTAGAGCTTAAAGTTATCTACGGTTCCAATGGCAAAGCAAAAAGCGTTAGCGCCACATTCAAAGAACACAAAGCTGAGATGGACGGAAAGGGAGCAGACACTTTCCGCAAACAGGCAGAGCAGTGGGTTAAGGATGACAGAAGTTGAAGATGTTCTACCATTATTTGGGAGAAGAAAAGTTTCAGAGTACCCTGAAGAAGAAGATGCTCCTTCCCTCCGCACCTTTCAACTCAAGAGTTCCTGAAGAGCAGTGGGAGGAGTACACATCCGGTTTCAGTTTTCCGGTCGCCCGTCTTTACACATGCTGCTTTTTTGAGCAGGAACCGGTAAGCTGGAAAGAATATGATCTCTTTGACCTGCTGATGGAAGAGTTTGCAGGTGGGGATCATCTGTTGGGATTGGATGTTGGAACGACTGAATCTGACGAATATCCTATACTGGTAAGAGATCACAATTTCCACAGTCCTAAGAAGTATGGGATGTCCCCGCAGGAATGGAAGAAAAGAAAAATGAGGGATTCAAGACCAAAACTTAGAGAAGCATGGTACAGATCAGCAATTCCCCTAAGTGAATACAGTGGCAGCCATATCTGTCCTGAAGTACTGATTCCTTTTGGAATTGAGTGGGATAGGATAGATATAGTGAGGTAAAAATGGGAAGTTTCATAGAATTCAACGACACGCTGCAAATCACGACAGAGCAAGGTTTTCCAGAGGAGTTGAATCTAGAAGAACATCTCAAAAGCCATTTAACAGTAGAAGATCTTGGGAGAAAAGTGTATGAATTTCAAAAACCCAACATGAGAATCTATCATCCTGCCCCCACAAGAGTATTCCTTGTCCACAACATCGACGGGAAGTGGCTGCATTGGGGAAAAGCACATATTCTGGAACAGACCATCCATGCCAAGACGCAGACAACTTCAGGCAAGTTCAGGATAGTACAGATCTATGAGCCTGGTTACATGAAGATGAAGAATAGCATGGATGTCGATGAAAGCAAGAGATACTGGAATTCGTAATACTTCAGCTTCTTGAAGTGAAGCTTTACCATCTTCTCGCCTGTCAATGTGTCTTTCGAAGGCGCTGCATTCCCGGATGGAGCGTCCCCTCGCGACGCGCCAGCTGTTTTAGTAGAAGAGGCTCGACCTGAATGATGGTAAAGCTTCAGAAAGCTGAAGTATCACTGGAATTCATTAGATTAATAAATACTCTTTCTATATTCGGCCTATGGACAGGCAACAGTTCCGAACAGCAGTATTGAATAGAGACAATCATCAGTGTGTCATCTGTAAGCGGAAGGCTGTAGAGGTTCACCATATCCTGGAAAGGAAGCTGTTTGATGATGAAGGTTACCATCTGAACAACGGAGCTGCTTTGTGTGTAATAGACCACTTAAAGGCTGAAAGGACCATCATTTCCTGTGATGAGATAAGGGAAAAAGCAGGGATTGAAGATGTTGTTCTACCGCCTCATTTCCACAAGGAAGAGAAGTATGACAAATGGGGTAACATTCTGCTTGATAATAAAACAAGGTTGAGGGGAGAATTGTTCTATCAAGAAGGGGTGCAAAAGGTTCTGCGGGAAGGTAATGTGTTGAACATATTTACGTCGCATGTGAAGTACCCAAGGACATATCATCTTCCCTGGAGCCCAGGGGTAGGTAGAGATGATCGGGTTCTGTCGGACACAACGCATTTTGAGGGGAAGGAAGTAATCTTGACGGCCAAGATGGACGGTGAAGGGACGACCATGTATAACGACCACATCCACGCACGCTCTTTGGACAGCAAGGACCATGAATCTAGAAGTTGGGTAAAAAGTCTGCACGGTAGGATCGCTCATGACATCCCTGAAGGTTGGCGCATCTGCGGAGAGAATCTCTATGCAGAACATTCTATCCATTACAACAACCTGCGGTCGCATTTTATGCTGTTCTCTGTCTGGAACGAGAAGAATGAATGTTTGCCCTGGCAGGAAACAGTTGAATGGGCTGAACTATTAGGTTTACATACTGTCCCGGTACTGTATGAAGGGCTCTGGGATGAGGAGAAGATAATGGGATTGTACCAACCTTTTCTTGATGGAGATGAGTGTGAAGGGTTTGTGGTGAGGGTCGCAGATTCTTTTTCATACCGGCAGTTCAGGGAATCTGTAGCCAAGTACGTTAGGGAGAAACACATACAGACAAATCAGTTCTGGATGCGGAAGAAGGTTGTTAGGAATGAGTTGAGGGGGCACAGTACCGTTGAGGGAAAATGTCAATAACCAATCTATTCTCTAGTAATTATGACTTCTCAATCGATAGTATTGTGTATTAAAAAAAATTAAAAAAGAATTAATAACCCCGACACTTGGTGCAGTAATAACGGTTTGCATTCTCAACAACAATCCGCTTTCCACAACCCTTACAACACCTCTGGATTTTAAATTTTTTAACTTCCTGAAACACGTGTTGTTTCGTTTTACATCACCTTCTTTTTTTTAGGATGTTGAGACAAACATCCACGCATAATAACTTCTACCTCTGTGCAACTACACGTTAAAACTAAACTAATATATAAATGTTTCCCAATTTTCACGAGGAAAAAGACCTTTTTTTACGACGGCAGAAGGGATATATGGAAAGCAAAAAACATAAAAACATCGCTTCTTTCTTGTTTATCATCCATGACACTCGACGAAATTTTTACCAAAACACTGAAAGGATTACCTTTCCCTATCACTCAAATTTCTGCCTTCTTTTCACAAAAAATGGAGCTCCCTTTTCCTGACAAGGGCTCTGTCGAGGGAATCATGGATTATATTGCACTGGCAGATAAAAAGGACATCATGCCATTTCTCTTGCGAGAGTACGATTACGATCCCAAACTGAAGAGATATCAGAGGAGGGAGAACAAACCGACCATCCCGGACGTTTTTCCAAAAGATATCCATCTAGAGATCAAAAAAAGATTATCTGAAAACAGGGATCCACAGTTCTTATTCTACTGGTGCTCATCTCCGGAAGACTGGAAAGATTCTGTGGACAAGTTGCTGCCGGTTGCGGAAGAAAGATGCGACCAGGGTTATTCTTTTGAAAGCGCAAGATTCACCATAAAAGGTGATTCTAAAGCCTGCTACCATTTACAATTCAATGGTAAAGCATCTAACTTCCAGTTGGTACTACCTATCCCCCTACGACTGCGGGGAGCATATTCCAATGAGGAAAGAAACTTTCTCAAAGGATGGTTCAAAGAACTGCATGGAGTGGAAGAAAATGCTAGATGATAAAAGAAAAAATCTCCCCTATCGTAAGAATTGTGAAGGTTATTTCTTATACCGAAGGGATCAAGTCCTTGCTACGGATACCGGAAAAGGCTTCGTCCTCTTCCCTGGCGGCGGGGTAGATCCTGGAGAAACGCCCGAGGAAGCACTGAAGAGGGAAGCTTTTGAAGAGACGGGAGTCATCTTTGATGGGGGACTGCAAAAGATAGGCATGATCCATTTTGATTGGTCACCTGGATGGGCCAAGACGGAGAAGCAGAGGAGAAGGTACCACAAGTACAGGGGAGAAGAGATGCATTTCTTTATCGGAAAGGTAAAGAAACTCGTCGAGCCACAAGGAGATCCGGAAGATGCCTGGTCTGGTAGGAAAATGATGTCCATTGACAGAGCAAAAACGCAGATCAATCAAAGGAAGCCTTTTGATAGAAGTATTGAAGGATATCGGATGATGCAGTTGAAGGGATTGGAGAAGTTGAAGGAGATGGACATACACCAAAATTGTTAAAGTTATTAACCTTTCACAACCATTAAATAAAGCTTCCAACTCACTTTATGGAGTGAAATTAAACGAATGCGGTAACTTTATTGCAATTTTAGTCGGTGTACTTGTCGTTTTAATCAGTTCATACGTCCAACTAAGAAGCCCTCAAACTGGCCTTCTACTTTTCCTTTCTTTGATTGGAGCTATCTTCTTATACTTCCTCACTTCATGGACAATTGTGTATTTTAGAGTAAGAACCAGAAAAATTGAACACAATCGGAGAAGCATAGAAGAGCTAAGAAAAGATTTAAATAATGTGAAAGAAAGACTAGACATAAAAGAGGAGATGTACAATCTCTCTTCCAGAGTCTCTACCATTGAACAACTGCACAAGATGATGAGAAACAAAAAAGGTCAGATTGATCCGAGATGGGTGCTGATAGTAATAATAATAATCTTATTCATCCTATTTCTTAGAGTTAAGGGAATCCTCTAAAAAACAAAAACAAACAGTATCCCAAAAGCTACCATCGCTCCCCAGATGCCGCGGCTCCAGTGAAGGATCTTTATCCCGTCAAAATTGCCAAAAGGGATCAGGTTAAACAGTCCCAAGAAGAGGTTAATAGAAAATCCAGTCCCCCATACATGACTCCAAGCAGGGTGAAAAAAAGTAAGAGCTAGAAAGATTATCCCCATAACATAATTGGTCAATGGACCGGCCAAACTAATAATACCGTTCTCTTTTCTGGTGATCATGCCTGAGATCATAACTGCTCCTGGAGCAGCAAAAATAAATCCGATGACTGCAGCCAGACCTACGGCCAAGTACAACATCTGGTCAAAGGCACGAAACTCTGCTACACAACCATATCGCTGGGCAGCAAATTTGTGGGCCAGTTCATGAAAAAGGAAACCCAACCCCGCTGTGAAAAGGCAGATAATAAATTTCTCAAAAAATTGTAGTGAAAGAATGTGGCTTAGATTACCCCCAAACAAACTAGTTTCTGATAACCAAAAAGCAAATGCTAACGACAATGCCAGCCAGGCCTTAGCAATATCCACCAGTTCAACCTTAGAAGTCTTGATCTTCCCTATCTTAATCGTCTTGTACATCTTCTTTCTCTGCACCAATACTGACCATGCCGGCAAGTTTTTCTTCATTCTCCGCCAGCTCATCCATCTTCTCTTCCAGATATGCTTTCAACTTCCTAGCCTCTTCTTCAACTTTTACTAACATCTTAAGGTCTGCGAAATTTTCTTCTGCACAATCCTGGCAATAAAAATCAGAAGTATCCTTAATCCTATACTCGGCCTCTGCATCACAAACAATACATTTCTTAACCATTGCCCGCTAAAAAGAACTCTCTTTTAAAAACATTTCTATGACAGCAAACACTTCTTCATCTCTTCAATCTCATGAGGGGTTACTGCACAACCATTAAACTTGGTGGCCCACAATACACCATCTAGAAGTATTGACCGGCCCAGCTTTCTTTTTGGGATGTAGGAATCCAACAGCCCCATACGATAGGCGACCCCCACCAGTTCAATAGACCGGATGATGTTTACTCCTTTGATATGCTTTGAGAACTGCCTGATGCGCTGCTGATCTACCTCAACTTTACTCTTCGATCTCCTGTGCAACAACTTTTTCATCTCTGAACTGTCTTCAATCAGCAATCTCAACGTTCTTTCATCCATCACGATAGCTGCTGCCTCTGTATCCATAACACAAGCCAGCGATTCCAATTCTCCCGCCTGCAGGATGTCCATCGTCTTGCCTTTGATTCTGAAAGCGCTGTTGGCCAGCCTCTTCAATTCTACTGTATTTTTGGTAGGAACATTTTTATATATCTCCAGTACCCCTTTTCGGATCAGCTTTAATACCTGCAAAGCCTCAAAACCGAATCGTTTTACATTGATTGGGCGGTCGACAAGCTCATATTTGACAGCAGGAGTTATGTAGAACTTACCGCCAAACTGCTCTTTCAGTTTTGGCAGGATCCAGATGAGACGCGACATTGTCAATGAGATTACTGGTCCGGCGTCGAAAAAAAGTATCTTGTTCATTTTAGTCCAAAAATATTCAAGGCTCGCAGCAAACGCATTTTTGCAGGAACGGTCTCATGAGGTTCCAGACTGGTGGTCTTACCTGCATATTCCTGTAGATCCCAGTTAGATAATCCCATCAGGCCGGCGGCCTGCCCGATAGAGAGGCCCCTTTCCAGGAGAACTGTCCCTTTCTTGATCCGCGCAGCCTGCATCACGTCCTGAAGGTGCACTTTTACGCGCGCATTGCTTCTCTTTACAATCGCGAAGAGTGATCTTATGCTGCTGTTATATTTACCAAACTTATTTTGCTTAAGATTTTCACGGGCGGAGATCAGCCTATTGACCAATTCCTGATGATCAGAATCTTTGACGAGGGTGGCAACTTTGTAGATTGAGTATATCAGCACGGTAATTGAAATTATATCTAAGTCCTTGTACAAAGCTACATTTTCAATCGCATGGTCGCTAAGCTCTTTCAATTCCTCGAAGTCCTTAATGTCTTTTTCTCCTAGAATCTCAATCGCTTGGGTAAGGTCGTGCACTATCTCCTTTTTAATAACCTCTTTCATAACCAGGTAATATCGTAATATTATATAAATATTTTTAAAGGGACACTATTTCAGGGCAAAGAATGCTCAATCAGAAAGTAATTAAGGAAAAGTATGCTAAGGTAAAAAAGGAATATCCCATACTTCCTGAACTGGATGATCTGGACCAAGAGATAGAACTTATCGACTTCCTGTTGGAGAGGAGAGAGCTGCCGATTCATTTCCTGGCCGCTACCAGAAGAAGGTTTGTTGACGTTGTGGGTGGATGGATCAATTACCTACACAATTTCCTGCTGCCCAATCAGCAGAGCATGATCCTCATCCACGAATCTGGAAGCTTCTCTGATAAAGAAAAGGAGGAAGTGACTATCCTAATCAACCAGTTGATGTTTATGAGCCGGGTTTCTGCAAAACTGGAGCTTCAAAAGGAGGAGGAATCTGATGCCAAGTTCATTGCAAAGTATCTTAACAAGTGGCTGGAAATGAAGAGCAAGATCCTTTCTATCACAGAGAAGAATATCAGTATCTGGAAAGAAGCCATGGAAAAGAAAGTCTCTGAAGAGAAAGCAGGACAATATTTTGGATGAACTGCTCTCCGGGGTTATTTCTTTCTTATCTTTGAATAAGCCCAAGAGAGAGCATTTCCTGTCAACCTGAACGGTGCGCAGACCGCTTTTGAGATGTAACTGTCAACGATATTCGGTAATACTGCCCTCCTGATCCCTTTGACAGCGATGACACCTGCCACAGCTAAAGGAATGGGGCTTATCAGTGCGTTCAGGTAAGGCAGATGATGCTCAGGAACCTGATGTTGTGTCTCCTGTAAAGCAACAAAAGCGCTTTGTGTCTGTGCCACATCCGCTCTGAATAATTCAATATCCTGCGAGTGAACAGCTGCTTCCTCCAGTTTTGACATTGCTCCATCAAACTGGTCAACAAGCCCATCCTCTGTCTGCATAATCGTATCCTTAAGTCTCACTGTATCATTCACCAACTCATGCACTTTCTGGTAGTTCTCTGGTTCTCTATGGTAGAATTCTGCCGCTTTTGCATATAATGCCTCAGCTTGTGCATCTACTTTATCCAGCTTCTCCTTTATCTGCTCATCCGAAAGGCCTTCAAATTCCTCAGGATGAAATTTACGTGCATAGAATATCACCGCATCACTATTGAAATCCTTAAACCACTCAGGCATAAAAGAATCAATTTTCCGGCTTGCTTTCATAAAGCCATACATAAAATAACTCTTTGCTTCAGATGCATCAGGGGGAAAGTTTATCTGTTCAGGTTTAGTCATCAGCAGACCATCGTAAAGGTCCAGCCTGGAAAGATCATATTGATTCAACAGCTCTGTTGCTGCCTCGTTTTTGACTGAATAATCCTGCAGGATGTCCGAATATACTTGTAGATTGCCAATAGTGGCCAGCCCTTCTGCAACCTGACCATCAATCTTGGCAGCTTTTTTAGGAGTGTCGATTATCTGGTATACATTGTCTTCTATCCTATCGATCCCATCACTGTAATATTTGCTAAGGACCGTTGCAGCAGCGGCAGCGGTGAACAGGAGCTCCCACTTCTCTTCCTTGTTGCTGAAGAACCAATTTCCCAGTTTGGGAACCTGCAGAGCCTCTCCTTTCTCTTCAATATCTTCTTCTAATTCTATCCTTCCTTTGGGAACCTTTTCTTTGGGAGGCTCTTCACCATCCATTATCGTATCATTCTTTGCTTTCAGTTCCTCATCAAACAAAGGCTCATTCATCTCTTCTGGCAGATCTCCGATCGACCATTCATCATCTTCTGGCATGTAAATGCTGCTGCATCCAGAATATTTAACTTTGTGTAGTGGCCGCTAATACAACAGATAAATTTTTAAAGAATCTCCAGCCCACCACCCCCATCATGGGCCCGTGGTCTAACGGTTCATTGCGCAAGCGATGCGTTAAAGGTCGTCCGCTTGGCTTATCAGACTACGTCTGATGCTCTAGAAAGGCGTAGTCTTTCCAGAGGGCGGGAAGTCCGGGTTCAATTCGGCATACAGTGTACGGTATGCTGGTGGAAGTCCCGGCGGGTCCATGTCTTATTTAACAGTATTAGTATTAGCAATCTCTCTCACAGTAACATAATCTGTCGTCGTTCCTTTGTCATGCCTTACACATTCTGCATAACAGTTGCTGAAGAAGAAACTGTTGGCATAGTAGGAATGGAACCCTGCAGCATATGGGTTGAGTTTCCACTTGATGTCAAACACCTTTGTCTCCAGGATAATCAGGTTGGTTCTGGGATCACAGAGAAAATGCGGTTTCTGCAGTTTGGCGGAGACTTTCTTGATCTCAGAAGCCATAGCCAAGTAATCAAGCAGTTCATCATATCGTCGCTTGTTCTTATGCTGCAATCCATGTATCTCACTGAAAAGCTCCCTGCATTGATGGATACATCTGTCCGTCTTTGTATCGGACTTTCTATTTCCGATAATCCCCTCATCAAACAGTTCTTTATTGATGGTATATACCTCATAAAGGTCATGCAGATTCTTTCCACGGGGGACGCACTCAAAGAGCAAGGACATTTCCGCCTGGTCGATCCCCTCCAAATATTGTGACACCTTTATCTTTGCCTCTTCAAGGTAAGCATCATACAAAGTAACCAGTGAATCAGCTTGGTCTTCACAGTCTCTCAGTAGGGCTTCCAGATCCCCATTCAGTTCCAACAACCGCTCTCTTTGATGTTCTTCCTTAATCTGGATCCCATTAGTGTCAAGGTTCACTTTGCAGACTGGTAGGTAGCACTGCAGCGAATCGTCATATAGACCAAGCAAGGCGCCTTTCAGATTAGACTTCCTGATTCCTCTCTCCGGGTCAAAAAGATATATTCCCAGAAGAGCCGTATCAATCGTCTCGTATTTCTTAAACTTATACATGCCAGAAATATCTTCTGAAAGTTCTCCGAACTCATCTTCTGTCTTCATGAAGGAGGACTGCACAACAACTGCCCCCTCTAATCCTCTGTCGATCTGTCGCTGGACATAATTTTTCAGTCTCTTCTTTGATGAAAATGTTTTCCTTGGCACTACTCTTGCCCGTATCCCCTCTCCCTCAAGATATTCTGCAAGATCGTCCAGATAAACATCAACCATCCTAAAGTTCACCGGAAGGCTGCATACTGATCTCAGGCTTTCCAGTTGTTGTTCCTTTGAGCAGCACCACAATTCGGGGGCGGAAATTGCAAAGAGGCCGTGAAAAGAAAGCGTAAGTCTGTAATCATCTTTAGGGAAACTGTCATCAAACATCTTCTGATCGGAAAGCATTTCCTGCAACAGATGATTGTCTATCTCCTCTTCCTCTCGTCTGGGCCAGTAATTTGCGTTGGGAATCCTTTTCTGCAGCCGATTAAAGGCAGCCAGATGGATAAACTTCTCATTGACCAGTTCTGCATCACCGATCATCACTGGTAACTTACTTAGAATTTCTTCCAGTTCCGGCATCAGGCGGAGATCGTAACGGGTGAATTGACGGGTGAAGGCATGTGCTCCTCTCGGCCCGATGTGAACCTGGAATCGATAGCCGTTCTCTTTTTCAGAAGCCCTGGTGTAGATGCTATGATTACGGGAATGAGTTCTTATCTTTGTCACATCACCTAGAAAAGTCGGATTAAGTGAAAAAAGGGGCAGGCCTATTTCCGGTGCGATGCCATTGAGCCAGACTTCTTTCTGATATGCAGCGAACACGGATATCTCCTGTTCCGGCCAACCTGAGAATTGGGGGAGATAACGTTCCATCCCCGCTTTGACAAATTTTTCCTCTTCCTCTTCTGAGAAGTCTGTGAAAGCAGCATTCCTGATTCTTCCTTCCGCTTCTGAACTGATTCTTTTTCCCATGAGTGTTAGGGTACGTTCCGCATTATTAAATATTTGTGGGTCATTGGTTCACCCCACTCATTTCGACCAAAGATTCTACCCCCCAGTAGTTATTCGGCGAAAAGTTTATAAAGTACGAGCACTTATGTAATATAAAACAATAATGAGGAAAAAAAATGACAAGCATGCTTTTACCAAATGCAAGAGAATTTAAATTAGAAGTTATCTCCGAAAGAGAATTTGATGAACTGTACAGCAAACCTGAAGGAGTTGCTGCTGGACTTCACTCTGGAAGAGAGGGAGTTGTTCCACATTTCCCAGCAGTTGCTGTTGATGGAACTGTTGATGGAACACTAACCTACTTTACATACTCCGACAAGGATCATAAAGATTTGCTTTTGGGAGAAAGTGATCCCTTTGCTGCCATCGGAAACGCCCATCAGATTTATGTGTCCCAAGTTGCCATAAAATTGGATAGCAACGGCAATAAACTTCTCTGTAACTTACCTGGTGACGAAAGTGAAACCCACCAGATGCCTCAAGGAAGTAAGCTGGCGATACCTCAGAGAGAATTGAAAGTCGAAGACCGAGTTAGAGCCATCATCGCACCAACATCTATGACCATGGGTTGGATTTATGCTTTGGCAAATGATTCTCAGGAAACTTTCTACAAAGTGGATGCTCTGGAACGTGACCTACTGAAAGGCGTCTTTGAGGCCGTAGAGCCACATTTGGACACGATTGCGGAAGCTTTTGAGCATGTTCGTCGATAATAACCGAAGATTTTATATTCTTTAATATTTTCCTTCTTTCATGGCTTATGCAGTCACGCACGTCTTAATTGCTATCGTTATCTTTGATCTCCTCCGTCATTACCTCTTTGGCAGAAAGAGATTCCCCCGCTATCTGGTTGTTATTGGTGGTATCGCCGGACTTGCTCCTGATATCGATATTCCTTTGGGTTGGGTTGTCAGTGCTTTTTCAAGAACATCTGCCAATTTCCATGGCACATTCACCCATACGATATTCTTCGTCTTGCTTTTCCTGGCGATAGCTGTCATCCGACAGTATCAAAGAGATATGAAATGGGCCAGGATCTTTTATGTCGTCTCCGCCGGTTGGTTCATCCACCTGGTTTTGGACTGTCTTTTTGTTGGCTATAAAACACTGCTCTGGCCCTTTCAGCTTGGCACTGCTTTCTGTCCCTATTGGGCTACTACTATCTACATGGCAGGAATTGATGGGGTCATCCTTGTTTTCTGGTTAGCTCATGAAGAGATCCACAGAAAGATCAAGGATTTCATCTGAATGTGGCCCTTCGTTGCGGCAAATACAAATTTATTTATAAAAAAGTTTAAAAAGTTCCTCTTCTTTGAGTATTATTATATACAGTATAGGGGGTACTATGAGCTGGGAGAAATCATCTGCCTTCTTCAGGCAATATGAGGAAGCCAGACTGGAAAGGAAAAGAAAATTTTCAGATGACGTAGATAGTCGGCTGGAAAGTATTGTCAGGAGCAGCCAGGAGACCAGAAGAATCAGTAAGCGTCTGACCCGTGCGGTTAAAAATGTCAGGGAAAAGATCGATGCTTTAAAGAGTGTCAAGATCCATGCCGGCATCTATTCTGTACTGGACGAGATAGAAAATGAATCCCTGGAAGCTGCAAAAAGAGATATGCTCAAGGAAAGAAAGGATGAGCAGAAAGAAGCCCTGCGCCCTTCCGCCCAGGCGTGGGTTTTTGTCCAGAACGCAAAAGGCAACCTGCGGGATCTGGTCTCCTGTGCAAAGTCGCTGCAGTGTGCGTATGACCACCAGATTCCCGAGGAAGATCGTCAGAAGTTGTATTCTCTACTCATCTCCGAAGTCACGGACCTGAGATACAGCATCCATGATAACAGCATTTCCAGACACACTGTTAACATATCTGCCCTCCTAAACCACCGGCAGTTCTCAGGTTCAGAGAACGATAAGAGAATCCTCTCCAACGCCTTGAAGACACTGAGGTCAAAGAAATACTTGAAGAACATACTGATGAGTGGTTTCCTAGAAGCACTATTTCCGAAAGAGGTGGAGGAGGTCAGGACAGAGAGTCAGATTAGAATACAGGCAACCAAAGACGAGAAACCAAAGAAGATCGTAGAAGAAAATGGACCCGCATTCTCAAGGGAGGAGAGGTTGGAGTATTTTGAGGTTATCTTTGAGTTCCCAAGGGAGGTTGCAGAGAGATATGTAGATAGATACACATTAGAAGAAGTAGACAGGATTCATGAACGCCTTTCAAACGTCGTCGGTGATACTTATGCTTCTGGATTGATTCAACTTAATCCGGAGATCTTAGATTATTCCTCAAAGAGAGTCTTCACTAAATATATCACTACGTTAAAGATCATCAGAGAACAGATCGATAAAGACTTTAGTATGCAGGAAGAGCTTGAAGAAGAGTTTGGGATTGGCAATAACACCAGAGAATATGCAGACCTTGAATCGTTGTCGGAACTCAAGCAGCAGCTTTTTGCCAAGACTGAAGGTTATCAAGTCGACGAAGAGGAATTTGATTGGCAGGAGTATAAAGATTCCCTGGCCAGGAAAGCTGGACTGGATCCTCAAGTCGTTGCCGGATTGACGGAAGGGAAAAATGCTTCATTCATTGAGGGGAACACAGGAACGCAGAACAATTTTAAGAACAATCTCCGTGGCAGGATCTCAAAAAGAAGGTTGAGAGCATTTGAAGATAATTTCCTAGAGATGTTAAAGATGGGAGCGATCGCAGGGAGGGGCGATTACTACCAGCACAACCGGGACCTGGATTCCATCGAGAATGTCTACCTGCGTGAGTATTACCGGGTGACTTTCCGCAGGGATAAGGTTATGTCTGCAAAGGGACAGGCTAGACTTGTTTTTGAGTTAGAGGAGATGAAAGAGCATTAGTAAGTGATGGGGCCGCCGTGATTCGAAATCCCGCAGCTGAATGCTGTCACGGGTTCCACGACTTCTGGCAAAAGACCCCAGCCGTGGGTGATAGTTGTTGCACAAGCAACCCCGGAAAATCCCGGATTTTCTCATGTACCAAGCTACACTACGGCCCCATATGACCTATAAGAATTACTTCTCATTTAAAAAATTTCTGAGTCTCTTAGAAAGAATCCTGAGGAATTCCTCAGGCTCGATGTTGGTCCCACCATCCCTTTTGGTAGAACCAGCGTTCCATCTGCCGCCGTAATCCGGTAGCCCTAATTCATTAAGATAGATGTCTTTGATCTTTATACCCAATCGTACTTTTATCTCCCATTTCTTTGGACTTTCAGGAGGCATTGGACTGGCCAGCAGAATCACTTTTGCCTCAGGTAGAAAATTTGGAGCCAGAGCTGCATCGACTTTTTTGTCCAAGATGCAATAAGTGATCTCATCGTATTGCTTGAACTTATTCATTTCTACCAATCGCTTTATCTTCTCTCTATCCGCTAATCTCCCTCGCAACAATTGTTCAGCCTTCTCATCAAGGGGATTGCCTCGCAGTAGGGCAAATAAATTCCTGACAGATAAAGATACATCATTTACCTTCTGCAGTCCCTGCAGCAGATCGGCGATCTTGTTCTCCTGACCCATGTGATCGGCAGCGATGGCTGCTTCCCCATACTTGTCTTCAGGAGGAAGAATTCCGCGCATGATCAACATGCTGAGGATGGAGTCACAGTCAGTGTGATTGATGCAGATTATCTGTTCTTGAGGGAGAGGATCGTTCTTTTTCACATATTGTATGGCCAAACTAGTGCTGCAGATCTTTCTGTAATTCCTGAGAATCGGAGCATGATGATCTATGATAAGAATGTCGTGGAAGACTATCGATTCCTCATCGATAATTCCCTCCTCACAGCCTTTGAGAGGGAAATCGCAGATGCAGAGCTTCTTGTTCGGAAAGAGTTCTTTCAGCTCAGAAGAAGTGATGAGCGAGCGTTCTTCCATCAAAGTAACATTGTTTATGTCGTTTGTTAGGTTCATTTACTACTCCATTTGCCAGAAATATATAAGTTTATCCTTGCCCGGGCGCTGTCCAGAATGGAGATAAATCGTATACTGGAGCACGGCGCCCTGATTTTTTTCTGTCAAAAAAAATGCGCCTCGATGGGCGCCAGCATACGAATCAGTGTCATTCTGGACAGCGCCTTTGCCCGATCATCAATATTCATCCCATGCCTTAATCTCTAAACCATTCTTCCTGTAATATTCCAGAGCTTCTGTCATCCGGCGGGCGATCTTGATGTCTGTGATCAGGGATATCCCAAAATCTACTGCCGTCCTTCTGATAAGATAATCATTTTCCAATTCCTCTCTTTGGTTGTTCTTAGGGATGTTGATCACCAGATCAATCTTGTCTTCCTTAAGGTATTCCATCACGTTCGGTTTCAGATTATCCAAAGGCCAATGCAATATCTCCACATTCAACCCATTTTTCTCCAGAAACTTTGCTGTCCCTCCTGTAGCATAAAGCTGATAACCTAGCTCCTGTAGCTTCCTGGCACTGCCGAGGAACTTAACCTTGCTCTCCACCGGTCCTGTGGAAAGAAGGATGTTCCTTTTTGGGATCTTAAAGCCGACAGAGATGAAAGCTTTCAGGAAAGCATCATTGAGTTCAGAACCGATACAGGCTACCTCTCCCGTGGAGGACATCTCTACTCCGGAAACAGGATCTGCTCCTTTGAGACGGGAAAAACTGAATTGGGCTGCTTTGACACCGACATAATCCAATTCAAAGAAAGGATTCTCGATCTTCTCAACCTCTTCCCCCAGAATAGCTTTGGTCGCATAATCTATCATGTTCCTGCGCAGAATCTTTGAACAGAAGGGAAAGCTTCTTGAAGCCCTCAAATTGCACTCGATCACCCTCACTTTATTCTTATAAGCGAGAAACTGGATGTTGAAAGGGCCTGTAATCTGTAGTGACTTTGCGATCTGTCGGGCGATCTGCCGTACTCTCCTGATAGTCTCTATGTAGATCTTCTGGGCGGGAAGCAGCATCGTAGCATCACCACTGTGCACTCCGGCATTCTCAATGTGCTCGGTGATGGCATGGACGATGACCTCCCCTTTATTGGCGACTGCATCGATCTCTATCTCTTTGGAACCCTCGATGAATTTGGTGACTATAACTGGGTATTCAGGATTGACTTCTTCCGCTTCTTTGAGAAAATTGAGGAGGCTGTGATCATCCCAGGCCACGTTCATCGCCGCTCCGCTTAACACGTAACTGGGCCGGATCAGTACTGGATAACCCACAGAACGGGCGAATTCCTGTGCTTCTGCAATGCTGGTAAGTTCTTTCCATTCCGGCTGTCCGATCTGTAAGGTGTCAAGCAGCTTAGAAAATTTGTTCCTGTCTTCTGCCCGATCGATGTTCTCCGGCGATGTTCCCAGGATCTTCACATGGGCAAGATGGAATTTGAGAGCCAGGTTATTAGGGATCTGTCCCCCCATGGAAACGATTATTCCCTGAGGAGCTTCAAATTCATAGATATCAAGTACACGTTCAAAAGAGAGTTCGTCAAAGTAAAGGGTGTCGCAGACATCATAGTCAGTACTCACGGTTTCTGGATTGTAGTTAATCATTATCGTCGTCTTACCTAATCTGCGAGCGGTCTTAGCGGCATTGACGCAGCACCAGTCAAATTCTACGCTGCTGCCGATGCGATAAGCACCTCCGCCTAGTATTATCACTCCGTTGGATGTAGAATGATCATTGGAGAGGTCATGGGTGTCTCCGTTGTAGGTGAGGTAGAGATAATTTGTCTTGGCAGGGAATTCTGCGGCCAGGGTATCTATCTGCTTGACTACTGGTAGTATTCCCATGCTTTTCCTCGCCTCTCTGATCTGCATCTCATCTGAATCTTTTATTTCTGCTATCTGCTGATCGCTGAAGCCCAACTTCTTTGCTTTTCCCAGTAGCTCTTTGTCTAATTCTTTCTCTTTCATCTGCTGCTCGCAGTCCACGATATTCTTGATCTTGTAGAGGAACCACTTGTCGATCTTAGTATCTTCATAGACCCCATTGACATCTCTTCCTTTCATCAGGGCCTCTGCGACAGCGAATATCCTGATATCGGTTGGAGAAGTCAATTCTTTCTCAATATTCGGGAAAGTGAATTTCTCTTGAACAACTCCTTGTACCCCTATCTCCAACATGCGTAACGATTTCTGCAAAGCTTCCTCAAATTTCCTGCCGATACCCATAACCTCACCTACAGATTTCATCTCGCTGCCGATAGAAGTATCGACGTTCCTGAACTTCTTCAGGTCCCACCTGGGAATCTTCACCACGACGTAATCCAGAGCCGGCTCGAAGCAGGCCATCGTTCTTTTGGTTATCTGGTTCTGCACGTCTGTTAAAGAATAGCCGATCGCTAACTTTGCTGCGATGAAAGCCAGCGGGTAACCCGTAGCTTTAGATGCAAGAGCAGAACTTCTTGAGAGGCGGGCATTGACCTCGATTACACGATATTCTTCTGATTGAGGATCAAGAGCGTATTGGATGTTGCACTCTCCGATGATGCCCAGGTGACGGACCACCCTGATAGCGATGTCTCTCAGCTTATGGTATTCGGAGTTGCTGAGCGTCTGAGAAGGAGCGACTACGATACTTTCTCCGGTGTGGATGCCGAGGGGATCAAAGTTCTCCATGTTACAGACAGTAACGCAATTATCATGACGATCTCTCACTACTTCATATTCCACTTCTTTCCAGCCACCTAACCATTCTTCTACCAAAACCTGCGGGGCGGTAGAGAAGGCTTCCTTAGATCGGCTGATAAGCTCATCTTTGTTCCTACAGAGCCCTGACCCTCTGCCTCCGAGAGCGTAAGCGACCCTGATGATCACCGGATAGCCGATCTTCTCTGCTGCAGCGACAGCCTGTTCAACATTCTCGGTTGCAGTGCTTTGTGGAGCCTTGACATCTATCTCACTCAGTTTCCTCACGAAGAGGTCTCTATCTTCTGTGTTTTGGATGGCCCGGATGCTTGTTCCGAGGACAGAAACATCGTATTTCTGCAAAATTCCATTTTCTTCCAACTCGATTCCACAGTTAAGAGCTGTCTGTCCGCCAAAAGAGAGTAATATCCCATCCGGCCGTTCTTTTTTGATGATCTTCTCGACAAATTCTGGAGTCACCGGCAGGAAATATACCTTGTCAGCCATTCCCTTGCTTGTTTGTACTGTAGCGATGTTAGGATTGACCAAGATTGTTTTGATACCTTCCTCTTTCAATGCTTTGATGCACTGGCTGCCCGAATAGTCAAACTCGCCGCCTTGTCCAATCTGCAGGCCGCCGCTACCCAATATCAGTACTTTGTTGATCCCTTCCATCATTTATCGCCTCAATAAACTCATCAAACAGATATCCCGTGTCAATGGGTCCGGGATTTGCTTCCGGGTGAAATTGCACTGCCATGAACGGTCTTGTTTTATGTCTTATGCCTTCATTGGTATTATCATTTAAGTTCCTGAACCAGCTTTGCCAGTTCTCGGGAAGAGTATCCTCATCAACAGCATAGCCATGATTCTGGGAGGTGATGTGGCACTTCTTGCTGCCCACCAACAGAGAAGGTTGATTTTGACTGCGATGTCCATATTTCAGTTTGTAAGTATCTGCTCCCGCAGCTAAAGCAATCAGCTGGGAACCCAGGCAGATGCCAAAGATCGGTTTTTGATCTCTGAGAGCTGTTTTAAGATGCTCGATCGTCTCCCGGCAGTGCTTTGGATTACCTGGACCGTTGGAGATGAAAAGACCGTCATACTTCTCCTGCGAAAAATCATAATCCCAGGGAACCCTTATCACTGTGATATCTCTTCTGAGGAAACTTCTTAAGATATTATTCTTGAGTCCACAATCGACGATGACTACTTTTGTCGGCCCTCTTTGATACACCACTCTCTCTTTTACCGAGACTTCAGCTGCCAGGTTCCTCGTGTTAGGATCATCAAAACCGATGTATTCATCGATTATTATCTTGCCCAGCATAACTCCCTGCTCCCTGAGTTTTTTGGTCAGCGCACGGGTATCGATGCCATACAGACCAGGAATCTTGTGCTGGTTCAGCCACGTGCCGAAACTTCTGCAGCTGTTCCAATGGTTGTGTTCATCTGTATAATCTGAGATGATGACTCCTTTGGCATGAATATTGTCAGATTCAAAATGTTTCAACAGGGAATCTTCTTTGAAGTCATCAGGAACTCCATAGTTACCCATCAACGGATATGTAAAGAGGACGAGCTGCCCACGGTAGGAAGGATCTGTCAATGATTCAGGATAACCGACCATGCCAGTGGTAAAGACAACCTCTCCTGCGGAGGAGCAGGGATAGCCAAAGGAGCAGCCATGATAGACAGAACCATCTTCCAGAATCAGTTTACCTTTTGCCTCACCCATTTTATTGGTGTCTGGGGAGATGTGCTGTTTATATAAGTTGTTGATTATTATTTCATCTCGTAAGTTGATCTCCAAAGAATACAACTACCGTAAGCAACACCAATAATCTATCTAGGCTGTCAGCTTCTCCAAGAAGTACTTTTAGCGATACAAAAATAATCAAAACAGCAGTTGTGATAAGAATGACCCTCTGTGCTGCCTTTCCCATTTTAAAAAATAAATGACAAAATACCAACAATAACTCCAATAACACCCATGACAGCGATAATTATTTGCAGTATTTCCCTTGTTCGCTGATCACGAATAAAATGATGACCTGCCATTCTTAATCTGATTATTTCAAAATATAAAAAACTTTCTAAGGCCCAACAACTTCTCCCACAACACTCCTTAACATATGATCTGCTACTTTAACTGATATCTTTTCCTTTAAAGGCAGCCTTCCCTTAACCCCAATTATCAAAGGATAGGTTCCCATCTGCCGGCAGAAAGTGGTCTTCCCATCATACATCTCTGTCCAGACATCTTTGAGGAGGGTTCCTTTTGGCAGGAGATTCTTGAGCATGGGAAAATCGATCTTCTGTCGGATATCGTTTCTCCATTTCCAGTAATACTTTCTGTTCTTGCGCAGGTATTTGTTTCCACCATGTTTTTCGATATACGTTCCTGGAAAGATGGAGACCTGTCTTACATTTATCCTTCTCAGCAGCAGTCCTTCGTCCATGATCTGCTGGAGAGCTTCCATGTTTCTTTGGTGGGTCTGCTTTGTCTCGTTGAGAAGTCCAAGTATTATATTTATGCCTGGCAGGAATCTGGGCAGGCCGTTCTCTCCCTTTTCTGCTCCATATTTATTGATTATCCTGATCGCTTTGATGGCGGTTGCGGGAGAGGTGTTCAGCCGGTTGGCTTTTACGACGTCTGGATCAAAGCTTTCTATGCCAAAGGCAGCGATATTTCCAGGAGTGCAGTATTTGACGATGGCTTTGCTGAGGGCATAATTCTTATCAGCGATGACAGAATTAGGATTGACGTTATCTATATGCAGAGTCTCGATTTTAGGGCATTCTTTCCTTATTTGTTTTAGCATCTCTATCGGCCTGTCAGAGGAATAGAAGTCAGCCTGCTTGCCCAAGCGGAAATGTCGCGCTCCGGCTTTATAGAAAGAGACTACTTCTTTTACTACATCTTCCATCTTCCTGTTGGTGAAGCTGCATTTCAACGGTTCTGTACAGAAGCTGCACTTTCCAACCTTACATCCTCTTCCTGTCTCGATCTCGATGACTCTTCTGTCGGGAATCTGTTTCAGAATATCTGCCGAGATTCTATCCATCTCAGAAAAAGAATATTCTTTAACTTCATCAAAAGCATCCAACTTGACCTTCTCTGTAAACTTACCACCTTCCAGCTGTGTCCCTGAGATGGCTGGCCCGGTGAGAATTATTTTGCACTTGATGTCTTTGAGTAAAGGGATTACCTCTCTAAGTGTTCCAGGAAGAGCAGTTAGATACTTACCTGGAACGTGTACGCCAAGGATGACAATGAGGATGTCGGTGTTAGATAGTGCTCTTTCTGCATCATTCCTGGTGGTGTTGTAGATGAAGATGTTTGTCTTTTGCTTTACGGAAGGTTCTCTTCGGATCTTGTTGTACTTTTTCCACAACCTTAGATCGTCTATCGTAAGATAAGTTACTTGATGGTTTTCTTTCCTAAGTTTTCCATAGATGTATCTGGGATATGTACCGAGGTAAGGAGGGACTCCTAATCCAGATGCTTCATCTGTGTAGCAGTCTAGGATGGTGTAGTTCATAGCTAGTATTCTTTACTGGTTACTTTATAATATTTTCCAACATAGATTCTTTGGAATAACAATCTTTTTTAAGCAACTGCAAATCCCAAAAAATAAAAACAGGTGGTGTTTAATTTTGGTATATAAACTTACTTTAGTCTCTACACATGGCACGGGAAAGACAACTCTGGCTAGTGGAGTAGAGCATTGCCTCAAGCAAAGGGGTGTAGAAGCACGGCATATCAGGGAGATGGCCACTTCTGCCATGGAAAGAGGTCTTCCCATCAACGAGGAGACAACTCTTGAGGCACAATTGTTTATCCTTTATAGTCAGTTCCGTACTGAACTTAAGTACTCTGGGAAGAGGTTCGCTCCACCCATGTATGAAGTGCTGGCTTGTGACAGAAGCTTTGAGAATTATTGTTATCTGGAAAAAAGTCTTGGGAGAAATGAACATGCTCTGCAGATGGTTCTCGGTCACGTGAAGAATTTTCCTTACGACAGGGTATATCTGCTACCGATTGTAGAGTCAAAGATAGATGTCGGCAGTTCGGTACGGTCTCTGGATCTTGTTTTCCAAAGAGAGATGGACCAGAAGATCAGGCAGTTCCTTCATGATTACGAGATTGATTTTGATGAGTTGCCTTCCCAGCTGGATAAGGAAGATGGTTACCGCACCAAGTGGCTTAAGGTGATCGTCAACCAGACTTTGAAAGATCTGGGAAAACCAGAAGAATTGTATATGGGGTGAACGATGGCAGAATTAGTAGTATTGGTCGCAGGAAACATGTGCGCAGGGAAGTCGACGGTGATAGATAGTATTGAAGAAAATACAGAGAAGATCAGCAAAGAACTTGATCTTCCCGTGAGAACATACTCTGAATTTCTGGATCCTGTTTCACGGAACAACTTTTATCTCGATCGGAAGAAACATACAAGGGCCATGGAATTTGGAACTCTTATCGGCAGAAAATCCAGGCATGAAGATATCAAGATGTTTCAAGGAGTGGCTTTTGTTGACAGAGGGATGATCGAAGGGGCGGAGACCTTTGCCTGGAATTCCTACAGGGAAGGATTTTTCTGGAAAAAGCATTACGATGACTATCTGGAAGAATTATATGATAACCTTGATGAGTTGGACAGGACTGAAGCGAGGACATGGCTGGAGAGCCTCATCGTTTATCAGGAAGTACAAGAAACAAGTAAGCTCAAGGAAAGAAACGATAAGAGAGCTAAAGAACTAGGAGTTGAACAGGTACCATATGAGTATCTGGACACGATGAACAGGAGGTACGATTATTTCATGGACAATCTGAAATCGATCTATGGTACAAAATATGCTGTTCCTACCCCGCAACTTCTTAAGATAGACGCTTCGATAGACATGAAACAGAATCCAGATTTTTTACAGGAGACAGTCGGACTTATCATCAAGAAGACAAAGGAACTCTTGAGAAAATGAAACTTAATGACAAGATCACCATAGCTGCTGCCGGCCCGATAAAGTCTGGTGTAAAAACCCTGATACAAAAGCTGGTGGAGGAGAAAGAAGTTCTTTTTGAGAGCATTCTCAATGGTAATTTTTGGGTGCCTAAGGTATTGCATACTATCGAAGACAGGTTTGATTCGCGGCTTTTTGAGAGGTATTCAGAGGATCCTGCTAGATATGCTTATGAATTCCAGACCTGTTGCTTTGCTAACCGTCTGGAGCAGCAGGATCAGATCGACGCTCTTCAGGGCCTGGTCTTGAGCGGACAGCCGCTTTCTGTGGACAGGTGGATCTATGCTGAAGCTAATAAGGAGTACATAGGAGAGAAATTTTCTACGTATGAGCGGCTGTATGGGCAGATCGATAAAAGGGTGAATGACCCGGATGTTTATCTTTATCTGAGAGTCACTGATATTGATGTTCTGCTGGAGAGGATCAAGCAGTATGGACGGCCCGGGGAGAGACAGTTCCTGGAAGATCCTGCATATCTAAGGGAGAATATCAGGTTGAATGAAGAGTTTTTCATGAAGCAGACCCGGAAGCCCGTGGTGGTTGTCGATGCGACACACCTGGAGTGGAATCTTAAGGATATTGCTGAGGGGATAAGGAAAGCGATACCCCCTCCAAGGTTAAGTTTAGATGAGTGGGAAGCTGTTGATCACAATTCGGCTAAGAAGGCGATGCGGGTAGCAAGACGGCAGTTGAGAGATTATCTTCAATGTCAGAAATTGATCTCTTTTGCTGGGTTGGTGGGAGTTGGCAAGACAGGCATGGCTGAGTTTATCAGTGACGAACTGGAGATCGGCATAATGAGGGAGTTAGATGGCAAGAACGACGAGGTGTTTGATAAAAAACTTGCCAGCTTCTTACAGAACATGGAAGAAGAATGTTACGGTTTCCAGAAGCACATCACTCCAAAACGTCCTATCGCTGAAAAGGAAGTATATGACTTGGGACGAAGTTTTGCGACGGACAGGTCGAAAGAAGAAGATGTAGCAATATTTCAAAGGAATTTTTTAAATAAAGGATATCTGACCCCTGAGCAAGCGACAGAATTATGGGAGCTGGCTAAACGAGAGTATGCCAAAGGTCCCAAATCAGATTGCCTGATCAAATTGACCATCTCTCCCGAGGAATCCCGGAGAAGGATATTACAGAGAGGAAGATTAGAGGAGACGAAAGCATGGCCTCTTGAAGAGTTGAGAGCGATGCATACTTTGTATTCTGATTTTTTTGATGAGGTTAAGAAGCTGGAAGCCCATCAGGGTCCCTGCATAGATCTTGATCTTGCCATCTGGAATCCCGACAACAACATCCATCAAGGATATCTGTTTCAGGAGATGCTGCATGGGATGATTGAGTATGATTAGGGTAGCAGTTGGTTTATTGTACTTATTACTTCCTCTGTGTAATTAAACTGCAGGAAACCATTCTTTTCTGAAATGGGTTTTATCTGTTGGTCAATTTCTTTGTCAGCTAAGATAATCACAGGAAGCTGTGGATTCTTCAAGTATCCAACAACATGAGATTCAAACAATTCTATCCTTCTTTGAGGAGGAGCATCTCCATAGAATAGGGTAGTATCATAGATTATCAGATCGTATTCTCTTGCCCCTATGGCATGTTTTAGTTGCTGTGAGAGACGCATGAAACTCAGTTCAGTCAGCATCTCTTTACCATTTCCGGTATAGAGGACCTCATGGTCTTCATCCAAGATTTCCAATAGGTCTTTGTGTACAGGATCATACCTGCTGTCTTCCTCAGGTGCTCCGAAAAGGATGTTTGCCATAAGTAGCTGGGGATTGCAGTGTGTATAAGTTTTATGGAACAAAGGCGTAATGTTTAAAAAAGGACAGTAATTCTTGAAGCTTACGGCCCCGTGGCTTAGCCTGGTACTTGGCGTGGTTCACGCGAAGCAGGAAAGAGCGCACGACTGATAACGTGCTTAAGCCATGATTGAAATCGTGAGGTCCCGGGTTCAAAGATCTGGAAGGGAAATCCTTTGGATTTGTGAGTCCCGGCGGGGCCATTTTATATTTTAGAGATTTTACTTTTATATTGATAATCCAGATAGGAGAGGAAATAAAGGTTAATCAACCATGTTATTTGTTAGAATATAGTTTTGTTTAAAATATTTATAGTAAAAATGTTAAAATGATGGGGGTATCCTAGTTAATAGGAATACTTTTTTATCTTTAGACTCAATAGATTCAACATCATAATTAGAAATTTCCTCCAGAACTAATTTTCTTATCTTTTCACAACAGTTAGTTGCTGATTTTATACTTGAAATTATGAAAGTTAATGGCGTACCTACATTTATCTTAGTTGAAATCTCCTTTGCTTTCTTAATTGGATCATCATCTTGCTGCACAAAATAAGCTACTTGCTCAATATTATTAAATAAATGTTCAATCTCTTTGGTAACTTTCTTATCTGTAAATCCCCTTTCCAAAAGACTACTAATATACCAACTAAATACTCCGTTTTGCACTAAATGAGATATATGCAAACCTTCCAAATCAAAC
The DNA here is from genome assembly GCA_964632045.1 of uncultured Methanosarcinales archaeon. Classification (GTDB taxonomy): domain Archaea; phylum Nanobdellota; class Nanobdellia; order Woesearchaeales; family GW2011-AR9; genus CAZWBB01. The sequence goes on along the minus strand of CAZWBB010000029.1, from coordinate 792 downwards.
TTTTGATAAATAGAACGGTTTAAATTGCTTTGCTTTTCTGGTTGACCTTCCAACTCTCTTAATGTTAAGCCTAAACGGAACAAAATGCGAAACTGCCTGTTTTTAATCCTTGACTTAAATAATGTAAATTCTCCCTTTGAATCCTGCTTAAAAACTAACTTAATTGTTTCAGCTTCTCCAATAAAATTTATATCACGATTCTTAAATTGGGTTACTAGCTTTTTGGCACAAGAAATGGCTTCCTCTTTAGTCCACTCTAGCCCCCCTTTAATAGCCCCTTTAGCTGCATCTTCAGTAAAATTATCATCCGAAGGCATTTGGATAGTCCTCTAAGTAAGAAGATATACTTAAGGGATCATCATTAATTATGATTGTACTGCCTTGAAGAATTAGCATATTGTTAATTTTCACAGGCTCGTCTGAATATATATCTAAGAACTTCTCCCCATTTTTTAAGACAAATACTCCATCTGAATCATATCCTAGTCCTCTTAGAAGTTCCACTTTTACCTCTCTTGGTAGATTCAATAAAGATATATTCTCAACCATTCTATTTCCTAAGTAATCTTTTCTTATTTTTAAACTTGTTGTTTTGAGTTATATATAAGCATTTTGCTACTCCAAAGTCCTACTTTAAGAATTGTTTTTTCCATGAAATATTAGAAAACAAAAATATTATTTAAACGTGGTTCACAAATAATAAAATCAAGATAACGCTTGGGGCACCCACCCCTAAAGGGTATGCTCCGCACCTTCGGTGCTCCGGCCCCAAGCTCACTAAAACTCCCACAA
>CAZWBB010000028.1:22917-34691 GCA_964632045.1 uncultured Methanosarcinales archaeon | reverse complement strand
CGGCAAAGAAGAAGGCAGTTAAGAAGAAAAACCCGGTGAAGAAGAAGGCAAGAAAGAAAGTTGTCAAGAAGAAAAGGGCGAAAAAGAAAGTAGCTAAGAAGAAAAAACCGGCGAAGAAGAAGGCAAGAAAGAAAGTAGCCAAGAAGAAAAAACCGGCGAAGAAAAGGGCAAAAAAGAAAGTGGCCAGGAAGAAGAAGAAGAAATAAACTAATTCTTTTATTTTTTTTAATAATTCTCAATTAAAAAAAGCCATAATTCCATTGAAAAACATCCTGATTCTTTCCAGTAGATTCCTGGCTTCTCCCTTTACCAGGACTTCCTGTTTATCAGAGAAGAGCTTCCCTTCTTTATCTTTCCACATGGTAGTTATGGAAAATGTGTTGCTGTTGCTTATCGGTAGCTGTTGTAGTTCCATCTCCAACTCTTCTTTCTCTGTAAGCTTCTCTATTGTCCACTCGTTCTGGATACCAGGAAATTCTAGCAGTACAACTACATCCTCAGGAGTGCTGAACGAAGTCTTTTCTAAAGCAATCTTAATCCTGATAGTATCAGCCAGCATCACAGTATGTGGGCCATCAACTTTTACGTCGATAACAGGAGAATCGTAAACCACATATGTCAAAGCTACCCTTTTCTCAATGAGTTCATTATCTGCGCTGACAATCAACTTGTTCCATCCAACCTTATCGGCTTGGATAGATATTTGTGTGCCTTTTTCCTGATTGATAGGTATATCGACAACCTCACAGACTTTGTCCAGGCAGAAGTTGACATCATAAAGATTGGTATTGCCACTATTCTTCACGGAACACTTCACCTCTGCCTTCAGCCGCAGGGGTAGTTCTTCTGGATAATCGCAAGAGAAAGAAACCTTGCGAGAGTAAGTTTTCTCCTCATCTTTTACTGTTAGTTTTTCAATGTCTGCTTTTGAGTAACTCGTCTTGCCTTTCTGTACTGAGAATTCATCACGAGTGGACACATTCTTTTCCGAGTATATAATGATGGGGAAAGTATATAAATAATTCTCGGCAAGACCCTCTTTCACCTTAACGATCCAAAATGTCTCCTTGACTTCCTTGGGAGCAAGCAAGATAATCCTCTGATTCCTTCCCAGGACTTCAACTTCGTCTGGGATAGCCAACATAAGGGTCGTGGCCAGGTAATTATCAGCAGTATTTTTCAATATCCCTTTGACAAGGTTGTAACTCCCGATACCCACTTCTTCTGACAGTATCTCTGCTTCAAGATAAATCTCCTCAGGTACAAAGGAACCCTCTTTAATCACCTTTGTCTCCAGTTGAAGCTCTCGCGTCTGCAGGTTCACTTTGTCTGCCAGCCATTCGTACGTTGTTGCTGGTTCTGCAGGATCAAAACCATCTCTCAGCTTGATGTGGGTCACGTCAACATATCCATACTCGCCAAAAGTTATGTCAAAACTGACCCAACCAATACCTGGGAAGAACACTTCCGACCAGCCGTGCGACTGCCAATTCTCATCGAAAAGTTCTGAGGTAGTATAACTTATACCGGAGACAAACCTTGCTGGTATTCCTAAAGAACGACACATCGCGACAAAAAGAGAAGTCATCTCGTCGCAGACCCCCCTTCTATTCTTCAGAACCCAACTTGCTTTCTGTGAAGCCTGAGCTGTGACGGTGTCGAGCTCATAGTCAACATTCTCTTCCACCCAGCTGGCCAGTCTGAAGACAACTTTGAAAAGGTCATCTTCCCCTTCGGCCAAATCACTTGCCTGAGTGATTATGTCCATATTGTTTGAATCTATCGTCGTTGTAGGCAGCAGATATTCCTGATGTTTCTCCATCTCTTTTTCGCTAAGCGGGAAAGGGACTTTCCTCTGTACCCTGCGTAATTCGTTGTTTGTCTTGATTACAACGGAGTAGCCAAGCTGATGCGTTCCAAGCTCCCCATCATTCCAAGTGAATACCACCCTATCTTCATCAACCTCACCCTTGCTCTCCCAGCTGACTACCTGCTGCCTAAAATCTTCTTTGGGGTAGAGAAGAAGGTTTGCTGTGACACCTTTAACAATTGAACCTCCACCCTCGGCTATCAAATCAAATTCTCCGTTGACATCTAACTGCAATTCAAGTGAATCCTGTTGATAAAGGTTGTCGGCTGATGCAGACATTAGAAGAAGAATGAGGATAAGAATTGCTGGAAGGAATTTTTTCATCTGCCATCTAGGATTTTGTAGAAGAATATAAATGTTGCCTTACTCTTAAAAATCCCATTACTCTAAAGATATTCTTTCGCCGCTTCAACCTCATGCCCGCTGCCGATATAGATAGGACTCCGTTCATCCAGACGATTTGGCACTTTATCAAGAATATTCTCCAGACCATCGGTAGCTCCTCCTCCTGCATTCTCCATAAGATAGGCCATGGGTTGCAGTTCAAAAAGAAGTCTTAGTTTGCCTTCCGGTCTCCCTTTCAGAGCGGGGTAGCTAAAAACTCCACCTTTTTTCAGTAATATCTGATGTACGTCGCCTACCAAAGAGCCTTCATATCTCAATTTGTATCCTTCCTCTTCCAGATCTTCAATATACTTTTTGTGCCCTTCCATCCAGTCTCTGCGGTTGCCACCAGGGCTGTAGATCTTCCCTCTGCCTTGCATCTGGATATCTTCTTCTTTGAGGACCCAATTTCCTGCCCGGTCGAGTACGAACTGGTGTGTTCCTTTCCCCCCACTATATATCAAGGTTGTCTGTGGTCCGTAAAGCATGAACATTGCAGCCGCCATCGTTTCGCGAGCAGGTTTGCCACTCAGTATCGGGCCTTCATGTATACCGAAGATAGTACCGATAGAAAGATTGACATCCACCAAAGAACTTCCATCCAAAGGATCAGAGGTCACAGAATACCTTCCGTTATTGGTGTGCAACTTCTTGACCTGATTCTGCTCTTCGGAAGCGAATTCCTGGATACCAAAACTTCTCTCCTGGCTCAGATATCCCATAAACTTGAAGTCAGTCTGTACATCCAACTCCAGCTGTTCTTCACCATAGGTATTCGTAGTTCCTGCTTTCTTTATGTTTGGAATTCTTACGTCCCTCGAGATGTACTTTGAAGTCTGCGCCAGGAAATCAAGTACCCTCCTCAGCTCGTGTTCGATATCATTTGATGACAGATGTGTCCTTAGAACCGTTCTTGCTTCGTTTTCAAATCTGATTTTTATCACCTATTATTTTATGGGTGGAAGGCTTAAGTTTTTATTTAAAACTATTATGGAATACTGCCCCTTATTAATCATCTTGAGAATCGGGACTGCACTGCCAAAAACCTTATAAAAACTGCAATATCTCTCTCAACAAAGGAGGTAAAGGTTACATGGAAAAAGCGGTGGCCCTGTTATCGGGTGGGATCGACAGCCCGGTAGCGATTCATTTGATGAAGAACAGAGTAGAGATAGTAGCTGTCCATTTCCATCAGATGCCTCTGACGGATGATACCAGTATCAAGAAAGTGAAAGAGTTGGGTAAGATGCTGGAAGTTGAAAAGCTTTACCTGGTTCCTTTCTCCGGTATTTTAAAGATGCTGACAGAAAAGACTCAGCATAAGAACTATTTCATCCTTTCCAAGATTCTCATGTTTAAGACTGCTGAACTGATCGCTGAGAAAGAAGGTGCAAATTATCTGATCACTGGCGAGAATCTGGGGCAGGTGAGCAGCCAAACCCTAAGTAACCTTCATACCATCACTAAGAACGTTTCTTTAGAGATGTTCCGACCAGTTCTTACCAGGGATAAGCAGGAGATTATTAATATCGCCAAGAAGATTGGCACTTATGATATTTCTTCTGGACCAGAGATCTGCGACCTGCTTGGACCAAAACATCCGGCCACAGGATCGAATCTGGAAGACATCAAGAAAGAGTTGGATAAGTTAGACCTGCCCATGATGTTAGAAAGGAGTTTGAGTAAAGCTGAGGTTGTGAATTTTTAATTTTTTTCCGAAAGATTTAAGTATGATGTCTGCGTTATATATATTACAATGCAACAATACAATCGGAATCAAAAGAAGTACGTCATTTTTCTAGTGAAAGCTGGTTGTTGTTGTTAATTCTGTTATTGATTACTTGTCCCCACTATTTTTGAATGATCGTTTTCTGACGATCAATTTCCATAAAACAAACAAGGTGAAACAAAATGATACATGAAAATATAATACAAACAATCGGAAATACACCACTAGTAAAAATAAATAAACTGAACCCAAACAAAAAAGTAACCATCTACGCCAAAGTAGAAGGATTTAATCCCACGGGCAGCATAAAAGACCGTATCGCCTTAAAGATGATCGAGCAGGCAGAAGCAGAAGGCACCCTTACTAAGAAAAAGACGATCATCGAACCAACTTCCGGAAATACAGGGATAGGATTGGCCATGATTGGAGCAGTAAAAGGCTATCCCGTAGAGATCGTGATGAGTGAAGCCGTCTCCATTGAAAGGAGAAAGATGATCCGTGCTTTTGGAGCTAAAGTTACATTGACAGATCCTCATCTAGGAACGGATGGAGCGATTGTAAAGGCGAGGCAGCTTGTAAATGAAAATCCCGGCAAGTATTTCATGCCGGATCAGTTCAAGAACAAGTATAATAAAGTCGCTCATTACAAGACGACGGCAGAAGAGATCTGGAAGCAGACAAATGGAAAAGTGACACATCTCGTCTCTTCTTTAGGTACTTCAGGAACGATCATGGGTGTTGCCAGGGCTCTTAAGGAGAACAATCCAAACGTCAAAGTGGTCAGCGCTCATCCCGTCAGAGGCCATTACATCCAGGGGCTGAAGAACATGAAAGAAGCGATTGTTCCCGAGATCTACGACCCATCACAGATCGACGAGACGATCATGGTGGAAACAGATGATGCTTTTGAGATGACGCGCAAAATAATCAGTGAAGAAGGGATCTTTGTCGGGATGAGCAGCGGAGCAGCGATGCAGGCAGCGGTTGAGATTGCACACAGGATTGCATCCGGCACGATAGTGGCTATATTCCCGGATAGAGGAGAGAAATACCTGAGTACAGAACTGTTTGAGAAAAATATTTAAGTGTGGGATGGTTTGTTCAGGGAGAAGGGAATGGAATGGAGTATAAAAAATGGATGTTGGCTACGAGCATTACCACAATGATGATGACAGTAGTAGGTATCTTTGCTGCAATCACTTACTACTACTCTTTGATAGACTTAAGCTTGAGAATATACATCTTAACATATGCAGTAATACTATTAATTATCGTACATATCTTCATTTACGTACTAAAAATTTGGGAAGGTGATTAAAATGGATTATAAAAAAATATTAGCACATCCGGCGATATTTATGATTATCTTGTTTATTATGGTTTTCGTGCTTTTGTATTTGATATTTGTTGCAGGGAGATAGATTATAATGGAGTGATACGCAATGAGATTAAGACTATACAACACCCTATCCAGGAAAAAAGAGATATTCAAACCGATAGCTCCGCCAAAGGTAGGTTTCTACACGTGTGGACCGACCGTTTATCATTACGCCCACATCGGTAATCTTCGCTGCTATATCTTCTCAGACATACTTAGAAGAGTTCTCCTGTTCAATAAACTGAAAGTGAAGCATGTCATGAACATAACTGACGTCGGACATCTGACGTCTGATGCCGATGAAGGAGAGGACAAGATGCTCAAAGGAGCGAGGAGAGAGAAGAAAACTGTCTGGGAGATTGCTGAGTTTTATACCAAAGCTTTTCAGGAGGACTTCAAAAAACTGAACATCCTTCCCCCTAACATCTGGTGTAAGGTAACCGAGCACATCAAAGAGCAGATTGCCCTGATCAAGCGTTTGGAGAAGAACGGATTCACTTACCAGGCAGGAGGAAATGTCTACTTTGATACCTCTAAGCTGGATGACTATGGAAAATTAGCTCGACTTGACCTGAATGCGGAAAAGAAGTCTAAGTCAAGAGTTGGAGTAGATCTTAACAAAAAGAACCGTCTCGACTTTGTCCTATGGTTCACAAAATCCAAATTTCAGGACCAGGAGATGAGATGGGATTCTCCGTGGGGTAATGGTTATCCTGGTTGGCACCTGGAATGTTCAGCCATGTCTATCAAATATCTAGGAGAGCAGTTTGACATCCACACTGGGGGAATCGATCACATCCCTGTCCATCATACTAACGAAATAGCCCAGAGTGAAGCAGCTACCGGGAAGAAGCCTTGGGTGAAATATTGGATACACAATGAGTTTCTGGTTTTGGACAAAGGCATAAAGATGGCTAAAAGCGATGATAATTTTCTAAGATTAGCTACACTGGAAGAGAAAGGTTTTGACCCACTGGATTACAGGTACTTCTGCCTTGGCACCGTTTACCGAAAACCATTGATGTTCAGTTATAAAGCGATGGAGGGAGCGAAGACTGCTAGAAGGAAGCTGGTGGAGAGAGTAGTGGGACTGAAGAAAGAGAAAGGAAAGGTTGACAAAGAATATTTGAAGAGGTTCACTGAGGAAGTCAATGATGACCTGAACACTCCCAAAGGTCTGGCCACTTTCTGGGAAGTCATAAAAGATGAGAAGTTAAGTGATGGAGACAAATATGCAACTATCCTCAGGTTCGATGAAGTTCTTGGGTTAGGGTTAAGCGAGGTTAAAGAAGAGAAGATACCTGCAGAAGTGGTCAAGTTAGCAGAAGAGAGGCTGGAAGCCAGGAATAATAAAGAATGGCAGAAAGCAGACGAATTGAGAGATAAGATAAAGGGATTAGGTTATATTGTAGGAGATACAAAAGAAGGGTTTGAGTTGAAGAAAGCGTAGTTTTTGTTGAGGAAGATGGGGTTTTGAATACAAAAACCTGTCAATTGTATGCTCGTTCTCTATTATCTATCTTTATTATGAGGACTAGATTGCTTGGAGAATTCAATGTCAAACAACTACAACTCACCTTCCTTCTCAAGTTCTTCTATGGGGATAGTCTCGCCTTTCCTGTAATCTTCTCTTGCTTCTGCAACACACATTTTGTCATCTGCTGTTAAGACACAATCAGGGTCAAACATATGCTTTTTAATGAACGAAATATCCTTACGGAGAGCTTTCAATTCCTCAAGAACATCTCCCATCTGTATTGCTTCTGTTGCCATTATAGTAGAACAATCAAAAAAAGAAAAAAAACAAAACTTATTTCTTGCCCATGATTCTGAACATGGTGGTATCACACTCAGGACACTTACCTTTCATAGCTCTCCTTTCCGTGCCACCTTTTCCTTTCATGGTAACTTCATTAGCATCTTTCATTTCTCGTTTTGCTTTACACTTCACACAATATCCTTCAACCATTGTTTACACCTCACTGTTTTGTGTAAGAACGCAATTGTCACGCCCTTCACTCTTATTTTAGCTTAAAATTTCATCTTAAGTTAAAAATGTTTCGGAATTTTAAGCTAAAATGAACCTGCGCCGGGCACCACTGGGCAGGGGTCAATGAGTGGTATGGCTGCTGCAATTTTCTTACTTCTTAACCCCAACCTTAACCCCAAACCGCTCGCTCTCTAAAGAAGTCTCTCCAGAAAACTTTATCTCCTTTACATTCAGGACAGCTCTCAAATCTGATTCGATACTCTTTACCATAGCCTCAAAATCGCCCTCATCACTCACCAATACCAGTTCTGCAAACTCAACCTTGGGAGATAGCTGTTCTATGGCACGGAACTTACGGACGGTACTTATGATATCAATTCCAAGATCTCCCACCATCTCTACTTTCTCATCAATCAATCTCTCATCAAGCTCTGGCCAGGAAGAGAGGTGGATGCTTTTACACTTCTCCCGTTCTGCAAAGTACAGATGAAATACTTCTTCAGTGATGTGGGGCATGATCGGAGCAACCAGCTTCAAGATGTCCAATACCGCTGAATACAAACCTTGCTGAGCGCTCCTCCTTTCCGCAGCTCCCCTGATAGTAGGATTATACAGCCTGTCCTTGACAATCTCCAAGTAATAGTCGCAGAAGGATTGCCAGAAAAACTTCTCTACTTCTGCTTTGCATTTGGAGAATTCATATATGTCAAGAGCTTCGGTGCTTTCTTTGATTACTTTCTGCAGTTTGCTGAGCAGCCATCGGTCAAATACTTCTGTAACTTTTTCCTTTTTCTTATAATCTTCCAAATGCATGATGCAGAACTTAGAAGCGTTCCATAGCTTGGTGATCATCTTCTGCCCCGTGATGATATCCTTTTCCTGAAAAGGAAAATCTTCTCCCAACTTGCAACCGGCAGACATGAAACGCAGCCCGTCAGCTGAATACTTGTCGATCATTTCCCTCGGTTCGATTACGTTGCCCTTTGACTTAGACATCTTCTTGCCTTTCGGATCGAGCATCCAACCGGAGATGAAAGCATTCTTCCAGGGAATCATCTTGAAGTGCAACTTACTCTTGACCACAGTGTTGAACAGCCAGAAACTGATGATGTCGTGTGCTTGCGGCCTCATATCTTCAGGGTTATTTATCAAGTGCTCGTAGCAAGGTTGGCCTTTGAACAACTCTTTAACGATGGTCGGTGTCAATGAGCTGGTAGCCCAGGTGTTGATGACATCCTTTTCTCCAACGATATCCCTGCCCTTACATTCTGGACAGGCTTTTACAGGAGGTTTGTCTTCTGAAGGGTCGACCGGCAAATCTTTTTCCTTGGCCAATATTACCTCACTGCATCCATTACAGTACCATACAGGGAAAGGGATCCCATAGGGGATCTGTCGGGAGATACACCAGTCCCACTGTAGGCCTTTGACCCAATTATCGTAGCGATTCTTCATATGTTCGGGTCGCCATTTGAACTCGTTCCCCCACTTGAGCATATCATCTTTCAAGTCAAGGTATTTGATAAACCATTGTTTTGAGTGAATAAATTCTATCGGCGTACCGCATCTTTCGTGAACATTGACAGCATGGGTGATGGGCTCCTGTTTAGTAAGCAGGGCAGACTCTTTGAGATCGTCTATGATGACCTTTCTGGCCTCTTCAATCTTCATATCTTCGTACTTCTGGGCCAACTTGGTCATCCGCCCCCTCTTGCTGATAGCTTCACGTATAGGAAGCTTATGCGCTTTCTGCCACTCCATGTCCGTCTGGTCTCCAAAGGTACAGCACATCACAATCCCGGTCCCTTTTTCAGGGTCGGCCCTCTCGTCTTCTAGAATGGGAACTTCCAGGTCAAAGAGAGGAACTTTAGCTTTTTTACCCTTAAGACTCTGATAACGTTTATCTTCCGGATGATAGAATACAGCCACGCAGGCAGGTAGTAGCTCTGGTCGCGTTGTGGCAATAGTCAATTTTTTACCACCTACTTTAAAGATGATATCATTAAAATGAGAAGATATCTCCTTATCCTCACATTCTACTTGAGATATTGCAGTCTGACATTTTGGGCAGAACATCGCTGGTGCTTCGGTCCTATACTCTCTTCCTGCTTTGAACAATTCAATGAAAGATTTTTGTGAGACTTTTTGGCAATGAGGGTCTATTGTTGAATAATTGACATCATAATCACAACTTATACCTAACCTTTTCCAGTCTCCGATATAACTTGGTTTCAGTTCTTTATCCAAGGTCTCCAGCACTAGCTTCCGAAACTCCTTTCTATCCATCATGTTAGCTCGTACTCTCTTCAACTTCTGGATCAATAGCATGGTTGGAAGACCGTTGTCGTCCGTCCCTAACGGCTGCAGGACGTTAAATCCTTTCATCCTTTTGAAACGGGCGATAAAATCCTGCTGAGAATTACTGAAAGCGTGCCCCATGTGCATCTTCCCCGAAACTGTGGGGGGAGGAGTGTCTATAGAATAGATCTCTCTTTTCTTATCTTTTGGATCAAAAGCATAAGTCTTTTCTTTTTTCCAATACTTCTGCCACTTTAGTTCCGCTTCTCCTGCATCATAACGTTTCGGAAGGTCCATTTTAGAGAGGAGAAGTTAGGGGTTATTTAAAAAAGTTAGTATGGGAAAGGAGAATTTGATGGATTGATGATTCACTTTCCTTTCTTCTTCACTAATTTCCGTATCCCGCTAACAACAGGCATACTTTCAAAACTGTCTCTGGCCATCTCTACCAGGCCTTTTCTCTTCATCTTTGCCTTGTAAAGCTGCGGGAAATATAAACTGAAAGTACTCCCTTCTTCCTTCGCCGTCTCAACTTTTACAAACCCATGCACAAAATCACAGATATAGTCCGTCAACGCTAAACCCACCCCGCTACCATATCTTTTAGTCGTTGTTCTTGACTTAAAAGCATCTTTAATTTTTCCTTTCACGCCGCCCCCATGATCCTTGACATAAGCCTGGATAAAAAAATCCTCTATGGAGTACTGTTCCTGGTTTCTTCCTAAATAATTCAATTCTTCTTCGTTAATATAGGCGACTCTTGTACCCACTTCTACAAGTCCCCCGCTACGTATTTGGCCCCGGTCATCACGGTAACTGTCAATGGCATTTAGAGTGAAGTTGAATAGCTGCATATAGATGACGTCCCTGCTGTTACGCACTTCCACATCCTGGTCAAAGGAGACCTGGAAAGAAAGCTGCTCAAATTTTCCAGAAACATATTTCGTAAGATTGTCCAAAACTGTCCTCATAAGAAAATCGTTTCCTTCCTGCCTGTTCCTGCCTAAAGCTTCCACTGCCCCTTTGATGTGAGCGATGTGATGGCCTTTGTGACTAAGCCTGTACGCCTCTTCAATCATATGAAACGGGGGGATCTCACCAGAACCCCACATCTCCAAGGTGAGATTTATTGCCGTCAAAGCCCCCCCATAATCGTGGCCAAGATGCCTGATAAGAGCGAAGAGTTCTTCTTTAGTTGGATGTTCGATATTTGCTGGAGAATGGATATAATCCTGCATAATAATGGGGGAGAAATAGCAGATATTTAAACGTTTCTACTTTACGGGAGCAACTAACTTAGTGTCTGTTACTTCTGCTCTCACTCGCTCAACTTCTCTCCACGGGAGCCGCTTTCCACTATCCCAGAACTGGTGATCCTGATAAACTCGGCTTTCTCCTGCATCTCCGCAATATTCCTGGCACCGCAGTAGCTGATTCCACTTCGTAGCCCTTTGAGCAGTCCGGGTATTATCTCCTCTACAGCCCCCTTATAATCAACAAGAGTGGCCACTCCCTCGACGAAAATATCCAACTTCTTCTTTACTTTCTTTCCTTCGAACTTCTCCTTTCTTTCATGGCCAGAGTCATAGGAAGCGCTACCCAGATATCTTTTGTATCTTTTGCCATCTTTGAGAATAATCAATCCCGGAGCTTCATCTGTTCCTGAAAAGAGCGTACCCGAATAGACAGTACTTGCCCCAGCAGCTAAGGCCTTGGAGACGTCCCCAGGATATTTTACCCCACCGTCAGCTGAAACCGGGATGTCATGCTGCTTTGCAACTTCAACAACATCCATAACAGCAGTCAGTTGGGGAACGCCGGCCCCGGTTATTATTCTTGTTGTACAGATCGCTCCCGGTCCGATGCCAACTTTCAGACCGTCAGCTCCCGCCTCAATCAGATCTTTGGCTGCTTCGGTGGTAGCGATGTTCCCGGCCATCACATCCACATAGAAATTCTGCTTAAGTTCACGAATCCTTTCTATGGCCAGATTAGAGTGAGCGTGGGCAATATCGAGGACCAGGACGTCTGCTCCAGCTTCCACCAAAGCCTTTGCTCTTTCCAAAGTATCCTTTACGCCAACAGCTGCCCCCACGCGAAGACGGCCTTTCTGGTCTCTGCATGC
>CAZWBB010000028.1:0-22907 GCA_964632045.1 uncultured Methanosarcinales archaeon | reverse complement strand
ATCAGCCCCCGCACTTTTCCATCATCAAGAAGGGGAAGCTTCTCGATGCGGTGCCTGTGCAGGATCCTTTTTGCTTCCTCCAGCTGGATGCCATATGGGGCAGTGACCAATTTCTCTTTTGAGGTCATCACCTCAGTGATATTTTTCTGGAGATTATCCTCAAAAAGGTAATCACGTTTGGTAAAGATCCCTACAAGGTGCCCTCCCTCTTCTATGATCAAGCTGGTGACCCCTTTCTCTTTCATCACTTTAGCGGCTTCCCCGATGGTCATATGCGGAGAGACAGAAACAGGATCGTCAATGATGTAGCTAGTGCTTCTTTTCACTTTTTTGACCTCTTCTGCCTGCTCTTCGACCGAACAGAACTGATGGATCACCCCCAGTCCACCTTCACGGGCCATAGCGATGGCCATCTTGTTTTCTGTAACGGTAGCCATGTTAGCGCTGACCAATGGGATGTTAAGAGGGATGTTCTTAGTGAATCGTGTCTTTACATCAGCCTGGCTGCGGGAATTTAGGGATGTTCTTTTTGGTACGAGGAGAACGTCAGAGTACGTAAGGCCTAGGGGAATGTTTTTTTTCAATTTGTTCACCATTGATTTATTGCGTGAGATGGTTTATATAGTTATTGTGGGCGCTGTTTATCGTTTGGGAAATATACAATGCAAAAGTAGTAAAATAGTTAAATACCATTTGGTCAAGTATATATTAAGCGGAAACAATGGGGGTAATAAATGGAAATTGGGTACGGCAGAGATTGAGCAGCTGATAAATTCACATCCGGAAATAGTCTCTGCAGTACAGTTCGGCTCTTCCATAAGTGGAGATACTTACAAGTACAGTGATGTTAATCTTCTGATTGTTGTTGAAGGGGAAAAGGATAAAGTAAAGGACGAACTAAGGGAATCTTTGAGCTGGGAATATCAGACTCACATTTACAGTAAGGAAGAATTTCTGCAGATGGTGGAGAAGAAGGAGCCTTTGGCCTTGAGTATTATCCATACAGGAGAAGTGCTGCACAACCAGCAGTTCGTCAGGGAGCTGCTAAGGCACAAGCCAAACACTTATACAACCAGAAGATGTATGCTTAATTCCTTCTGCGCCCTGGGAATCGGGACAAATGACCTGTTCCAGGGACTGATGTTGTATGATGGAGTGAACAGCCTTTACCATGCAGCAAGAAGCTCCCTCTGGGCAACACTGATTGAAAAGGAAATTACCCCTCCAAATAAAAGAGTGTTCGAATTGATGCAGGACGATGAGGTTAAGAGAAGATACAAGGAAGTGATTGCTTTTCGGGACGAACTCCCTGACTGTGAGGAAGATATTCAACTTGACGGGAAAATCTGGCAGGAAGGGGGGGATGTTAACAAGTTTACTGACATACTGAAAAAAGTGAATGAAATTGTCAAAGTAACAAAAATCCGCCGCTCGTCGCTATCCACGGGCTAAAGCCCATGGCTTTACGCTCCTCGCTTAGACTGGCGGATTTTTGGAACAGTAATTTAGCGCCCTAAAGGGCGGGGATTTCACCAGCTAAACAAATACCAAAACCAAAGAAAAGAGTTTAGAAATGCTTAAATAATAACGGTTCTTTCCAAATGGAAAAGTAAATGATGAGGACAGGGGACAGAAAATATATGAAAGGGCAGGCAAAAAATTTTTTGGCTATAGCGGGAGTGATTGGCGTGGTGGTAGGAGTAGCTTTTCTTATTCCTTCTTTTTTGCAGGAGATCTACTGGTTAGCAGTAGCCTCAGCAGTTATGATGATGGGGGGGCTGATTCTGTTAGCACTAGCTTTTGGTGATTAATTTGAGGAAAGAAGAGATTCCGGATGAAATAAAGAAAAATATTCTGGATTTACACTATAGCAGATATTTACAGTACCTTAATACATCCATTATTATCATTTTTACATACTTCATCGGTCTAATTATTGCTTCTTTTACATTGCAGGTGGATTACACAAATCTTAAGCAACTAGGCCTGATAATTATTATTACAATAATTTTCCTAAGCGTAATAACATCTCTAATCCTGAAGTTTAAAAGGCATCTTAAGGTCATTATTATGGAAGTGAAGAAATTGAGGCAAAATGAAAACAGTCAAAGAAATAAGCAAGGAAGACATCAATGATACGTTTGATAGTGTCATTCTTTCACGAGGAGAAGAGTATTTTTATGAAGATTGTGTAGAATTCTTTGAAATTGTTGATTCAACCACTATCAGGGGCACAGTTTCCGGTAATCAGGATTATGACGTCTCGATAACCGTTGATGAAGACGGTGAATTAGTTTGCGAATGTTCCTGTCCCTGCGACTTTAACTGCAAGCATGCCGCCGCTCTGCTTTTATATTGGATGAAAGAAAAGAAGAAAAATAAGAAAGCAAACCCCAGGGAAGGAAAGAAACAAACGATCAATGAATTGTTGCAGAAGAAAAGCAAAGAAGAGTTGATTATCATCCTGAAAGATATCTTTGAGAAGCATAGAGAACTGGAAGTATTAGCGAAAATCAACCCATCTGATGTAAAAAGCAAAATAAAGCGTCTTTTTTCCAGATACTGGGAGTGGAACCAGGTGAGAAATTTAGTAAGCCAGTTGAATCTTATCTTAGAAAGGATTCAGAAAAACATTTCTAGTGCGGATCGAAATCTTTATGAGGAGATGCTTGAAAGTACAGAAATCGTCATTGAAGGGCAGAATAATGTTCATGGAGAAGATGAAATATCCATTTTCCTGCAGGAATGGCTTAAAGTGATGGGAGATATTTTCTCACGAACGAATCCCACAAAAGAAGAGAAAATTACTTTTATCGAAAGGATGATGCTGTTCCAGAAAGAAGATGATTACGGACTAGAGGATTGTTTAGATGAAGCATTGCTTGGGATGTGCAAAACACATGAAGACATCGAGTTGATCAAGGAACATTTCCTGAAGAAGAAACAAGAGGAAGAATATGGATGGAGCGAAGAAGATGCCCAGGTTTTTATCTTGGAATTGTATGCACAGACTGGAGCAGATGAAGATTATCTGAACTTAGCGGAGAAAGAGAAATTTTACCGACCGCTGGTTGACAAACTTATGTCTTTGGGTAAGTTGCAGGAGGCCATTGAAGTATGTGATAAAGGAATCAACAAAGATTATTATCATTTTATGGGCCAGAAAGCAAGAATATTAGAGAAGTTGGGGGAGAAAGAGAAGTTAAAGGAAACACTCTATAAATTGATTATGCATAGTGGTTATCAAGTTGATGTGAAAAAACTGAAGAAAGAATGTTCCGGGAAAGAATGGAAAAGTTATCTGCAGCAGATCATTACCGACGCAGAGAAAAGGAATCGTGATTCTTTCCTTTCCCGCCTGTATTATGATGAAAAAGATTATCCTAAAGCTTATGATTATTCTAAAGATTCCAGGGATGACAATTACATGCAGCTTCTGGCAAAGAAACTGGAGAAAAAGCATCCAGTATTGGCCTGCCAGATCTATGAGAAACTTTGCTTCAGCTGGATTGATTCTGGAAGCGGCTTTTGTTACAAAGAAGCAGGAAGGATGCTAAAAGCGATTAAGAAGCTGGATGGTGATTCTTTCCGTGAAGCGAAGAGAAAGGTTACTTTCAAACATAATAAGAAATGGTCATTGATGAAGATTGTGGGGAGGGTATGAGAGATGAGAAAATTGAGAAGTTAGAAAGAAAAAAAATGATCATACACTAATTTGGAAATATATTCATTTAAGTTTATAAACGAATAAGTTTAGTTTTAAACTAAGAAAAAAAGTTTATAATCTTTAAAGTTTATTTTTAGGATCTCCTCCTAAACCTCCAACCGAAACTCCTCTTCCTTAGCCTTCGTCCACCATTTATTGAAAGGGATGATCGTCTTTATCTCAGTGATGCTAATCAACTTATCTCCCCGGGTAACGCATAGAGTGGGATGGCGAAGGGCATCCTTAACCACATAAATAAGATCTTTTTCAAGAATCTAAGATCAAGATGGGGGAGCTGCTCTGAAAGAAGCAATATCAACATTTCTACCGGACTGCTTTTTGCTCCTGAGGATGTTTTGGAGTATATCTGCATCCATGAACTGGCTCATCTGATCGAGCAGAATCATTCTTCCCGGTTCTGGCAGCTGGTGGAGAAGGCTATGCCCGATTACCGGGAGAAGGAGAAGTGGCTGAATGAGAATGGTGGGAAGTGTGGGTTTTAGGTGGGATTAGAAATAAACAAAAAATGCCGTCCCTTATTCACTTCTTTAGTAGAAATCTCTCCTACAAACCTCTCTTCAACTGATTCTAACATCTTATTCCTTAATCCGTAAGTGTCAGCATTCTTTGCATAAGCACACCATCCTTCAAGAAAATCATAAACAGTATCATAATCTACTTCCCTGAACTTATATTTTTCTTCCAGCAAGTCTAGTTTACAGTGAAATCTCCCCGGACTTCTTTTTCTTAGAAGTTTGTGATAATAGAATGCTCTAAAACCAAGAAACTCTATCCCTCTTTGCAGCGGTTTTATCTTTACTTTATCATCATTCAATTCGATGGAGAGATGGTTCTTAATGAAGTGATTGATTTTCTCTTCATAAAAATATAATCTCTTTTCATCATTATCTAAGATCACAAAGTCATCGACGTAACGGAGGTAGTATTTAGCCTTCAGTTGATGTTTTACAAATTGATCCAATTCATTGAGATAAACATTAGCAAGAAACTGGGAGGTTAGATTCCCTAAAGGCATGCCTTTCCCATCTTCCTTTAAATTATGATTATTGAGAATGTTTTTGATTAGGAACAGCAATTTTTTGTCTTTAATTTTTCTTTTGATAATTTCCATCAATTTTTCATGACTGATAGTGTCAAAGTAATGTTTAATATCTCCTTTAAAGAAGAATCCACGAAAATTGTCTTTTTGGTTGAATTTTTTGATGATTGTTCTGTTATGGCTTACTTTCCTCTGGAATTTTTCCAGTCTTTTTATCGCTGCCAAAGTTCCTTTGCCTTTTCTGTTAGCATAAGAATCATAGATGAAAGTTTTGTCAAAGAGCGGTTCAATGACATTGCAGATAGCATGATGCACAACCCTGTCACGGAAGTCGCTTATGCTTATTTTTCTTGTTTTTGGATCTCTCAATGTAAATGTCTTCAAAGGCAAAGGGCGGTAAGAATGAAGTAATAATTCTGTCTTTAATAACGCCAGATTGTCTTCAATATTTTCTTCAAAGTCAATAATATACTGCCTTAATGTTTTCCCTTTACGTGCTTTCCTCCAGGCAAGTTCTAAATTATCTTCACTGCAAACTTGCCGGTAAAGGTTCCTGTATGTTTTCATCAGAAGATTGTCCTGACTTGCCAGAGTCATTCCACGAGAACGACCTTGGTTGTTGAGGTTGTCATTGCCATTAACATGGAAGTTGTCATTGTTATAGTTGAAACCAGCCGCCCGAGAGCGTTAGCCCATCACATCTTGCAAGAGCACCACAGATTCATCTTTTCAGCTGTTGCTTACTAAGTGTTTCTGTTGAATTTTATAACAGCGTTTATTTCCAGCTGTCCTGATGAATGGACATGTGGCCCTGACAATTTCTGCCAGGACAAGGTGAGAAATAAGAAAATGCTTTTAAATTTTTAGGTGCATTTTTTCAGTGCGCCGCTTCGCGGATAAAACACCCCACGAGAACGACCTTGGTTGACGAGGCCGTCATCGCCACCAACATGGAAGTAGTCACCGTTATAGCCGAAACCAGCCGCCCGAGAAGGATGCTGTGAACGAGTGTAAGAACCTTCCACAGCAGCAGTCCATACTTTTATCGCATCCCTGCTCTTGCCGCTAATAAATTCCAGCGTTTGTATAATCGTTTCTGAATCATCTTCAGTATCAAATAAAGTCCGTAGATAAACCAAACCTTTATTCTCACCAGCAACTTCTGTTACAGGAGTTCCCCGATAAACAGGAATCTCTAATTCAGTTTCCTTAATTAATTCCGGCCGTTTACATCGATAATGTTGTATGACCCTGGCCCTAAGTCCCTCCTTCTCATAGGGAATCTTAGTACTGCTAATCAACCAATTCTTTCTTCCCGGCCAGTCAAAATCATCCCTCAGACTAGCTAGCAAAATCTGTACTTTAGCCTTCTCTTCAGAAGTGCCTTCTTCAGACAGCCTTTTCATCTCTTTGAAATTTAAGTAATAATCGCCCATGGAAGAGAAGACATGACCATCTTCCTCTCGATTCCAGGAATCGATCCATTCGTCCTGCTTCTTTTTAGCTCCTTCTTCTGCAGCAGACTCATCAAGATTCATTTCTAAAGGAACATTTAATTCAGAATAAACTTCTAAAACTCTTTTCAGTTCCACTTTCTGCGCAGGAGCAAGAAATTCAGCGATCTTCTATCCTTTTCCAGCTTTCCAACCAGTTCAGTAAATCTTTCCATTTCTTCAGTTTCTAACTCTTCCCGCCTGGCTAGTTCTTCTGCTTCTGCTAGAGCTTCACAATAAGGAGCGTAATGGTCTCCGATTACATCAACGATTGAAGGAAGGTTTATGGGAGTCATTGTATTTATTTAGCTGGTAAAACCCAGTATTACATTTCCCGAATGCTTTTCGTGTTTAGGGACGTTGTTTAGGGACGTATATGGGATGTTTATGCTCACTGACAGTAAGCAACTGATGCACACGAAAAGCCCGACGTGAATAAGGTCAGGTTTTACGCAATCAGCTAAACAAATACGGGTCATTTTTACTCCTCCTCTTTTCCAGCCGACAACTGATAACAGCCCCTTCCTTCATTCAATTCCTTAAAACTTCTTAATACTTCCATGTTCCCTTCAATCTCTGTCTCCAGAGCTTCCTGCCTTTCTCTGGCCCGCTCACAAAGTTCTCCGGCCGATAAAAGCACTTGAGAAACATTATGGAGCATACAGCCTCTTTCAGCATCTGAAGACAATTCTTCATAGACTGCTTTTAACTGGGCGGCTTCTACCCTTGCCGGGTTATATAATTCCCAAAGGCGCTCCGCATCTCTTGTCAGTGCTGCAATCTGTCTTGAAACTGAATCCAGCTGAATGTCAGCTACTTCATAATCTGCTTCATCTCCTTTTTTTGTCTGAGCAAGGATAAATAAGCCTTCTTTCACACGATGCAGTAAACTTTCCCGCACCTCTCCACAGCTAACATCGACTCCACCTGTCCTTTCCTTAATTGCTTCAACCAACTCATCCCGAACTTCAGTTTCTAATCCGGAATAGTTTTCCAGCTGCTCCAAAAAAGTGATCATGGCTTTCCCTTCTTCTTCATATTTTCCACTTCGTCTTTCCAACTGTTCCATTTCTGACTGCAGCTTCCCTTCTTCCTGGAAAAGCCTTTCGTGCTCCTTGCCTACAGCAGTAAACTGGGAAGAAAAATTCTTAAGATTGGCAATATATTCGGCTAAAGTATCTCCAACCTCTACCAGCCTTTGGTAAACTGAAGTTTCCAAAGAAAGCTCGGGTTCAGGCGGCACATATCGTACCCTGCCAAACCGGCGCTGAAGCCAGCTATGTGTTTCATCAAATTGCTGCTTCCCTTTAGTCAAAGAATCGTCATGCCTTTTTTGATCTCTTTCCTGCCATCTTTCCAACTCTTTTCTATGTTCATCTAATCCGGAACTATCAATTGTAAGTCTGTCTAAACCATTACGGAAATGAAAACTAAAGACCACTTCTGAATCCTTGGAGTAAACACTGCCTAAAACATCTTTCCATGAATTATAGGGGACTAAGCTGGTTTCACTCATTTTATGATGTGAGAATGCTCTTCCTTTATAAACTTTTCGCCATTGGAGAGTGGTAAATTGGTTGTGGGCACGATTGGTACGTATTAAGTTGGGTGGGAAAACAACACCGCCTGGGCCAATGGCGAACGAGCTAGGCCATTCGTAAGAGGCAGGTCAGATGCATTTTCCCTCCCAAAACACGTCTTCTTATACGTGAAAGGAAACACTTTAGAAAATGCCGAGTGAGCGGCCAAGGTGATGTTTTCCTCAAAGAAACTTAATACGTACCACGATTGAAAAAATTTATATATCAATAATGTTTAGTTGCCAGCATGAGCAAAAGGACTCCATTTTTAATTGTAGCGGGGGTATCTGGTTCGGTGATAGGTTTACTTGGATCAGTCGCTGCCTTTGGAGGAGGAAATTATATTTTAGCAGGTATAATGTCAATATTGTTTGTTGTTGGATTAATTGCTATTGCATTTGCTTTTGAGAATTAATATGAAAGATCCTATTAGAAAGAACCTTTTGGATATTCAGTACCAAAAGCATTTGTCGTACTTCACTACTGCAATTATTGTCAGCTTTACCTACGTTGTTGGAGTGTTTATTGGAATCATTACCGGACAGATTCAACTGCAGAATCCAACACACTTCCATCCTTTAGTTGCAGCTTCATTGATCGTTTTAATAACTTCTGTTTCAATCATGGTCAGTTCATTCAAACACAAAAGGAATATTGTTTTGGAACTGAAAAAGATGAGAAAGGAAAATGAGACTTGAAACACCGAAGAAACATATATATAATACAACACATTCTTTCCACTAAAAATGGTGATTGTGAATTACATTATAGTGATCTTGCTGCTCTTCCTCTCAGCTATGTTTTCTGGGTTGACTCTTGGTCTTATGAGCCTGGATGTCTTTGCCCTGAGGAGAAGGGTTAAGCTGGGCAACAAGAATGCGATCAAAGTATACCCTCTACGGAAGAAAGGAAACCTGCTTCTCTGCACTCTCCTCCTGGGGAATGTAGCGGTGAATGCCTTCTTGGCAATCTTTCTGGGATCCATTACGGCAGGAGTGCTCGCCGGCTTTATCGCAACCGGTTTGATCGTCATCTTCGGAGAGATTATTCCCCAGTCTCTTTTTTCCCATCATGCGCTAAGACTGGGAGCAAAATTCACCTGGTTAGTGTGGTTCTTCTTGTATCTTCTCTATCCTATCTCAAAACCTCTCTCGATGGTCCTTGACAAGTTCTTAGGAGGGGAATTGCCCACAATATTCTCCAAGAAAGAGTTCCGCCTCTTCATCCGCGAACAGAAAAAACTTAAGAAATCTGATTTAGCTGAGTTAGAGTATAAGATCCTAGAGAAAGGACTTCTTTTTTCCAACAAAACAGTCAAGTCAATCATGACTCCCAGAGTTAATACATTCTTTGTAAGCAAGAGAGCTTCACTCACTCGGCACTTAATGGAAGAGATCCATCTAAAAGGTCATTCCCGGATCCCCGTTTATGCTGGAACAAGAGACAAGATTGTGGGAATGTTATATTCTAAAGACATGATCGTCCTTGATCCAGATGACAAAGTTCCCATCAGCGGGGTCATGCGGAAGAATGTCCTGTATATCAGTGAGAACCAGAAACTGGACAGGGTCCTGAATCTGTTCAAGAAGAAAAGGACACATCTCTTTGTGGTGAGAAATAAGTTTAAAGAAGTTGTTGGCATCGTAACCTTGGAGGATATCCTGGAAGAGATTGTCGGAGAGATCATCGATGAATATGACCGGATCAAGGATATGAGGAAGGTTGATTGAGGTTATGCCCTAAAAGTTTGTGTCATTGGAAGCACAGCACCAAAAACCTTTAATACCCCCTCTCCTCTTAACACTATATGTCCATTTACACATATAAATACGCGCCAAAGAACAGTTCGCAAGTATTTGGACAGCAGTTAGCTGTATCCCAACTTAAGGATTTCATCATAAACTACAAGACACAGAAGCGCAAAGCTGCCCTCCTGCACGGGCCGATTGGCAACGGTAAGACTTCCTCCGTCTACGCCATGGCAGAGGAACTTAAGTATGATCTCTTGGAGATAAACTCGTCTGATCTTCGGAATGCGGAGAACATAAGATCATTTCTTGATGCTGCATTGGGACAGCAGTCTCTTTTCTTCACCCCAAAACTGATTCTTGTGGATGAAGTTGATAATATCTCGGGAGTTAAGGACAGGGGTTGTATCCCTGCTCTGGTGAAGGCTATTGCCAAATCAACATTCCCAGTGATCCTCACTGCAAATGATATCGAAGACAGTAAGCTAAAGCCGTTGAAAAAAGCCACTCAGATGATTGAGTTCCATAAACTGCAGTACAAGACGATTGCTCATGCCCTGAAGTGGATCTGCGAACAGGAAGACATCCAGGCTGAGGAGAAAGCGATAAATAGCCTGGCCAGACAGGTTGATGGAGATCTTAGAGGAGCATTGATTGACTTGCATATTTGTGCTACTGAAAAGAGTTTTACCTTCGATGATCTAAAATACCTCTCAGACAGAAAACGGACTGAATCAATAATCAACGCTCTGATGATAATCTTCAAGTCTTCCAGTGTAGAGAATGCTCTGTCAGCCCTGGATGATGTTGATGTTGACCTAAGAGATGTCTCTTTCTGGATTGACAATAATCTTCCAAAAGAATATATCCACCCAAGATCATTGGCCAGGGCCTATGAACATCTGTCCAGAGTGGATGTCTTCCAGGGAAGGATCCATAAGAGACAGCACTGGCGGTTCCTTGTTTACATGAAGGATCTGATGACCGCAGGGATCAGTTCTGCTAAAGATGAAAAGAATACTGAGTTTGTCAAGTATCTGCCTACGATGCGCTTCCTTCGGATGTGGCAGGCTAAGATGAAGAATGCCAAGAAAAAAGAGATCGCTGCCAAGCTGGCGGAGAGGATACACACTTCTACTAAGGTTGCCGGTGAGCAGATTCCATATTTACAGCAGATTTTCAGGAGCGGAGGAGGCAATAGTATTGCTGAGGAGTTAGAGTTGAGCGAAGAAGAGGTTGAATGGTTGGGGAAGTGAAACAAATTCGCATTTCCCGCAGTAGGCATCATCAATATTCTGCTTTCTGGGATAATCTCTGTGAAAGGGTTTAAATATCAGCAAACCAACTAAAATGATTGCACAAGAACTCCTCTTGAATATCCTGACAGGCCGAGGGTTGGCCTGCTCAGTATATTATTAGGCCACGGGAATTTGCGAAGGAAACCTCTGGGATTCATTATGGTGAAGGGATTGGCAAATTCCCGGGATGTTGCCAACCACGCTAGGCTCTGAGTACTCAGAGAAGCTTCGCTTATCTGGTATCCCTTTCGGACTTCAGCGTGCGTAGTTAACATTCTATAGAAAAATTAATATACGTGCGGTATTTTCAAGGCCCAGGGGGGGTAAAAACAGGATGTGGAGGAATCAAGATGGGAGATGATGACAGTGGATCAAGTTGCAGTTGCAACTGTGGTGGATGTCTTACTGCGCTGGTTGTTGGTACTGCGATCGTGGGTTCAATCGCTTTAGGTGGAGTGGGTAATGCCTGGGATAAAGTTCAGTCGATCTGGGACTATGACAACCAAACCGAAGCAGCTCATAAGATAGCGGACGAAGATGGCGACGGTGTACTTAGTCCGGAGGAAAGATTTGGACTATACAAAAAGATGGGAATACCTACTATTGAAGGCGAAGTGCCAAAGGTAAAAGTTCCTTACAGCACTCTTGCGGAACTGACGCAGAAATACGGACAACAATTTTGAGGGAAAAAATGGATCTCACAGAAAAAATA
Organism: uncultured Methanosarcinales archaeon; assembly: GCA_964632045.1. Classification (GTDB taxonomy): domain Archaea; phylum Nanobdellota; class Nanobdellia; order Woesearchaeales; family GW2011-AR9; genus CAZWBB01. The sequence continues at coordinate 11,310 of CAZWBB010000028.1, read as the reverse complement.
AAACAATACACAACCTCAAATCAACGAGGATTCACCACGATAGAAGGTTGCATAGTCTTGGGAATTGTCGGAATTATTGGGGTTACTGTCGCTATGTATGCCGGTCTGGGAACGTTGGGTTGGAGAATGATCGGCCAGTATGTTGATTATGAAGACCAGTACCATACGGCTCTGCAAATCGCGGACACCGACAAGAACGGTGACCTAAGTGCTGAAGAAGCAACAGCCTGGGTTAAGGATCTAGGAGTCACTTTGATGCCTGAGCAGAGAATAGTTGATGTGAAGCCATCTTACGATTCTCTCTGTGATTATGTAGAACGACATGAAGGTTTGTAGGATTTTCTTCTTCCAAAACCTAAAACTACTCGCCAGTAGCGACGACCGGAAGATTTATATAGCTGCCGCATTTCCACTAAAGGGGAGTGGTTAAAACAGAGGGTGTGGAGGATATAAAATGGGAGATGACAACAGTGGTGGTTGTTGCGGGTGTCTTACAGTATTGGCTATAGGAACTGCTATTGTAGGAACACTTGCTTTGGGTGGTCTAGGCAATGCCTGGGATAAAGTTCAGTCGATCTGGGACTATGACAACCAAACCGAAGCAGCTCATAAGATAGCGGACGAAGATGGCGACGGTGTACTTAGTCCGGAGGAAAGATTTGGACTATACAAAAAGATGGGAATACCTACTATTGAAGGCGAAGTGCCAAAGGTAAAAGTTCCTTACAGCACTCTTGCGGAACTGACGCAGAAATACGGACAACAATTTTGAGGGAAAAAATGGAATACATAAACAGACTAAAAAAAGGATTGACCGCTCCAAGACGAGGATTTGGCAGTACAGAAGCCTGCACCGTGCTTGGAATAGTTGGAATAGTTGGCCTTGGTATCACTGCAGCAGTCTACCTGGGTTTAGGCACGCTTGGTTGGAGAATGATCGGCCAGCATGTTGACTATGAAGATAAGTACCATACGGCTCTGCAAATCGCGGACACCGACAAGAACGGTGACCTAAGTGCTGAAGAAGCAACAGCCTGGGTTAAGGATCTAGGAGTCACTTTGATGCCTGAGCAGAGAATAGTTGATGTGAAGCCATCTTACGATTCTCTCTGTGATTATGTGGAACGACACGAGAGTGGATTGTAATGGGACTTGAGGAAGTAGTGAGTGAGGAAAGCAGTGATCCTCTACCTAAGAGAGTTGGCACGGGAATTGGAGTTGGCCTAATCGGTATATACCGGTTTGTAGCCTATCCAATCTACCATGCTCTATCTTATGTAGGAATCAAAGTTGGCTGCAAGTATGAACCTTCCTGCTCACATTACACGGAAGAGGCCATCAAAGAGTACGGATTACTGAAAGGAAGCGCAATGGGCGTGCACAGGATCATGCGTTGTAATCCCTGGAGCAAAGGTGGCCATGATCCCGTGAAGAAACTCCCTGGATGTCAAGTTGTGACTGATTAATACTTTTACTTCTTTGCTTTAATCAAGTCGTTGAGAATCATTGAGCCAAGTAAAATAACCACTGTGACAAGAGCAGTAGTAATATCTGTCGTTTTCCTGTAAGAATTGATAATTAGGAATGCGGACCAAAATATGCTGGTCACATAGAACAAGGAACGGAGGATAGCAAATGTTGAAATCATTCTACAGAGTCCCAATTATTTTCAGAACCAACAGTATTGCGGTGATGATTACAAGAATTACAGCAATCCCCGTGAGTATTTTCTCCATTCAAAATATCTCCAATATTTTTAGGATTAATAACAACAGTGCAACAATTACAAAAGCGTAACCAACATAAACAAGAATTTTCTGTTTCGTCTTTTCATCCATCACTTTAGATAAACGTAAAGAAATATATAAAACTTACCACAAAAACTTAATAAACCGCCGACCTATCCCAAACCAAAATGGCACACACAGCACAAGAATTAGCGACTTTCTGCAAAAAGAAAGGTTTTATCTATCCTTCCAGCGAGATTTATGGAGGAGTTGCTGGATTATATGACTACGGACATCTGGGAACAAGACTCAAGAAAAATTTTGAAGCTCTATGGAGAAAATATTTTCTTGGCCTCAACGATAACTTTCATGAGATTGAAACCGCGAACATTATGCACGCAAGCGTCTTCAAAGCTTCTGGACATCTGGAAAATTTTATCGATCCGGCGGTGGATTGTTCAAAATGCGATTTCAGCGAAAGGGCCGATCATTTTGTGGAAGCTGCAGTTGGAGAAAGGGTCGAGGAGTTGTCTGTCGATGAGTTGAACAATCTTATAGAAAGGGAAAACCTGACTTGTCCAAAGTGCAAGTCTGCTTTGAAAAAAGTATCCATCTTTAACATGATGTTCCCCCTGCAGATGGGAGTGGGCGCCAAAAATACAGCTTATCTCAGACCTGAAACTGCGCAGTCTCCCTATGTTAACTTCAAACTGCAGTATGAACTACTGAGGAAGAAACTGCCCTTAGGACTGGCGCTTGTTGGAAGAGCCTACAGGAATGAGATATCTCCCAGGAATCTGACCCTGCGTCAGAGAGAATTTACACAAGCGGAGTTGCAGATATTTTTCAATCCACAAAGGATCAACGAACACAAGCATTTTGAGCTGGTCAAGGGATACAAACTGCGGACCCATCTGGTAATCGACAGGAAGAAGAAGAAAATCGTAGAGAGGACAGCTAAACAGCTTGTTGACGAAGGTTTGCCAAAATTTTATGTCTACCACCTTGTGAAGATCCAGCAATTCTATCTGGAACAACTTAATGTCCCACCTGAAAAATTCCGTCTGTACCAGCTCAATGAGAAAGAGAAAGCTTTCTACAACAAGTATCATTTTGACCTTGAGGTCGATCTTGAAGAGTATGGCTTCACTGAGATGGGTGGTCTGCATTACCGGACAGATCATGATCTGCATGGCCACCAAGACATCTCCAAGGAAAAGATGGAGATCTTCGATGAGGAATCAGGAAGTAGGTTCATCCCCCATGTATTAGAATTGTCCTTCGGTGTTGACAGGAATGTCTATGCTCTGCTGGATCTTAGTTACGACGCGGATAAGAAGAGGGGTAACCTTGTCCTTCATCTGGCAAACGGTCTGACACCTTTCTTCTGCGCCGTGTTTCCTTTAGTAAAGAACAAACCAGAACTGGTCGCGCTTGCCGAGGATGTATATGATGAGCTTAAAGAAGAATTTTCCTGTTTCTATGATGAAGCCTCTTCTGTTGGAAGAAGGTACGCCAGGGCAGATGAGATCGGATTGAGATATGCCATCACTGTTGATTTTGACAGCCTGGAGGATAAGTGTGTAACGATCCGGGACAGAGAGAACACTAAACAGGAAAGGGTGAAGATCTCAGAACTGAAAGGAAGACTGTCAAAGCTTACAGTTAATTTTAAATAATTGGTGGATAATGCCAAGGTATGTCTAATAAAAGAGGTACATTAACTCTTCTGCTGGTAATTTTTATTGTTGTGGTTTTTGCATCGATTGCCCTAGCGATCTCAACTCCTTCAGTGCTAGGTAAAGTCGCTGCTTTAGCTCTCTTGTTGGCAGTGTTGATCGCAGGAGGATGGTATCTCCATTCAGAATTCACAAATATCAAAAATCGGTTGGAGAGAAAGCTTGGAAAATTGACGGTCGCTGTTGAAAAAGAGTCGGCAGAGATATTGCACGGCAAGTATCTGGAGATACATGACCTTTATCTGAAACTGCATGAGAAACACAAACCACGCTTCTACAACAAGATCCAGAAACTCCTCAAGAGGATAGAGACCCAGTTTGTCGCGGAGAAGAAGATAAGGGAGCTGCTGCATGGGATCCATGAAAAAAAGCTTGACAAGCAAAAGGAAGATTATTCAGAGATGCATAACCATTATTTGAAGTTGCCTGGCAGGGTGCAGGAGAAGTATTACCATCATCTGTCAAGATGGCGAAGGAAGATCGAGGGCAGACGGTAGAAAATCTTCTCATCTCTCATGAAAGTATCTTAGCCACAATTTCTTGAAGAAAGGCAGAGTCAAGGTAGATAAGACAAAACCTGCTGTCGGCACAATAGAATTGATGAAAGGATTAGGTAATCCGGCGAAGTGGAAAAAAATGACGATGACAAAGTAAGTGAGGATGGCGACGATTATCTTTCTGGATATGCTTGTCTCCCAGGCCTTGTCTGCTTCGACTTTTTTGTTTCTTTCTTTTAGTGCTCTTATTTCTTTTCCGATCTCTTTCTGGAGAGGCATATATAGAAAGTTGTATACGGATTTAAATAATTTTCTTTACTACTCTCATGGAATATTGCACGGTAGCATAGAAAACTTAATAAAAAGAGTGAAATAGAACCAGGTACCAACTAAGGAGGATATTCAAAATGGAAATCAAAGATGTACAGGCAAATCAGGGTAACATTGATATCGTTGCTGTGGTTACAGAAAAAGATGAACCTCGGAGTTTTGAGAAGTTCGGCAAACAAGGTAAGGTATGTAATGCCAAGATCAAGGATGATTCAGGGATAATCAGTCTTACTTTATGGAATGAGGACATTGATAATGTAGGCGTGGGAGATAAGATCCATGTACAGAACGGCTGGTGTTCTGAATTTCGTGATGAAAAACAACTCTCAGCAGGCAAGTTTGGCAAGATCGAGATAGTTGAAAAAAGAGAGCAGGATGCTGATCAGCCAAAAGCACCCGAGCAGCAACCAGGAGAAGTTTTATCTAACGATCCTGGAGTGTTTGGGGGAGGTCAAAGCCAGTTGGAAGGAGGAGAGGAAGGCGATGAGCAACCCGGAGAAGAAAGTATGCCCTCTATTGATGAGGAAGAGATTGTTGGATAATTTTATATACTTTGCTTAAATTATTTTCTATTATGAAGCTGCAGCCTTCCCTTCGGCAGAAAAAACGGTATATTGTTTTTGAAATTCTTTCTGACAAACGGATCTCTGTACAGGAAGTAAGCAAAGCAGTTGATAAAGCATTGCTTCTTTTCGTGGGCCAGTTAGGCATCTCCAGAGCTTCACCAATGTTCCTCAAAGAAAAATTTGACCTGAAAAAGCAAAGATTTATAATAAAAGTCAATCATGTTCATGTGGACGAGTGTAAGGCTGCTTTGGCCTTGATCAAGGAAATAAACGGGGTGCCGGTGATCATCAAATCGTTGACAACATCGGGCACGATCAAAAAAGCAAATTCGTATATCTAGAATCAGAATTACGAAAAGCGAGGTGGAAAAATGAATAACAAAGCGATGATAGATAAGATGGGTTATGATAGAAGTATAACTATGTTTTCTCCTGACGGAAGATTGCTACAGGTAGAGTATGCAAAAAAGACGGTCAAGCAGGGACCGACCGCTATAGGTATCACTTGTAAAGATGGGGTGGTTTTTATTGCAGATAAGAGGATCCTTTCCAAGCTGATGGTACCAGAAGCCATTGAAAAGATGTTCCGAGTGGATGACCATATTGGAGCAACTGCTGCTGGAATAATCTCAGATGCTCGTATCCTGGTTGATCGTGCTCAACTAAAAGCACAGCAACATTCAGTGACTTATGATTCAAAAATCGACATTGTTTCAGTCGTCAAGGACATCTGCGACCTTAAGCAGGTCTGCACCCAATCCGCGGGATTACGGCCATTTGGCGTCTCCATGCTGGTTGGTGGAGTAGAGGAAGACGGAACGATCAGATTGTTTGTAACAGAACCTTATGGATTATACTTCCAGTTCAAAGCAGCTGTCATCGGGGAAGGAGAAGCATCAGTAGATGCCATCCTGCAGAAGAAATGGAGGCCGAACCTGGCAATTGAAGATGGAATCAAATTGGGTTTGAACGCTTTAAAGGACTTCCTGAAAGGAGAATTCAGTTTTGAGAGAGTAGATGCTGCTTACATCAACGTGGAGAAAAAGAAGTTTACTAAGTTAAACGATGATGAGTTGAAGAAGTTAGTCAAGTAGAAGTAAAATGTCTGATAAAATATCTCAAGATAAGATAAAGATAAATGTTGCCCGTCTCAAGAAGTTTGGCAATACTTTTGAGATTAATATTGATCCAGACGCAGCGGTCCGGTACAGGAAGGGAGAAATTACCGACCTAGGGGAAGTCCTTCTTGCAGACAACATCTTCTCAGATGCGAAGAAAGGGCAGATCGCTCCCAACGAGCGGCTGCAGGAAGCTTTCCATACGACTGATACCACTAAGATTGCAGAGACAATTCTCAATGAAGGTGAAGTGCAGGCCACAGCAGAGCATCGGGCTGAAGAGAGGGAGCAGAAAAGAAGGAAACTTATCAGTATGATCAATAAGCAAGCGATTGATCCAAAGACTGGACTGCCACATCCGCCGAACAGGATCGAAGCGGCTCTGGAAGAAGGGAAGATCCACATAGATTACAATAGAGGTGTAGAGGAGCAGTTTGATGACATCATCTCTAAACTGCGTCCGATAATTCCTATCAGCATCGAGAAGAAAGAGGTCAACATCACCATCCCGGCGACTTATGCAGGGAAAGCATATGGTGTGGTGAGCAGCAACAGTAAGATGCTGCAAGATACATGGAATTCTGACGGCAGCTGGACAGTTAAGGTAGAGATCCCTGCCGGTTTCTATCCTGAATTCCTAGAGAAACTTAATTCTTTGACCCATGGAGAGGTCATAGTTGAGGAATAAAAATCTTACCAGACATCAACTTCAAATGACTTTTTCCTTCTCTGTTTTAATCTTTCCTGATATCTCAGCTCTGCTAATCTTCTCTCTTCCCTATTGTCCCAAGATCTCAGAATCTCGTCAGCGTGACTGCAAGGGTCACCTGCCTTTTTTAGTTTAGTTAAGATAATCTTAATATTATCAAAATCATTCTCAGTAACTAAACCTTCACTGATACTATTGTAGTAGACATATGTATAACAGAATTGAATATCTAATGAATACATTACTGCTCTTTTCTTATCCAGGTGTAAATCTATCAGAAAGAATCCTTTCTCTTCATCATACATTATGTTATCTGGTTTTGATGGATCAAGGACAAATCCTCTAGTATTAATAATCCTGTAATCTCGCCAATACTTGTTATAATGCCTTTGCGGGGCCTCGGCAAGCCTTTTGAGATTCTTTTTCCATGCAGGATAGCCTCCCTTACGGTCATGTAACGGTTTGCCCCATGCCCGCTCCATCAGGACAGCATTATATTTGCCAATCCTACCCGTTCTTAATGTCTTAGGAGCATTGACACATTTAGGAATAGTCTTGAACATATCAATCTCTCTATTAACCTCTCTTAATGTTTTTGTAGTAAACTTACCAAATCCAGTACTGCCTAATACTATCATGACTAAGCCAGGATCCTGTTTAATCTCATATACATGAGAGTTTCCTCCGACCCCGATGCATTTGCCTAATTCGTACCTCTCGAGATCTGCTGTTTTCTCCAGGATTTCCCGCTGCAATATCTCTTCAAGTTTTATGATCCTATTGATTATTTTGGTTACTTCAGGAGTATTGATGATTTCCTTCTCAGCCTCTTTAGTTAGGTCGAATATTTCACGGCATCTATTTTGAAGTTTAACAGAAATATCTTTCAGTTTGACTATCTCAGCCAGTTCTATTTTCTCGATTACATTTAGCAGTTTCTTTACTCTTCTTATTCTTCCTGCTTCAATATCTTTTTGCGCCTCTTTGGCCAACCTGATAAACGTTTCAACAAGTTGCAAAGTTGTTTTCCTTCTTAAGAACATACTTGAAAGATTAGTAGCGAAAATATAAATGTTTCTAAACCTTAAATTGTAAGTGTCAAAAGTCCGTGACCACCACCCTGTTGACAGAGCTCCTCATTTCAGCACATTAACATTCCAAAACCAAAAACCTTTTAAATAACCCATGAAATTAAGACAGAACAAGTGAGAAAATAGCCAAATCCGCTGAGGTTTCTCATTAAAACATATGGAAAAAGCGGATAAATTAAAAAAATGAGTAATATATTAGTGAAGGCACGGGATATCGCAATCCCAGGGGAAGTTCTTGCCGAAGGGATGGACTTCCTACCCGGAGATAATACCTACCGGGAGAATGATAAGATCTATTCTAAAGTACTTGGGCTGGTCTCTGTACTAGGAAGAGTGATCAAGATAACGCCGTTATCCGGTCCGTACGTCCCGAAAACAGGGGATAAGATCATCGGTAAGGTGATTGACATCGCCATGTCCGGTTGGCGCATAGACACAGGTACTGCTTATTCAGCGATGCTTAACGTCAAGGACGCCAGTACCAGATTCATCAAAAGGGAAGAAGATCTTAGTACTATACTGGCCATCGATGATTATGTTATTGTGAAGATCACTAAGGTAACATCACAAAAACTGATCGATCTGACGATGAAAGAGCCGGGTTTGCATAAGATTTCTGGTGGGAGGATCATCCGGGTCAACAGCCTGAAAGTGCCAAGAGTGATTGGTAAGCAGGGAAGTATGATATCCTTAGTTAAAAATAAGACCGGCTGTGAAATTACTATCGGCCAGAATGGTTTTGTATGGATCAAAGGTACGCCCGATGGAGAACTTCTTACTGAGCGTGCCATCAAAGAGATTGAAGCAAAATCACACACGGAAGGACTGACAGCTCAAATTGAAAAATTCCTGGAGGAAAATAAGTGAAGATGGGAGCTTACAAAAAACGATTTGACGGCAGGAAAGTTGATGAGCTGCGTCCGATGGAAGCAAAAGTGGGAGTAGTTCCCAATGCTGATGGTTCTGCATCATTCAGATCAGGAAAGACATGGGCTATTGCTGCAGTATATGGACCAAGAGAGATTTTCCCTCGTTTTCTGCAGAATCCTAAAAAAGGAATCCTAAGATGCCATTATAGTATGATGCCCTTTTCTGGTTGTGGTGAGAGAATCCGACCTGGGAACAGCAGAAGAGCGCAGGAAATTTCCATGGTAATGACTAAAGCGCTAGAACCAGTTATTGATCTCTCTGCTTTTCCCAATTCAGGAGTTGATGTTTTTATCGAATTGCCACAGACAGATGCAGGTACCAGATGCGCAGCAATCACAGCGGCTGCCATGGCTTTGGCTGATGCAGGAATCCCCATGAAAGACATGATCAGCAGCGTCGCAGTGGGTCAAGTAGATGGACTAGTGGTCGCTGATCTTACCTATAACGAAGAAGCGTATGAAGATGGTCCCGTTTCTGATATTCCAGTAGCGATGATCCATAATACCAAAGAGGTCACCCTGCTGCAGATGGACGGGGAGATCTCAAAAGATGACCTTATCAAAGCTTTAGAGTTAGCCAAGAGCACTTCAGAAAAAGTGTACAAGATACAGATGGAAGCTCTTAAAAATAAATTTGCCAAAAAAAGCAAAGAATAGAAGATGATAGTAAATAAAAATATGATTGCGGACCTTGCAGCTAAGGGGAAACGGATAGACGGTAGAGGATTGACCGAGTACCGGCAGCCCATCAAGATAGATACAGAGATTTCCTGGACAGCTGAAGGTTCTGCCAAGGTACAGATAGGCAAGACCGTAGTTATGGCCGGCGTGAAGCTGTCAATCGAAAAACCATACAATGATACGCCCGACCAGGGCGGTATCATGGTCAATGCTGAATTGAAACCGTTATCAAGTCCTGAATATGAGCCTGGCCCACCAGGCATCAAGGCGATTGAATTATCTCGTGTAACAGACAGGGGGATCAGAGAAGCAAAGGCGATCGACATGAAGAAGCTTTGCATCGAACCAGGAGAAAAAGCCTGGTTTGTAATAATCGACATTGTCACGATCAATGATGCCGGAAACCTATTTGATGCATCCGGATTAGCAGTACTGACGGCTCTGAAAGCAGCACGTTTCCCAGTTGTCGATGAGGAAACAGGAGCGATCAACTACAAAGAAAAAACTGACAAGCCATTGCCTCTAACCAAGGAACCTTTACCTGTGACCGTATACAAAGTAAATGGTAAGTTGATGGTTGATCCTACAGCAGAAGAAGAACATGCTTATGATGCAAGGTTGACTGTCGCTTCAGATTCTAAGGGTATTATTTCCGCGATGCAAAAAGGTGGAAGTTCTCCCCTGACGATTGAGGAGATAAGAGAGATACTTGATATTGCGTTAGAAAAGTCGAAGTTCCTGAGAGCCGAGTTGAATAAGACTTTGAAAGACTAGGGGAAGAAAATGGCTAAAAAAGCTAAACCACAGGAACAGGTGAACTACACCAAATACGAAAAGGCACGCATGATCGGTTCTCGTGCTTTACAACTTTCTATGGGAGCCCCATTCTTGGTAAAACTTTCCGACAAGGATCTGACCAAGATAAAATATGATCCTATTGAAATCGCAATAATCGAATTTAATGAAAATGTCTTGCCCATCACCGTCAAGAGACCGGGAGCAATCGTCAAATAGCTTTTTTTCTCCATGTCAAAAGTCCGTGACCACCACTGGTGGTATGACGCCCAGTATTACCCGATGAAATCAACTATCAGCAAAGAGAAACTTGAAAGGTATTTCTCTATTACCCAGAAAGCCTTGACAAAAGCAAAACAGGCTCTTGATGATTCACGCAGGGAGCAAGCTGAGGATTTCTTGGATATGGCCTCCCGCTACTTTCGGGATGCAAAATTCTTCCATGAAGAGAAAGAAGATGCGGTGCTGGCTTTCGCAGCCCTGAACTATGCCCATGGCTGGTTGGATGCCGGTGCAAGAATTGGTCTGTTCAAAGTGAACGATAGTCGACTTTTTACAGTAGATGGCGAACCACAGTAAAAAAGTATATGCACCATATGTTTTGTTGACTACTGGAGAGTACTAAAAATATAGAAAGATTTATATAGTAGGGGCGTTTCTATACACTAAAAAAGACGATAGGGAGCATAACCACTCAAAAGTGCTAAAATTGCCGAAAAGCTTATAAATGGGTGGCGCTTTCAAATCATAGAAAAAACAGGTTCTGGATGGATTATGTAGAGGTGATTACACAGTCAGAAAACAAACAGGAGGAAGTAACAATGATCGTGCAAAAAGATTTTTTAAACAAACTGAAGGACTTCGGTCTCAATTCGTATGAAAGTAAACTATGGATCGCCTTGCTATCAAGGGGCGTTTCTACCGCTGGGGAATTATCTGATATCTCAAATGTTCCTCGTTCCAGAGCATATGACGTTCTTGAATCATTAGAGAAAAAAGGTTTTATTATCGTAAAGGTTGGCAAGCCCATAAAATATCTAGCCGTACCTCCTGCGGAAGTTGTTGAACGGGTAAAGAAGAAAGTTGCCGAAGAAGCTGAACAGAAGAACCAGGTTCTATCTCAATTAA
>CAZWBB010000027.1:0-35528 GCA_964632045.1 uncultured Methanosarcinales archaeon | reverse complement strand
TCACAAATCTGTGAAGACTGAGATGAAGATGATCGCTCCCAGGACGTACATGATGCTCAGCGGATTTGAGAAAGGAGTTCCCCATTACATCTACAATAAGCAGTTGTTGAAGAAATACTTCAAGAATTTTAAGATAGAAGAGATCTACACGGACAATTGCGACCATTATTGTCTGCTGGGAAAGTCCTCAAGAAATGTCTCTTAATTCGTCATTAAAATTAAGTCAAGGTTTAGATCTCCTCCTATTCCCGTTAATCATTTCAATATCAGGAGAACCAAATAACATTCTAATTTGTTTATTAATTTGAGTTAATCTTTTAACACTAGCATCAAATTTTTCCCGATTTACTTTTGCTCTTTCTCTAAAGATTTCAATAATCTCATCTTTGTTATCTTTTTTCATATCGGCCTCTTTTTTACACTTGAATTTCTTTGCCTTTTTTAAATTTTTCTTCATTTTCTTTTCTCTAACTGTTTTACCAATTTATTATAATCACTTTCCAGCTCGTAATACTGATTTACGATCACCGCTTTTTCTACTTCTTGTTGAATCCCTAGATGATCCAAATAACGATACCTACTTTCCATACAGATTCTTTCAAAAGATATTGTTGTAAGAATAACCAATGCAAACATGCCTACAAACAATGCAGCATAATTAGGTCGCAGTAATTCTTTTAGCCAGAAGAATATAAAGATTGAAACAAATGTTTACGGCTTATACCTTTCCATCGTTCTCGGGAAAGGGATTGCATCTTTGATACTGTCCAATCCGCAGATCCATTTGATGACTCTCTCTACTCCTACCCCATAACCAGCATGAGGAACACTACCATACTTTCTCAAGTCAAAGTACCAATCATAATTCTTAATATCTTCTCCTTCTTTCTTCAAGGCCTCTTCCATCTCCTTGATGTCAGTACTTCTCTGGCTGCCACCTACAATCTCTCCATGTCCTTCAGGAGCTAACATATCAAAACACAAAGCTTCATCCTTCTTCTGTGGATCTCTTGGCTTATAGAAAGCCATCACTTCTTTGGGATAATGAGTCACTACAACAGGAACATCAAAATGCTCCATCAATTTCTCTTCTTCAACAGTCCTTAGATCTTTCCCAAAAGGAACATTCATCTTACATTTCTCTTTGAGAATTTTCAGAGCCTCACGATATTTTATTGTCGGCCATTTCTTGTTGACGATCTTCAGCAGTTCTTTTGCATCTCTCCCAAAATATTTTAACTCTTCAGCTCTCTCTTCAGCAACTTTCTTTAGACAATATTGCAGCTCCTTCTTCGCCAGTTCTGAAATCTCATGGAGATCTGCCCATGCTACTTCAGCTTCAGCCATCCAGAATTCTGAAAGATGCCTACTAGTTCTGGATTTTTCAGCCCTGAATGTTGGACCCATGTTATAGATCTTCCCTAGTCCAAAAATGGCTGCCTCAGCATACAGTTGCCAAGACTGAGAGAGATAAATCTTATCTTTGTAGTATTTAACTTCAAACAAGGTTGAACCACCTTCACACTGGCTTGGTTGTAGGATGGGTGCATCAAACCTGATAAAACCTTCATTAATGAAAAACTCCTCTCTGGCCTGAAGATATGTGCTCCTTATTTTCAGGATAGAAGTCATCTTTCGGCTTCTTAACCAAAGATGTCTATTGTCAGCAAGAAATTCAACTGAAAAATCCTTGCTGATCGGGTAATTCTCACTCTTTCCGACGATCTCATAATCTTTAACATGGATTTCATATCCTGTAGGCGCACGTTTGTCCTCTTTTATAGTCCCAGAGAGCATGATCGATGTCTCAACCTGCATATGGTCAATCTCATCCCACATTTTTTCAAAATCCTTCCGCTCGAAGATACACTGGATGAGGTTTGTAGAATCTCTTAATGTGATGAATTTAAATTTGTTGCTGCCTCTTTCTCTATGGATCCAACCACGGACATTGACTTTACCACTGCCTTTATCTATGGCTTGTTGGATTGAAGTGTATTTTGTTGCCATTTTGATAACTAATGATAAAAGATATAAAAAAGTATTGTTTCACTGTACGTATTAAGTTGGGTGGGAAAATATGGGCTGCGCCAGGGGGTGAGTGAGATTGTTCAATTCGTAAGATGGAAGTTCAAGCCCGAGCCATTCCAGTAAATCATTCCTATTATGCTGAATAATACAAGCCGGGCTCGGTCGAACGAGCGGCTTGCCCATATTTTCCTCAGGGAAACTTAATACGTACGTTTCACTAAAGTAATGGTATCCCTCTTCTCCCAAACTCCCATTCAACTTCCTTCGACCAAACACTGCTCTGCACCTCCCCTATGTGCGCCTTCTGCAGCATAATCATGCATATCCTTGACTGGCCTATGCCCCCGCCGATGGTCAATGGAATCTTATCCTCAATTATGCCCTTGTGGAACTCCATCTCTTTCCTGGCCGTAAGTCCGGAATGTTCCAACTGCTTCAGCAGAGCTCGCTTATCAACCCTGATTCCCATCGAAGAAAGTTCTAGAGCTTCTTCTCTTACTTTGTCCCAGACAATAATATCACCGTTCAATCCTCTTCTTCCTGCTCCGGTTTCTGTCCACCAATCATCATAATCAGCTGCTCTTACATCATGCGGTTCTCCGGATTCAAGAGTATGGCCGATCCCAATCAGAAACACAGCGCCATGCTTTTTGGCGATTGCTCTCTCCCTTTCTTTTGGACTGAGCGTAGGGTACATCTTCTCAAGATCCTCCGCGTGGATAAACTTTATCTTCTTTGACAACATCGGCTTCAGTTTAGGAAATTCTTTCACAATAGCTTTCTCTGTCTCAAGAAGAGCTGCATAGATCTTTCTCACTATTTTCTTCAGAAATTGTAATGTTCTCTCATCTTTCGAAATGATCCTCTCCCAATCCCATTGATCGACGTAAATGGAATGGATTGGACTGATATCTTCATCTTTCCTGATGGCATCCATATCTGTATAGAGACCTGTTCCCTTTTTGAAACCATATTTTCCCAGGGCAAACCTTTTCCATTTTGCTAGGGAATGCACTACCTCCACACTCTTTGGAGAAAACTTAGTCTTAAATGAAACGGGTACTTGCGTCCCTGCCAGATCATCCTGCAATCCTGTTCCCACTATCAGAAATCTAGGTGCAGAAACCCTGGTCAAGGAAAGCTTTTTGGCTAACTTCTTCTCAAATGTATCTTTAACTAGCTTCACCCCTCTTTCGGTCGCAAAAAAGTCCAGTTTTGACCTGTAGCCTTTAGGTAGGATCTCCACAATTTTCTCTTTTTTCATTTTCATTCCTCCTTTTTCATATTTTAACAGACCAATCGCCCGTGATTGAAACCCAGTCTTTCGAACATCTTCAATGCTTTCAGTTCTGCGTCTACTTCTGCAATTTCTCTTTCCTTTTTTAATTCTTTCATTTCATTCACCTCTCAACAAATCTGTCAGTTCACTTCTCATCTCAGCTAATCTCTCCATCGAAAAACCTGGTACTTTGATCCTCCAGGGAAATTCTTCGACCAACTGGTAGCAACAGGTGTCCTCTGGAGACATTTCTTTGCTTATCCGGCTCTTTATCTTTTCCGCGATCCGGGATACTGGGATAGGTCTCTTTCCAAATATCCACTCTCTTGCCTTTTCATCATATCTAACGGGTACTTGCTTTATGAAACTGTAAGCTCCGTAGCTTCCAAATGGCCCTACGTCTGCTTCCTTGCCATAGATCGTAGCAGCAAACTCTACCACCGGATAGCCGTCATCCGTAACATACATCTTCCAAAGGAAAGTGTAATCCGTCATTCTATTTTACCTCCGTCGATCTCTCCACCACCACTCTCCACTGTCACTTGCTACTCCACATCATCACCTTCGACTTGTTTTCTCTTAACATTCTACATATGGAGATACTTAATAAGTATATCCCAAAATAGTTGGATTTATATGCAATTAATCGAAAGATTTTTATATCTGTTGGAACATATGTCCCAAACACCGCAGAATAGTGGAACTTAAATAAGCACCCCAACTTTCCGTTTTCGAGAAAAATGCTGTGCATAAAGTTATTAAACAAAGGAATATTACAATAAAACATGATACTTTCAAAAAACTTAGACAAGATAAAACCCAGTGCGACCCTGACCATAAACGCAAAAGCAAAGCTGTTGAAAAGTCAGGGACACAAAGTATACAATCTTGCAGCTGGAGAACCCGACTTCCCTACTCCCACAGCTATCAGAGAGGCTGGTAAGAAAGCCTTGGAAGATAATTATACCAGATACACGGCAGCGTCAGGAATCCCTGAACTGAAAAAAGCTGTTGCTAAGAAGTTCAGTGATGAAAATGGCATCGGATGCAGTGCAGAAGAGGTGACTATTACTAATGGGGGGAAGCAAGCCCTTTACAACACATTTCTGGCCATCACCAACCCAGGAGATGAGATCATCATTCCCCTCCCCTACTGGGTAAGTTACACAGCGCAGATAAGATTATGCGGCTGCTTGCCTGTTTTTGTTGATACTGACAGTTTTACCGTAACGGCTGAGCTGCTCAAAGAGAAGATTACGCCAAAGACAAAAGCAATTATCATCAATTCTCCATCCAATCCTTCCGGAGCAGTAATTCCAGAATCCGAGCTAAGGAAGATTGCCGAACTGGCGTTGGAACACGACCTCTTCATCATTTCTGATGAGGTATATGAAAAGATAATCTATGACGAAAAACACTTCTCACTCGCTTCCATCAGTGAAGAAGTAAGGGAGAAAACCATTACTGTAAATGCCCTCTCCAAAACATATTCCATGACCGGTCTCAGATTGGGTTACTGTACTGCCAACAAAGAAATCATCAGGAGGATGAATAAGATCCAGGGACAGACCACATCTAATGCCTGTTCCATCGTTCAGAAGATGGCCCTCAAAGCACTTGATGTTCCTGAGGAGGAGATTACCAGTATGGTTGAGGAATTCCGAAAGAGGCGTGATTTTGTACTCTCAAAGTTAGAAGAGATGGGTTTGCCTTGCCACAGGCCGGAAGGAGCCTTCTATGTCTTCCCATCTATCGAAAGAACGGGGATGGACTCTGTTGAGTTCTGCGAGAAGCTTCTGGACAGTAAGAGAATTGCTGTAATTCCTGGAGAAGCTTTCGGCTGCCCAAAGAACATCAGGATAAGTTACGCTACCAGCATGATGGAAATCGAGGCTGGTTTAGAAAAAATACAAGAATTCTTGAGGGAGACACGATGAGCATAAAAATTTCAAGGCTTATGAGTACGCAACATCCGGACAATATCACTACTCCTTTCTTCGCTCACAAACCTTTGATGGGCGGGGAGGATGAGATAAAGGAAGCTTTCTATTCTTTCTCCCATTTGGGCATCGATGAGCAATTATGGGATGCAGAAGGAAAGGAAGTAGATAATTTTGTCGTCAAAAAACTTTTTACCCGCTATCCACATTACTTTGAGAAGAACATACTGGGAAAAGATAAATTCCTGACCCTGCGTGTACCAAATCCCGAGGTAGAGAAGAATGAGGGGAAAATCCTGCTGGAATCACTCGATTCGATACCGCGCAATTTTGATGTCAGCAAAGTTTTCTATGACCAAGAGATTCCCCCAATTTTTGAAGTCACCGTCCCCATGTGCTCCTCTGAGAAGAACCTGATAAGGATACACGAGTATTACAAGAGATTCATCATTAAGATGCAGGAGAAGCAAATCTACAAAGGAGACATCACTCTCGCCGACTGGCTGGGCAAGCTCGAACCAAAGGACATAAGGGTGACCCCTTTGTTTGAGACAAAAGATGCTATCATCAATGCAGATAAGTATGTTGAAAAATACATGGAATTTGAGAGGATCAGACAATTGCAGAGAGTTTGGTTCGCCCGCAGTGATCCAGCTATGAATTATGGCTCAACTTCTGCTGTGTTGATCGGCAAGATCGGACTGCTGAAGTTATACAATCTGCAAGAGAGGATGTCAGTAGATATACTGCCGATAATCGGTTGCGGCTCAGCTCCGTTTCGGGGAAATTTTAAACCCACCAATGTAAAAGAGATGATCTATGAGTACCCCAGTATGCAGACTTTTACTGTGCAATCAGCATTCAAGTATGACTTCTCGCCCAAAGAAGTCATTGAGGGAGTAGAGAAAATAAGGAATACAAAAAGACGAGCTCCACTACCCATCGACATCCCTTTTGCTTCAAAATTGATCAATAAGATGGAAAAAGACTACCAAGATTCCATCAGACTGTTGGTCAATAACATCAACTTAGTCAACCCCTATATCCCGGCGAGAAGAAAGAGAAAGCTGCATGTTGGATTATTTGGTTATGCCAGAGAGAGTGGTGGTATCAAGCTTCCACGTGCGATAAAGTTCTGTGCCTCACTGTACTCCCTGGGCCTTCCTCCCGAGATACTGGGCTTGTCAGCCATATCTGAACAAGAATTGGATAAGATGAGAGAGTTTTATCGTACTGTAGATGAAGATATGGCCGATTCATTACAGTATTTCAACGAAGATAATCTTCGCCACTTCCCTCTCGAGATCCGCAAAAGAGCGCAGAAAGTATGCAGCCTCTTTGATTTCAACGTAGATCCCGAACATAAGAGGATCACTTCACAGATCATGGCCGGAATAAAGAATCAGGATGTTGCTGCTGTTGAAGAAGGTGTTTTGGAAGCAGGCAAGATCAGGAAGTTTTTGGGTTAGATTGGAGGAGAGACAAGATGAGACACAAAATCGATGAAAAAGACAGGAAGATCATCGAAATTCTGCAGGGGCATAGTGATTATACTACAAGACAGATCGCCAAGAAGACATTACTACCCGTAACTACCATCCACAACCGAATAAGAAAGCTGAAAAAGGAGAAGATTATCAGAAAGTACACGATAGAAGTTGAACCAAAGGCGGTAGATAAGAGTTATGTTGTCTATGTCCTTATTCATACAGATCTAGGCTTGCTGAAGAAGAGACGTTTGACGCAATATGATGTTGCAAAAGAGCTCAGAGGATTTTATTTTATCGATAAGGTTGATATTGTCTCTGGAGGAGCCGATCTAGTAGTGATTGTCCGGGTTAAAGATGTAGAAGAATATGACCGGGTTCTTCTGAAAAAGATACAGATGGTAGAAGGTATCAAAGGGACGCAGTCCCTGACGGTTATTCATGGGGGTTGAAGAGTTATTCACAACAGATATTTACCAGAAAGCCACATTTTTAGAAAAAAAAAACTTTATACTTTCTTCAAACCAAACCCACCTATTCCTCCTGCTCCCATATACACTTCTCTCATTCCACTATATTCACACACATCTTCTTCAATTTCACCTTCACTCTCATGCACTTTTTCCAATGCATCCACGCCATACATCTCCATCAACTTCAACAAGTCCTCTTCTCCAACAGCACCAAGATGCATGCCCATTCTTTCATACTTGTCACCTGTAAACGCTTCCAAACCTTCTTTCATCCCTACACACAGTATCTTTTCCATCTTCATCTCCTCCCCTTTCAGGCCTTTGCTTCATCGCGTCGTACTCTATCTTAATGATTAACAGAAGGGAGAAGAATATAAAAGATCCCATCAATATTCCTGCAGATTTTGGAATTATTAGCATAATTAACCAAAGGTGGTGGTCATGGTGGGAAGATGTTGAAATCCATTCCAATTACCAAAATATTATTAAATGAATGTTCATTTCAGATAGTCGACGGACCCGTAGCCTAGTCTGGATCCTGAAAAGGAAGATGAATAGGGCACAAGCCTCCTACCCTGATGACGAGCTCCTGAGTAATTCCTTTATGGAATGATCGAAGTTGGCCGAAGGGTGTGAAAGCTTGGGGTCGGGAGTTCGAAACGGCATGCAGCATTCTGCTTACAGCGTGTAGCGAAGGTCTCCCCGGGTCCGTATCATAATTCAACCTCTATTCACCACACCAACTTCTATTCAGGTTCGGCTGCTTGATACACTTTGTGTACTTTTTAAGTTCCTTGTCTTTCCGATGATCTCTTCCAGTAAGTACGTTCCTTTCCCTCACAACACACCACTCACAACACACCACCGCAAACTATTTAAAACTATTATAATTACCTAGCTCATGCAAAAGAGAGGTTTTGATACTAAAAAGTATTTAGATTCACAGACAGCAAAGATAAAAGAAAGACTTTCTAAATTTGACAACAAGCTTTATCTGGAATTTGGAGGTAAACTTCTTTATGACGGCCATGCTTTAAGGGTTCTGCCTGGTTATGAACCAGATGCTAAGGTTCAGTTACTCAAGGAATTGAAAGATCTGGAAATAATCTATTGTGTCTCCGCAAAAGATATCCAAAAAGGTAGGATCAGGCACGACTTTGGCTTGACTTACGATCTACAAACAATCAAAGAGATTAGTGAGATTAGAGAACATGGATTGAAAGTAGCAGGTATAGTAATTACAAGGTATGAAGGAGAAAGTCTTGCCCTGAAGTTCAAAAGGAAACTGCAGAATGCCGGAAACGTAGTATATGTCCAAAATGAGATGAAAGGTTACCCAAATGACATCGATACACTTCTAGGAATATCAGGATTCCGTACACAACCTTTTGTAAAAACAAGTTCCCCGCTGGTTATCGTCACAGGAGCAGGCGGAGGTAGCGGTAAGATGGCCATCTGCCTATCACAGGTCTTCCATGAACAGAGAAGTGGTGTCAATGCAGGTTACGCAAAATTCGAAACTTTTCCAATCTGGAATCTCCCTCTAAATCATCCAGTAAATACTGCTTACGAAGCAGCTACGGCTGATTTGGGAGACTATAACATGATAGACCCATTCCATCTTGATAAGTACAAAGAAAAAACAATAAATTACAATAGAGACGTGGAAAATTTTGTGATACTGAAGAAGATCTTCAAAGCAATCACCAAAGAAGAAAACCATGTGCAAAAGTACTTCTCTCCGACAGATATGGGAGTTAATATGGCTAAGGAAGGGATTATGGATGACTTGTTGGTAAGCAAAGCTGCAAAGGAAGAGATAATCAGAAGATACTTCCGTTACAGACAGGAATATGTTCTTGGAATCGAAAATAAAGAAACCATTGACTACATGGACAAGATAATGAAAAAATCCACAGTAAGTGAAAAGGACTATCCCCTTGTCCAGGAAGCTAGAAGGGGCAAGGTTGATGCAAAAGAGCAAAATGAAGGAAACAATAATGTTTATTGTGGTGCAGCGATCCGATTACCTGATGGAAAGATAATCAGAGCAAATAATTCTATACTACTTCATGCTGAATCTGCAGTAATCATAAAAGCATTGAAGGAATTGTCAGGCATCCCTAAAAGTGAAAAAGTTCTACCCAAAGAAATAATCAACCAGATGATCAACTATGAAAAAGTAATTGGAGGTTCGACAGCCTCACTTAACGTTCAACAAATAATTACACTTATTGTAATCTCCGCATTGAGCAGTGATACGGCCAAGAAAGCAGTACAAGGATTTAGAAAAATTGCAAATCTGAACATGCACTTAACTCACATCCCAAAACACGGAGACGAAGCAGGAATAAAAAAATTAAAAATAAATGTAACAACCGATTCTGAGTTGGGACTACAGCCCTATTTTATTAGTTAGTTCACATTAGCACCATTCTTTGTACTTCCTGATGCATTTTCGCATACTTCTTCGCTTTGTCAGGCATTCCGACAACTTTGAAGGCTTCTGCATGGCATCCTAATCATTCCCCTTATCCGCTAACATTGCAAGATTTGCTATTCTATATGTAGGTGTCCCATCTCCCTGATCAACCGTTCTTCCATTCAACTGAGCTAACTCGTGTGCTACCTCAACCTTTATAGAATACCTTTCATCAGCAGCCTTTCTCTCTTCCATCAATCCAAAACAATGTTCAACTCTTTCGTGAAACTCTCCTGGATCAACTTCTGAATGTTCAAGACTTGCTTTATACTCATCCCGATATGCAGACTGAAGTGCCCATCTACTTTCACCGTCTAGCCGTAATCTTTCTGAGACTTCATCCTCGATGTAAGCATCATTCACTCTGGCATTATTCTCCGCACGCACTTCTTCTACATGCAATTCTGCTGCTCTTTCCAGGACACTTTCATAATCAATTTCTAGGCCATATTCAGCAAAAGCATCCACAACTGCATCCATATCTACTTTCACTTCACGGTACGGTCGACAGTAGGTCTGGTTATAATAATCCGACTGATCTTGTCTCACCATCCATTTTCTCTCTAGAGCTTGTAATATTGGTCTTAGACTCTGTTCAAATTCATATCTTTCACTATTTTTCTTAGCCTTATGTTTCTCGAAAGCAGCCCTACCTAAATGAATCCCAACTGTCGCTAAAACTACACCACTAGCTCCAATAAGCCCTGCTGCAGCCCCCACTGTGGCTCCTAACACACCAATTACTGCAGCCGGGACAAGGTAGATTGGATGAAGCCCATTTAGTTTGTCACGCAAACTTTCCGAAATTACTTCCTGTCTCCACTTTTCTGCATCCCGCTCTCGATAACCTGAATTTAAGCCGTTAGGATATTGATATTTAACTCTCTGCTCTAGTAATCCACCAATTACTATTTCATCAAAAGCCTGCTCAAGATGTCCTCCCCCGATTCCTGCTTCTTCCGCTAGTTCCAGACAATCTCTATAACCAACTCTCACCAGTTCTGCAATCCTATTCCGCTCATCGGTTCTATTCTCCAATCGCTGTCCCCTTTCCAGTGCCGCTGCAATCTCTTCCTCAAACCCATCATCTGCCATGCGAAGCGCTTGAGTAGGCAATCTTCTAAGAGCCATCTCAATCTCGGTAATCTCTTCTTCACCGACCAACTCTGGCTCCATCCCATCAAGTTTCCTTTTCAATTCCGCTAAATCGTCTGTCGCTGTCATTTTCCTACTTACACGCCTCCCTAAACGCCCATTCTAGATTCGCCTCTAACCCTAAATCATCATAAGCCTGCAGCAATCTTGCGTAGTCGCACCGAGCAACCGCTTCAGCGATTTCTTCTTTCCTCTTCTCTATAAATGCAACCTTTCCCTGACGTTCTGCAACCTGCGCACGTAGATAACCAGGATAAAGATCAGTTATCACCGGAACACCAACCACGGAAGATAACAAACAACAAACAGCTCCCGCCGGTGGAGCTGCGATAGCAGCGCTTACCAAAAGCGCTAATCCCACCCCACAGGCTGCCCCGGCAATTCCAATGTATTCAGTCAATTTATCAAGGTCCATCCCCCTATCAAAACCATGTGCCTCTTCTTCCAACTTGCTAATCTGTGTATCATATTCGTGTATTAGTGGCCCTGCTAACACTCCTCCCACTCGCTCAAGATATAATCCGATTTGCGGTCCGCCTAAAGCCTCTTCAAGATCCAACAGCCTACTGCAATCTTCCAATTCCTTTTGGTAATCATGTTTTGGACATTCCATCACAATCCTCCTTTCAATTCAAGCACATGCACATCTCTCCCGACTACCACATACTTATGTTTCTCTCCAGGTAAGTACATTTCAGATTTATCATCTCCTGGTACGGCTCCCGCAATCACCAACACTTTCCACTCCTCTGGATTGGGTGGTGGCAGTGGATCTTCCATACACACATACTTCCTTTCGGGATCTACCTCTACCTTTATCTCCAGTTTCTCGCATTCCGGTTCTAATATCATACACATTTTTCTACCTCCTTAGCTTGCTTCCACTATCTTGACGCTTTCGATCCACTTGATCGGAATAGCTATCAGATCCAGTCCATTGGCTGCGCTGATGTTCGATGCTATCACTAGCACTTTGTCATCCTGTGCTACCACCTTACCGATGGTATGGGTAACGCAAAGCAACTCTCCCAGCTCTTCTAGTTCCAGCTTCTCCACATTCATATGAGCACAGGCATCCAGCCATTCCACATCTACCAAAGCACTGCTGCCGATCTTCAGACCGGCATCCAGATCTTTCTGCATTGCCATCTTAGCAACAACTTTCATTGGGTTTTTCTTCATCATTTTTTTCACCTCTAGCATATCAGCCGTCCATGCGGCATCCCTAGTTTTTCCAGCACGCCCATCATCTTCATCTCGTGCTCAAACTCCACCATCTCTTTTTCCATCTCTGTCACCTCTTTATTAATGCAATAAGCTCATCTATGCTCATTATAACTTAATAGTAACAGAAATCATACTTTAAACTTCACTTATTATTTTATGCCATTATTGGAAATAAGAATATATTTTACGAACATTACATATTGCTCCGACGAGAAAGTTTCCAAAATAATGGGAATCTACTTGCCGAGGGGGTACAAAATGTAAATCCGGACTAGAATCGAGACTCTGAAAGAAACCAGGAAGAAAGAAATTATGATCAAACTGCCTACCCTAGGTAATGTCAGACCTGGTTCTGTCGACTTGAGACTAAGAGATAAGTTCCACGTGATCGGGCAGAAAGAACCGAATAGTATTATTCTTCAGTTCATCGAAGTTTGAATCCAGCTACACCATCCCCGTTCTGTCGGTCGCCATTCCTTTTCCCTTTCTCTTCTAGAGCCTTGCAAACATCATCCATCAAGCTAGGATAACTAACCGAGCTCATGACCTCTTCTTCGGTCACCCGAACACCTTCCTTCAAAGCAGCAACTAAGGTAGCATATCCTTTCTCCTTAAGCAAGGCTCTTCTTCTCGTCCTCCGGTAATTCCGGCAGAACTCTTCGATGAACGCTCCCTGCTCAGAAGGAGTTATCCTAGCTAACTCTACTGATTGCTCCGATGTAAGATCCATGAGATCATATTTGTCAGCGAAATATCTCCACATCTCGCCCCTTTGTTCTTCTTCTGGATAGCCGATAAAAAATGGAGTCAATCTTCCATCCCTTACCAAAGCTTCATCAAAGGAATGACTGAGCAAGTTTGTAGATACGCCAAGAACGAATTCTCTATGATTGCCCACATATTTTTTCAGGACATCAAGTGCCTCCTGGTAGTGCTTAGAGACAGAACTTGCACCTTCTTCTGCCTTTTGAGTAAGTATCGATGCTTCATCGAAATATATAAATGAAGGTTTTCCTCTTTTCTTAGCCTCCTGAATCGCCATTTGAATTTCTGCTTCCAGGTTTTTTGCAAGCTCGCTAACATACCTGCTATTAACTGAGGCAACTGATACTTCCTTAGCAAAAGCCCCACTTCTTTTGTAGACTTCACATATTGCTCTTAGTAATACTGTTTTTCCGGTACCTGGCGGTCCAAAAAGGATTACACCGCTGTAAGAAGGCTCTTCTCCATCTAGGAGATTGGGTATAGCGGTCCTCTCGACAACATCATCCATAAGGTCATCTACCAAAATTACATCATCCAATGGTGCAAGCTTCTCCTCAAGACCATACTCTAACAGATCCTCGGGTTCGTCAGGTTCAGAAGGAGGTGACATCTCTTTCCAGTCATATTCGTTACAATGGTCCTTAAATGGTTCTCCTGTGTCAGGGAGTGTGTTCATTAATTTGTCCTTAGGAATTTGTGAAAGCAGTTTATTTCGTTTTTTGTCGTCTTTTGTCATTTTTTAATACCTATCTTAATCAAAGCACCCATTTTATTTAAATGTTTCCATCTCCCAGTGGTGAATTCACTTGTTTCTGCCCTTGTCCAGTAATCATCATTCTAAGACTGCAGACTTAATACAGCATCTTTTCCAATTAACCTAAGCCGCTCAACTGTTCTTCTTTCCTTTATCTTATCCAGACAGCAGCAGCATATTAAAGTTATTATTAGAAATTATGAACAAAGTGTAAATTTATATTCAAAATCCAAAAATGATATAAAATAAGAATGATCACTTCCCTTTGGCATGCTTCCACATGAACTCAAAGTAACTTCGATAAGCTTTGGCAGCAGCTTCGTTTTCGATTATTATTCCTTCCGGTTCATCTGTCCATATGATCAAAGCGATCTTATTTCCGTAGATGTTCGTTACCACAGGAGAGACGACGGACCTTGGCACAAATCTTGTCTTCTGAGGATCTGAAGTGGGATCAGATCTGTCCTCACGGACGATAGATCTTACTTTAATCTTGTTCTCTTTTAGCTGCCTTACAAACTGGCCTTGGTATGCAGGCATACGTTCTTCAAGCTGTGACTCGTTGCCAAAGACCAGATTGTCTTCATTCGTCCTTACGATATCCTGAAGGATGGTCCTTACTCCCTTCAAGCCTTTAAACATCCTGACCTGACCTGTTATCTTGCTAGCTTTATGCCGAGCGTCCAGTTCCGGAAGGATGCTCTTGACATCTTCTTCCTGCTCTTTAAGAAACTGCAGAAGCTTGTTCGGTCCCGTCGCCTGAAACCATTTGACCTTGCCGATAGAGACGTAACTGACAAGCCCTTTCTCAATCAATCCTTTCAGGGAGTTGTAGCAACTGCTCCTGTCAATCTTGGCGATCTTAGCAACCTTTCCAGCCTTACTTGAACCATGGTCATTCAGAGCAAGATAGATCTTTATCTCATTAGGCGAGAAACCCATGTTTTCCAGTACAGTATGTATTTGAGCCATTTTAAGAAGACTTTTCGCTACTCATTTATAATCTTTTTGGTTGTTGTTGCTGACTCTACAACAAATAATTAAGTAATTTCACGTCGAACAGTGTAATAAAGAGCACGACGCTATGAAGCAAAGATCGAAAGAGGAGGTAAAAGAAAATGGAAGATAACGGAAACAGAGAAAAAGTGCTTGTCTTGACCTACAACAATGTTGACGGATATCCAGCCGGATTATACAAGGGAGAAACAAGAGATGTAGTCGTATATAGCCAGGACAGAAGGTACCACCAGGATTCTCCGGAAAAGCTACAGGAGATCATCGAAAATCTCTACGAAGAAATCGATTTTGATGATATCAGTAAAGTAATTGTCTACTCGGGAAGATACGCAATGAGAGAATCTCTAGATATTGCTTCTGCCTTAGCACATAGTAATGAAGACGTAGAATTGGTAGCCTGCAAATGTGACTTGAACGTGAAGAAATCACTCGCCAGAGGCTATGGGATTGAACTTGTCTTAAGCGAATGCGGCGGAGTGTATAAGATGGGAGACATTGTAAGTGAACTGCTCGAATAAGATCAGGAATAACAACGGAGGTTAACAAAATGGAAACCGAATTACAAAAGTACCTGCGGGACGTTGTCGAAAGACGAAGAAGTGAACTGGCCCTGTTAGTAAGAAACTACGATGGGATGATGGTCCGGCCACTACCCGAAATAGAAGAAGAGAAAGAGCTGTGTGATAGAGTTTACAACATCTTGCAGCCTGCAGCGGAAAAATATGCAGAGCGACAGGTTTAAAAAAGTCAACAAAATACCTAAAGTATGAGACCAAAAATCATCCTAGCATCAACAAGCCCTAGAAGGCATGGCCTTTTGCAGCAGATAGGATTGAAGTTTGAGATCGTGCCTAGCAGATACGAAGAAGACATGACCATGAAACTTCCTCCACATAAGCTGGCGATGACTCTTGCTAGAGGTAAAGCGCTGGACGTCGCCAAAAGAAGGAAAAGCGGGATTGTGATAGGAGTAGATACTTTCGTCGTCCTTGGTAAAGAACTGTTAGGAAAGCCAAAGAGTAAAGCAGACGCAAAAAGGATGCTCAGGAAGCAGTCCGGCAAGACGCAGAAGATCTATTCAGGGATGTCCATAATCGACGCCAAAACAGGGAAAGAGCTGCTGGATTATGTGGTAACCAGTTTGAGAATGAGAAGGATTACACAGAAAGAAATTGATGGTTATGTTTCAACTGGTGAACCACTAGATAAGGCTGGAGCCTTTGGCATTCAAGGTATGGGAGCAATCTTTATTGAGAAAATCGATGGATGTTATTTTAATATTATGGGTTTGCCTTTGTACAGGCTTACGCAGAATCTAAAAAAGTTCGGAGTAGATGTTTTTTCTTATTGAAAGTAGTCCGCATCCATCACATATATCTCCCCATTTCCATCTCTGCCTCCAGGCACACTTGCTTAGCATCGACTCTGGCCGAATCAAGCAGCTTCTGTTCTTTCTTTCTCTCTTCTCTAAGTAATCTCTCCTGCTCACATCCCGCAGCTATCTGAAATACTTTCCCATAATCAATCTGTAGTTCGTCCCGTTCAGCAAGCCTATCCAACCGCAAAGCATCTCCACATCTTGCAGCACATTCAATCTCTCTTTTCCTTCCGTTGAGTTTCTTTACCTGATACCCTGCATTTTCTATCCTTGATTGCAGGTAGTGGTATCCGATAAATAGTCCTCCAAGAGTACAGACACCACTAAGGATCATAGCGGGTGGGCTGACCAGAAAAGCTGCACACATTGCACTTCCAACCCATCCGCTTGCAAGTCCAAAACCTGCCAAGGGACGATCAAAGAATTCTTCCATTTTCCTTCCTCTTTCCCACTTTTTAATGTAACATCCAATCTTTTCCTCCAAAGGCTCACACATTACTTCAGCAACTGCCTTGTAGAAATCATTTTCATCTATGCCAAAATCTGCAGCAACACTCCTATAGGCATCCATCTCCAACACACCTTCAGGGATCTCGGAAATCCTTCTTTTATATGTACTCTCAACCCGCCCCACTAGTCGGCCATACTCTTCATCGCAAATCCTATCTACTTCTGCAGATATCCCAACAGCAGAAATATCAAGCAGTTCCTCTTCCAGTCTCACCATCTCATCATTCATTTTTCTGTAATCACTTCCTCCATTCTTGAGTCCATACAAAAGTACCCAGAATAGATAAAACAACAAGGAGTTACTTTAAACCACCCCTAATATTTTAGGAATTATCTGCCAATAAGATTAAAAAAAGCAAATTAAGCAGGAATTAAGTTAAAAAATCATTTGTTTGCCAATCCATTATAGCAACCCTTAAAGTAAATGTTTTTTCATATTAGATGAAAAGTTATGTTTATATTGCCAAAGATTTATTTATGCAACTATCGAAGATGGAAGAAGTGTGGACGTTTTTTCTTATTGGAAGTGGAATAGTAAGAATATTCAGAAAGGCTCCCAAGCAGGCCAGCGATCGTCAGCAGGATGATCAGTAATCCTTACCTGATTACTTCCATCGGCATCCATTATGTAAATCTCATCATTGCCATCTCTTTTGGAAGTAAATACTATCCTACTCCCGTCGGAAGACCAGTGAGGAAACATGCTACCACCCGGAGCGTCCGTCAGTCTCCTTATATCAGAACCATCTATATTCATAGTATAAATATCAAAATCTGTATGATCATACCCATCCCCATCTCTGTTAGAGTTGAACACAAACCGATTCCCATCTGGAGACCACATTGCATAACTGTCCCAGTAAGGAGCATCAGTAATTTGTACCGACCCACTTCCATCGGAATTCATCACGTGAATGTAAGTAGGGTTATTGCCCCTTCTATGAGTAGTATAGGCAATCTTATCTCCAAGTGGTGACCAGGAGTCAGGTGACGTATCAGTAGACGTATTTGTCAGTCTTGTCTGATTTGAACCGTCGGCATTCATCTTGAATACATCAAACCCAAATTGATTACCTTGTCTGGCGGAAACAAAGACAATCTCACTCCCATCAGGAGACCAATTACCCGGACCGACATATTCATCACCAGGATGATTGGTCAGATTGACCTGATTTGAACCATCAGGATTCATCATATAGATTTCTCCGTTTCTCCCTTTGTCTGAACGGAAAAGCAGCTTACTTCCATCCGGCGACCAGCCACCTGTCCACTCATTAGCACGATCATCAGTCAACTGTACAAGATTTTCTCCATCCGTATCAATCAGATAAACATCCCAGTTGCCGTTCCTGATAGAGCCAAAAGCAATCCTCCCCCTATCTTCACCCCTGCAAAAGCCATCCTCGCAAGGCTCTTCTTCACTGCAACGTTCCATTAGATCTTCCAGCTCTCCACAACTATCTTCCCAGTAGGAATGTCCCAGGTGGCAGATCCTTCTGGCATGAGAGATACAACTGCACTCACCTTCCTCGCATATTTCACCCTCTCCACACTCCTCAGCCAATTCCCGGCGGTTGCCACAGCCGTCTTCCCAGTAAACATCTCCTTCATGACAGATTCTGTTTACGTCCAGCTCGCAGGGGAGACATTCCCCCTCTTGGCAATACTCAAAATCATCACATCGCTGGGTAAGTTCCTCTTTCTCATCGCAACTATTCTGCCAGTAAACATTGCCTTCAAAACAGACTTTTTCATATTCTGGGATGCAGGCACACTTGCCTTCGTTACACTCCTTATCCCCAGCGCATTCTTCAGCGAGTTCTTCAAGACCGCCGCAGGAATCCACCCAGTAAATGTCGTTCTCATTGCACTTCTTGGAAGCATGTGGCAGGCAGGGCTCTTCATAGTCAACGCACTTTCCTTCCTCGCAGACCCTGCCGTGTAAGCAGTCGGTATCTTTAGTACAGCCGGTAGGAGTTGGAGGTTGAGCGGATGAACTGTCATCAAGGCAGGAATAAGAAACAGCTGCAGCTAAGGGAATTGTGAGTAGATAAGGTGAAAGTCCGCCTAATACTTTTCTAAAAAGGGATGGTTTTCGGTGTGGTGATTGTTCTTTTTCCATTGACTTTTTTGGATAAAAATGTTATTTAAACGTTATGCAACTATCGAAAATGGAAGAAGTGTGGACGTTTTTTCTTATTAGAAGTGGAATAGTAAGAATATTCAGAAAGGCTCCCAAGCAGGCCAGAGATCACGGCTGGGATCATTAGTCAGTCTGATCTGATTACTTCCATCAGCATCCATAATGTATATCTCCTCATTGCCATCTCTAGCAGAAGCGAAGGCTAT
Source organism: uncultured Methanosarcinales archaeon (assembly GCA_964632045.1). Lineage (GTDB taxonomy): Archaea > Nanobdellota > Nanobdellia > Woesearchaeales > GW2011-AR9 > CAZWBB01. The sequence goes on along the minus strand of CAZWBB010000027.1, from coordinate 16,681 downwards.
CTTCCTCCCATCAGAAGACCAATGAGGAAACTTATCTGCTCCTGGAGCGTCTGTCAACCTTACTACATTAGAACCATCTATATCCATAGTATAGATATCAAAATCTTCTCTTCCACCACCTCTGTTGGAATTGAAAGCAAATCTAGTTCCATCAGGAGACCAACAAGCGCCACTATCCCAGTCAGAGGTTTCAGTTATTCTTACCTGATTACTTCCATCCGGATCCATCACAAAAATATCACACGAATTACTACCTCTCCGGTGGCCAGAATGATAGGCAATCTTATCTCCAAGCGGGGACCAGAAAGGATCACCGGCATCAATTGGACTATTTGTCAGGCGTGTCTGGTTAGAACCGTCAGAGTTCATCTTAAATATATCAAATCCAAATTGATTGCCTTGCCTAGCGGAGACGAAAGCAATCTCACCCCCATCAGGGGACCATGCCTGAGGATGAACATACTCATCACCCGGATGATTTGTAAGGTTTACTTGATTAGAACCATCAGGATCCATAATATAAAGTTCTCCATTCCTTCCTTTGTCCGATCGAAAGAGGAGCTTATTTCCATCAGGTGACCACGCACCTGCCATCCACTCGTTAGCAGGATCGTCAGTTAAACGGACAAGATTTTCTCCATCTGCATCTATCAGATATGCATCCCAGTTGCCATTCCTGGTAGAACCAAAAGCGATCCTCCCCATCTCTTCTCCCCTGCAAAAGCCATCCTCGCAAGGCTCTTCTTCACTGCAACGTTCCATTAGATCTTCCAGCTCTCCACAACTATCTTCCCAGTAGGAATGTCCCAGGTGGCAGATCCTTCTGGCATGAGAGATACAACTGCACTCACCTTCCTCGCATATTTCACCCTCTCCACACTCCTCAGCCAATTCCCGGCGGTTGCCACAGCCGTCTTCCCAGTAAACATCTCCTTCATGACAGATTCTGTTTACGTCCAGCTCGCAGGGGAGACATTCCCCCTCTTGGCAATACTCAAAATCATCACATCGCTGGGTAAGTTCCTCTTTCTCATCGCAACTATTCTGCCAGTAAACATTGCCTTCAAAACAGACTTTTTCATATTCTGGGATGCAGGCACACTTGCCTTCGTTACACTCCTTATCCCCAGCGCATTCTTCAGCGAGTTCTTCAAGACCGCCGCAGGAATCCACCCAGTAAATGTCGTTCTCATTGCACTTCTTGGAAGCATGTGGCAGGCAGGGCTCTTCATAGTCAACGCACTTTCCTTCCTCGCAGACCCTACCGTGTAAGCAATCAGTATCTTTAGTACAGCCAGTAGGAGTTGGAAGTTGAGCGGATGAGCTGTCATCAAGGCAGGAATAAGAAACAGCTGCAGCTAAGGGAATTGTTAGTAGATAAGGTGAAAGTCCGGCGAATACTCTTCTAAAAAGGGATGATTTTCGGTGTGATGATTGTTCTTTCTCCATTGGATTTTGGAGGAGAAAATGCTATTTAAACATTATGCAACTATCAGGAATGTAAACTAGAAGTGGAAAGATTGGTATATAATTGCGAAAGATTTATATATTGATTATCCCGTCCAGGATAATATTATCCCAAATGGAATAATGAGAGAAATCCAATTAAAAACCGTCGGACTTTTTAGTAGAGAATTAGATAAAGAAATGACCATTCATCAGATTACAAAGAATCTGAAAAGGAGTTACCATTTCATTTATGACAATACCCAGGAATTGATTAAGGGAAACATTCTTGATAAAAAAGTACAGGGCCATAGCACCGTCTGCTCTTTGAACTTAAAGAATGAAAAAACAAAAGCCTTGTTGATCCTTCATTCCGTCAACGAAAAAGAGCATTTTCTCAATAAAAAGCAGCGATTGGCTTCTTTATTTAGTGAACTCATTTCTAATTTGACCAATAAGATTGAAATATTGTCAATAATTCTCTTTGGTTCTTATGCCAAAGGGACAGAAACTAAACGGAGCGATATCGACTTACTAATCATCACTGAAAAAAAAGACAGGAATAAGATTATCCAAAGGGAAGTCGGTGCTTTTGAGACTATGTATGATCAAGAAATCAACCAAATTATAATTAACAGTAGGATATTTAAAGATATGATCACCAATAAAGTTGAGTTAAATGTAGGGAAAGAAACTTTGGCTAACCATATTATTTTATATGGGGCAGAACTCTTTTGGAAACTAACTTTGGAGGCAAAAAATGGGTGAAGAAACACCAACAATACTCAATGAAAGAGCTATTGAAATGAAATTTGAAGAGTACCTTAGAAGAGAAGATGGAGGAAAATTTTATTTACGGAAAAAAGTAGACGTTAACAGATTAACAAAGAATTATCTTACTAATGCCAGGCGTAATCTGTTGGCTGTTAGAATGATGATGGAAGTTATGGAAAATGATATGATAAAAGAGCAGCTGAATTTACCGGCAGATTTTCAATGCTACAGTTGGGCCATAGCGGTATCTTATTACTCTATGTATCATGCTGCTCTGTCTGCTCTAGCTAAAGAGGGGTATGAAAGCGATGACCACAAAGCAACCAGACATGCCCTCGCCAAGCTGTATGTTGTCAAAGAGGAACTAGAAAGAGAATTTTTGGAAATATTTGATCAAGGTAAAAAAATTCTGGAAGAAGAATACATTGTCACCCTAGATGACGCAAGGAAAAAGGACCAAGCGGCTAGATATTCGGCTGCTCCTGAATATGAAAGAAGCCAAGCTGAAGCAATACAAAAAGATGCTATTATGTTCGTCAATCGTCTAGCAGAGATTATTGAGTTTGGGGAACATAAATCGTAGGGAGGTTTTCCGATTAATGGTGACTCACTTTCCATTGATTACTTTATCATAAGAAAGGTCATTTAAACATTATGCAATAATGGGAAAATCCTGAAAATCTGTCGCAAGTGTTCAACCCCACACCAAAGTACGAGGTATGACTGAACACTTGCTTAGACAGACAGATTTTCAGGATCCCTGGGAAGCACATTTACCGCGCTACATCCACATCCTAAGGAATAATGTATTGCGCTCCCCAGTGGATAAAGAAGTATGGTGAGATGTTTTTTCCTATTGGAAGTTAGAAATTCTCACTCACTATTCTCTATAGCTACCTCTACTACAGCGTCATGATCTATATTAAACCCAGAGCTCACCTGAAGCTCTACTAAAAGCTGGTCGTCCCTGGAGTCTATCGCCGTACTGAACTCCAGTACAAGCTCCTCAAACGACTCATCCCCCTCATCCGAATGAACATAATAATCATACAAAGCCTTTGCTAGAAAAACCGGGACAGCACACATTCCTCCCACTGCAAGTCCTGCCGCTCCGCCAACCAGCGCAGTTAAGCACCCATACAAAGGAGCAGATAACAATCCTAAAAGGCCATATTTTGCGACCGACATGTATACTCCTCCAACTGCACCACTTAACAGCCCAATATTACATCCATGTTTTGATCCTTCTTTTACAGTTTCTACCAGACTAAGCCTTTCTCCATAACCTTCAAGATCAGACATCACCACTTCACTCAACGAATCATAGAACTCATTCTCACTTATGCCCCACTCTAGAGAACTCTGCTTATATGCATCCAACTCACCCATCTTCAGCTCATAATCATCAACAGGATGACATTCTTCCATCTTGTCCTCAACAGCAACTAAAACACGTAAATACTGTTCTAATTTATCAGGTACTGCTGGAAGTCCATTCATGTTATCGCTCATTTTTCTTCTTGTTATAACCTCCTAAGTGATAATAAAATTAGTAATGAGAGATATTTTAAATTTCCTACAAATATTTTAACATAAAGGGGATTTTACATCAAAGATCCCACATTTAGCATAAACCAACCTAAAATTACAGAACACTAGCCGCATTTGTTGTCGAATATTCTACAACATATTTTATTATATGTCGCCCAATTTTGATACTAAAATGGAACAAAACCAACAAATAAAGGAAATCGAAGAAAAAATACTAGCAAAACATCCCAACTGGCCGCAGGATAAGGCAAGGTGGCTGGCGATGCGGGCCATGGGAATGGGATAAATAGGAGGTGAACAAAATGGAAATGGAAAGACTGAAAGAGATGTGCGCAAAGATGGTAGCCCATAGACAAGGGACGGCGGAACTGCCTGAAGGCGGAGTACTGAGGATCAAAGGAGTAGAACCTGAAGGAATCATGAGGGATTAAACTTAAAAAGGAATAGAGAATAACCTCAAGCAAAGAGGTGATTCCATGAATACAACTGTCGTGTCATTAGGAGGGTCGGTTATCGTGCCTGATAAGATTGATGTTCCATTTCTTAAAAAATTAAAGAACCTTGTCTTTAATCACATAAAAAAAGGCAATCGGATGATTCTAGTCTGCGGCGGAGGTAGAACCTGCCGGACTTATCAAAGTGCTTCTGAAAGATTGCATAAAGTAAATTCCGTAGACAAAGACTGGATCGGCATCATGGCAACTAGATTGAATGCAGAACTTGTCAGAGTGATGTTTAAGGAGTATGCTTATCCTAAAGTCATCTATAATCCCCATCAAAAGATCAGGACAACAAAGAAAATAATCGTAGGAGCTGGTTACGAACCAGGCTGCTCTACTGATTATGACACAGTTCTTTTGGCAAAACAGTTCAAGGCAGAGATGATAATCAATACTTCAAATATAGATTATGTTTATGACAAAGACCCAGCAAAATATCGAAAGGCTAAGAAAATAAAGGAGATCTCCTGGACAGAGTATAAGAAACTTATAGGGGGGAAGTTTGAACCAGGCATGCATGCTCCTTTTGATCCTGTCGCCAGCAAGTTAGCACAGAAGTGCGGCATGAAAGTAGCTATTGTTAATGGCAGGAAACTTGGAAATCTCAAGAAACTTCTTGATGGGAAGAAATTTGTGGGCAGTGTTATTGGATGAAAACTATTTTTTAAGTTGCCTGCTACGCTCGTGAATAAGTGACTCAAAATCCATCCCCTCAGGGTGCTCTTTAGTACGGAGGAATAAATCTTTGTAAGTTCTACGATGCCTCCTTCCAGTTGTATGCGTACTACCCAAATCATATGACCTTGCTTCCAGCAGAACCTGAAATCCTGCCTCCCACATTGTTTGGTCTCTTGAAAAAAAGGAAAAAATTCTATCTGAAAAATTAACCACCAGCTTTTTGGTATCACTTTTATATTTATTAGCAATACTTACCAAGCCATCAATCCTACTATCCCGGAAAAATACATACCCTTCATCAGTTCTAGAAAGAGAATCAATCAAATCCACAAATTGATCTTTACCTATTAGATCCAATACCTCGGCCATCTTAACATAAACATTGTTACTTAAACCTTCCATCTTTTTTACAGATATGTAATCACTCATTTTCTTATCTGAATCGCCAAAAGCAAAAGCGAATTTCATGTATGCCTGGTATGTATCCCAATTAGTCTCGTCAAAACTTTCAACTATATCAAAACCAAGCAAAGTAGAATACTCCCTACCAAACCAATCAGATAATGCGAAAAGGTCTCTCACCACCTGAGCGTCCCTTTCTTCAGTCCGTTCAAAGCAACTAGTCAACCTAACAAAGTTTTCACCGCCATTAAAAGCAGAGTTTAAAGCATTGCAAAAATCGTCCTTAGATCTCGCCTGAATTAACTCCATTATGACCGGCCAGGTACCCGCATTAAAAAATCCTGGATTAGGTTTACCTATAACATACCAAAAAATATTAGAAAAACGATCTTTAAGTTTTGATTTCACTTTCACCAAGTCGTCATAATGTTCAACCAGAAATTGCATTGACTCCTCATTACTTTCACGTTGAAAAATACTTGATAACGAACCCTCTCTTAAAAGTGCCAAAGCCTTCCCTCTTTCATCACTCTGCAGCTCATCCATGATACCCTCTGCCTTATTTAAGATTTCCACTAAAGCTTGTAGCCATTTCTCAGTATCTCCTACTTCTATCTGCACTCCAGCAACCATCTCCATCACTTTCTTATGAATATCTTCAGCTTTATCAGGTTCATCTCCTTCTAAGTCTGCTTCTAGCTGTGTCTTAGCACTTATATCATCCAAGCCTTCACGTAGATAACCCTCATATCTGGAAGCATAATAAACTAACTTATCTGTAGCAACATTGAGTTGATGACATACTCTATTTAATGCCTCCAACAATTTTTTCTTTGCCGAGATAGGATGTAGACTAGCATAATGTGCCAAACAATCTTTTTTGTGATCTGCTGACAAGAGCATTCCGTGCATTACCTCTTCATATACCTCATGCAGACCTTTTTCAACCCCCCCCTCAAACTTGGCAGCACGGGCTTCGGCTTTTCCTAGATAACACAAGATAGAAATGGCCTTTCTAATTTCTTTGAGCTCCTTACTAACGCTCCTTTCCGACCGGATGGCCTGCAACTCGTCTTTCAACTCTTCAAGAAACTTATATTCTGCTGCAATCCACCTTTTAACCTTGCCAAAACCCTCACGTAACTCACCTTTCTTTTTTTCAATATCCATTATCCTAAGAGATAATAAATGAAGAACATATAAAAATATTTCGAAAATACAATTGGGTGGGGAGTGTTATTGGATAAGAAACATTTTCCGGCAATTAATAAAAAAGTTTTAAAAAAACTATTTCTTAGCCATTCTTTCATAGCAGTCTACGTCGTTCTGACCACCTGCCAGGTCAACTTCAATCCCGTTTGCACGTATCGACCGAATCTTGCAAGACTGATCATTATTCTTAAGACGGTAGATGATTACTGCTTCATCATCTCCATCTGCTACCTCAGACCCGATTACTGCTGCTGCCGCTGCAACATTTCCTCGATCCATGCAGTATGAAAGTCCCTGACAAAGAATCTTGCCCCCTTCTGTTTCTAATACTGTTGCCAACTCCGGGTTAAACCTTGCAGAAAAGACCTCCACCGATAAGGGAACGCCTTCCAGCCGCTCATAGAGCTCACTATTATCTACAGGAGAAGGGTCACTACATCCTCCCACCAGAACTCCGCCTGCTAAAGTAGCTGCTCCTGCCATTCCCACTGCAGCTAATCTTCCTGCCAAAGATTGTCCTTCATCTTCCGGCTCTTTAAGCAGACCATATAGTACGCCCCTTTGACCGCTTTCTACCCACAGCTCTGCTGCTAATTCCACAGCTTCTTCCAGATTAGGGTCAAGCAGAACTTCCGCTGCATCAAAACTAAAACCGCTGCCAACAGCTCTCTTGCACAGCTCCTCCTCCACATGAGCCATCAAGCTTGCTGCTCCAATAGGTTCTTTGCTTTCTTTCAGATAAGCAGCATAACTTTCAGCAAACGATTTTTGTAGATCGCCGACCATCTCTTTCACCTCATCAGAAAAATTTTCCATCGCTGCATACGCTTCTGAAGAAAGATACGGCTCCACACGCGCCCAAGCATCTTCTTTCTTACATCTCATTACTATTTCATCACTGTTCATTTTTCTTCTCCTCCATGTTGTCACTTGCTTTTTATACCACCAGACCATATACAAAACTATCCTAATTTTTTCCTGCACTTCATGGAAAAACTTATAAACAATACAAATATTCCAAGAAACATGGTAAAAATTGATAAGATTGACCGAAAGCTTCTGCATGAGCTTGATAATAATGCACGACTACCAGATACAACTCTTGCTAAACGCATCGGCCGTTCCCGCGAATCAGTAAGGTATAGGATTGAACAGCTGAAAAAGAAAGGTGTCATCCGCGGATTCTCAACGATAATTGACATGAGCAATTTAGGATATCAGGGCTATAAGTCCTACTTCAATGTAGGGGGAAGAACTACCCATAGAGATGAGTTCTACGCTTACGTCAAGAAGCAACCAGATCTGCTTTGGATGGGTATCAGTGAAGGCGCCTGGGATTTAGGCACTGAATTCTTTGCTAAGACGCATAAAGATTTTTTCCTGAAGCAACAGAGGATAGGTTCCAAGTTTCATCATCTAATCTTAAAGAAAGATTTTGGTCTGCTTGTTCAAATCTTGATGTTCCCGAAGAAATATATCCTTAACAAAAAAGAAGAGCCAATTATTATGTTCGGAGAGACAGAGTACAACACTATCGATGATACAGAAAGAAAGATCTTAGAGATACTAAAAGATCATGCTCGGATAACTTTGATTGACCTAGCTAAGAAATGTAACTCCACCATTGATATAGTAAGAGGGAGAATGAAGAAACTTGAGAAGATGAAAATTATCGTCAAGTATACCGTTGACATTGACTATAACGTTCTAGGGTTACAGTTTTTCAAGGTTTTTCTCTACTTCAAGCATCTTTCAAAGAACAAAGAAGCCACTTTGATTCAATATTGTCAGCAGAAAAAAGAAGTTCTCAATTACATCCAATTGATATCTTCCTGGGATGTTGAACTGGAAGTTATGGTTAATAGTTTCCAAGACTTCAACAAGTTCATCAGACAGCTTAAGGAAGATTTTGCTGACATACTTATCGATACAGAATCAGCTAACGTTAGTGAGGATTACCTCCTGCCGGGAGAGAAAGTGTTGTTTTAAAATTAAGATAAGATTAATACCCCATCAACTCTTCCAGCTGACCGTATATCCAACCACCTACAAAGCAGATCCCATACAGTTTTGTCAAAGCAGCAGTAACTTCAGCTATCCCTTCAATCTTCTCATCCAAAGATCTGTCCTGCATAGATTCAAGTACTCCCATACCACCTAACGAAAGGCCAGGATACTGCAAGAACATCTCTTTAGCTCCTCCCAGTTCAGTAATTGGTATATCTGTCACCGCACAACCATATCCTGCTGCAGCAGCATAAGCTGGCCCGGCCAAAACAGCAGCAATGAGTGTACCTCCCAGAACGTCATCAATAGTCACAGGGACTACTGAACTACTAGTTCATACTGATCTTACCATACTTTTATTCACCTGTAATCTGATAAGTATAACAGGTTAATTAAACATGCGATTGATTTGTATGAAATACTGGTCCGCTAAGTGAACGCACCACAATATTTTCATATTATCTTGATGATAAAGCTGACCACAAGTTAGTTCATAGGACGAAATTTACAAAATTAGTCTCTACTGCAAAAATATTCTTACACATATCTCAACAACTTCCAACGTAAGAATGGCACTGATCTACTAAATGACCATACTTTCCCTGTACTACATAATCAGCTTTGAGCCTTTCCAGAGCAGCTCCAACTATCCTGCCACAATATTTTAAGTATACTCCATTAACATGGCCTTCTGGATTGTCCTGGAACGATTTTAACATAAGCCCTACACCGTCACGCATACATTCCCATCCTTTGATTCCAGTAAGTTGAAATAATTCTCCTTCGCAAAGATCTTCTGTAATTCCCAGCGCTACCTGCAAATTCATAAAATAGGGTATTACCTCAAAAGGAACCCCCATTCTCTCCTCGCCACACTCCCAAAACTTTTCCATAAAAGCATTCTCAGCTTGTTCTAATTTCTTTATTAACGTCATTTTATCAAACGATAGAAGTCATCATATATAATATTTTCACCGCACAAATTTACATTTCAGGTAAATCCCCAAATTATTCACCAAAAGTGCCAAAAATAGTAGTGGTGAACTGGATAAACAATTCGTGACAACTACCCAAAAGTTACTCTATCCGAAAAGTTTATATAACCATCTTGACTGCAAGTGGATAATGGGGGGTAAGAGCATCTTTTCAAAGAGATTAAGACAGACAGGCACAATTGCAGCTTTAGCATTGACGATTCCCCTGATAACAACAACCGGTTGTGGCCTCCTGAACCAATCGCAACCATCCACACCAATAGACAATGCTCCTGAAGAAAAGCTACCTGAAAAAGTTGATAATCTAAATAGAAAATATTCTTGGCCCCATAAAGAAAAGGACAACTTCAATTTCTATGGATTAAAGAAAGAATACAAATACAATGCAAAATCCCTCTACAGATACAGGAATTGGGTAAAAGACTGTTTCCAGTTCTCTAAGGGCAATAATTTCTGCCTGGTGATTGATAAAGCAGCCCATAAGATGGACCTTTATCACGACCGAAAATTTATCAAGACCTACCCAGTAGAACTGGGATCAAATCCATATGATGATAAGAGAATGGAAGGGGACGGACGTACTCCTGAAGGGACATATAATGTAAAGTATGTAAATCTCAGATCCAGTTTCTATAAAGCCTTGCTCATTGATTATCCAAATCAGCAGGATTGGCGTGAATTTCGCCAGTGGAAGCAAGATGGAACCATCCCAAAAAATGCCACGATAGGAGGTTATATTGAAATTCATGGGGACGGGAACTCAAGTCCTACAACAGATTGGACCGCTGGATGCACTGCCCTGAACAACCTAGACCTTGACGACCTATTTGAGAGGGTCGATCCGGTAAGAAACCAACATAGAATAAAAGTTACAATCGTCCGCTATGGTACAAGGCTCCACTATTATCCAAAAAGCTTGGTGACAGCAAAAGTCTCAGGACCCTGATAAGCCGCAACACGATCATCCTTTCGCCCAGCTTCACCCTGCATTCTCTCCCAGAGATCAGGATAATCGCCTTTTCCCTCTTCTAAACCTTCAAACAGTCCCCTTATTAGTTTATTGTTGATAGCTCCAACCCCTGTACCACTTGTTGCAAAGAAAGCAGTATTCTCATAACACCGTCCCACTTTCCCACTTACATCATTAGAGCCGATACATGAACCAACAATACCTACCCGAGCAATATCATTCTGGTAATCTGGTGGAGTATCCCACACCTTTCGTGCTGAATATGAATGTCCCCTATTTGCTACCAAGAAATAACTGGAATCATCCCTGATATCAGCCATAACAGCAGGATCATCAAAACATTCCACACGGAATATTACGGAAACCCACTCCCCATGGCTATCTCTCACCTGTCCCTTTTTCTCTAAAACATATCCTCCAGAAAAACTTTTCACTCTCTTAAATCCACCACCCAGGCGAGCAAATCTCCTGAAATGGCTCTTTTCACCTTTGTCTTTCTGTGCATCCGTGAACACCACAGCACCTTTAAGAACAGGAACACCCCCTCTTGTCTCACTATTGCTGATCATCTGATCAATCGGAATTCTCAAACTCTCTTCCAACTTTCTCACATTATCACTGGGACTATTCAAGATCTTATCAACGACACCCATCTCCCCATAACGTTCACTGAAGAGATCACCGTGCCTTCTTATCCAGTACTGCAAAGCATCTTTCATCTCTTCATCTTCAGTATCTTGATACTCAGAAATAAGGACATCCGCAAAATCATCCTTCGCTCGCGAATCCTCCAGAATCTTTGTGACAGTCATCCCTGCCCGTGCAGGATTCTCTGTAGCCAATCTGTGCAACACATGAGCATATACTACTCTCCGTTGCTTACCGTCTGCTGGAAGGACATCCTGTAACTGACCGCAAGCAGCTAACATCCTAAGGACATCCATTGTCTTCTCACTTTCCAGATCATAACCTTTCCTATCAAGATAACCAAGAAGCTCTTCTCCACCCCCAATCTTATCTAACAAGCTTTTCAAAACCATCTCCTCACTGCTTCTGTAGACACCAGAATCCTGGCCAAGCCTATCTACTGATTGAGAGAGTATCTCGACCTGCATCCAGGCCGGCAAAGAATCCACCACTTTCTGCCTTGATCCAGGACTGTTATGTAATCGATTGACAGAAACACTCAGCGCTTCAGCTGTTCTCCGGTATGTAGCAAACAGCTTCTTATGAGTCTCTTCAGATATTGTTGGATCCGCCAATGCCGCATCAAGTGCCAATAATATCTTCTGCCCTTTTCTTACCTCATTGGCAGGCTGTAAACGATCCGACCCTCCTACCCCCAGATAGCTAAAATAACTTTCTATTCCTCCGGATTTAGACAGATCCCACCCCATCAATTCCTGCATCAACCCAGTTTCCCATAACTCAATCGCCGCCCCCAGTTTATTTCTTTCACCTGCTTTCACACCACCCCTCATCTTTTCAAAACCCTGTGCTGCGGCAAAGAATTGTGGAAGCTCTTCTTCAGATAATTTCTCAGGCAGATCAAGATCCAATCCACTCCACACATCACTATCTCCACCACCATAGTTGATTGTCTCACCGCCATGTACAGACAGATGCCGGCCCCTAACATGATAATCCCACTTCTTTCTCCTCTTGTCCCACACCAAACGTACCTCCTTCCCATTAACTTCAATAACTGAAGGCATCTCCTTCGGCGGATCAGACGTGCGAGTGGTCAACGTATCTAAAGAAACACCTAACTCATCTGCCAGAAACTCCGCTGCCGTTGGTTTGAAAGAACCGGATTTTGGTCTTGGAATACCTATGCTCACCTCTTCAGTTCCCATCATCCTTTGCATCTGTCGGTAAAATGCTTCATCTTTACCCTCGGACCCCACATAATAGGCTGCATACATCTCGCTCAGGTAGCCCGAAGTTACAACAAATGATTCATAAATATTTGGTGGCAGCTTATCAACCAGTTGAGTAAGATATCTTCTCGCTTTGTATGAGGAATCAATATCCAAGTTTGGAAACACAGCGGAATTGAACAGGTGAAAGTTACCACTGACCTGTCCTTTTTCATAGATATTGACTAGCTCCTCTCTAACAAAATTATTATCGCCCCACTCTTGAAAATCAGCAAATAATGCAATAGAACCCGATTCCATCATCGTTTCAAGATCATCAATATTTGTTCTAACAGCAACTCTAAACAGATCCTCACGACTGACTCCGGAACCCAGATAACCTAATTTGGAGAGGAAACTCTCCGCAAACCTATCAAGAATCTCCGGGTCCTCATTATCCGGATTGTAATACATCCAAAGCATCAGAAAATCCCTCTCTCCATCCGTAAGCACCTTTACATTTTCACCACTTGCCAACCTACGTTCCTCCAGCTCTGCGATAATGCGGGCATACCTCTGCACCTGATCTGCCGGAATTGCATCACCAAGTGTGGTCAGATAATGCTTCCTGACGGTCCATTCGTCCAGACCACCCACGATAGTATCATCAAGGGAGATTTTCTTACCAGAAGGGTCGTACTCAAAAGCTCTCATTTTCCCATCTGCCACCTCAAAATCAAAAACCACCCTTGTCCGCATGTCAGCGAGAGCATTAGGAGGTCTGACCCCCACATCATCTTTACTGAATTGAAACTGTATCAGTTCGTCATCCTCATCCCTTAATCCATGTTCTGAAAAGAATAACTTACTATCATCATCAATCTTATCTACAATTAACAATGGCATCGTCTTAAAAGAATTCACCCTCACCTCATCATTTCCCTGTACCTTCGCCCTCATCGAGTTCCACTTGTCAATCGCAATACAACTGCTAACTGCAGAATCGCAAACTGAACGATCATGCTCTGGATAATAATCAAGAGTCTGCTTATCCGTTCTCACTGAAACCGAAGGTTCTCCAGCACGCACTTCACTCATTGTTGTTCCAGCAGACAACATCCACCTACTACTTTCCGGATAGAATCTAACACCTTCACCTGAACTGAAAATACGCTCTAGAACCCCGCCATCTTTGTGTGCAATATCTTTTCCTGCAAGAATAACATTATCTTTGAATGCGACCAGCTCAAAATTGGTATCTCCACTAAAAAAATGCCCATTGATATCCATCTGTTTCGCTACAATCTTATTACCTCTTATACTACCTTCTGTAAGCCCTACCCACATATCCTCAGGGAAAGCAGCAAACACACCTCTCACCGGATCGATCGCCTCAATCCCTTCAGCTTCAACAATCTTCCCATCAACAAACTCTACGCCACCAGAAATCCTCACAAATTGTTCGTGCCATGTCTGGATCTCAAAAGGTCCATCAATTGAAGTTATCCGGCCAGAATAACCTTTTCCTCTGGTGACAATTATTTCACAATCTTTCGCTGCTGAGATCTCTAACTCCTGGGCCGTATCTGCTCCGAGGGATAACAATCCCTGCTCAATCACCAGAGCATTACCATTCAAACTGAACCTGCCAGAAACAGCCGCTCCTTTTTGAGAAAAGAAACCATCTGTCATCACACTATCAGCCGTGATAATCTCTCCGTCCGAAAAAACAACTTTGCCTCCTGAAAAATGCACTTTGCGATGCACAAACTCCCCACCAGGTATCGTGATTCTTCCCCCTTCCACGATTACACCACCAAGTTCAGACACACCAGTAATTCCTCTATCCTTCAAATAATCTCTCTGCGCTGGTTCATCCAGTTCATTGTAATCTACTTCGCTACTATATGGATCGCTGCTCTGTGGATCATCATTTGCTGGTGCAATGACCATACCTAATAGAAGCAATGTCAATATCAACACCACGAAATATTTTTTCATTCTGCAATCACTCCCACCAGGTTCTCAACTTCATTCTGTAAAGCAATGTCCTCTGCAAATTCTTGTTCGTAATCCACATCATAAAGTATACCAAAAGTGAAGTAGTATGGTTCATCAAACAAATCATTATCCACTAAAGAGATAAGTATCTTATTTCTGTCATCCAACCGATTCTCATTGATTACGTCTTCTTCTGTAAGTAGATCCAATGCGTCCTCATCGTTTTCCTCCGCCTCACTATGGATAGTATCCACACCAATAATCTCATAAGTAAATCCCTCTTCCAGAGCTAGATTTGAGATGCTGCCCAGAGGGAACCATTGTGGATCTCTCGCCTGCAGCTGTACTATCTCTTTGCTCCAGTCATACACTTGACGATAATTCAGATCGATATCCAAGATAAAGTTACTCAATTCAGTGTATGGAGCAAATTCACCCAGCCTGGTAAGGTCAATAATACTCTCTCCAGGTTCACCAGAGATGATCTTAATGGGCATATAAGCTTCCAGAACAATTTTCTTCTTAGCCATTCTTGTCTTGATATCCTCAATCTTATACTCCATTCCAACTCCTTCTTGAGCAAAATATGCAACAATATCATCCATACAGGTTGGCAAGCGATAACGTATTGCCTCAGCCAGTTGTTTTTCTAACGTCCTAATATTCGGCATCTGGACCTTCTCTTCATAGAAATAATAAGGGATGTGTGCTCCCAAGTATTGTTCTGAAACAGGTGCGGGCAAGTAGTAGCCCCCCTGCATCCCTGTCGAGAATACAGCATCTTGCAAAGTTTTCTCTAAACAATAATTCACTTGACTTTTCAGTGGCGCCTTCAATTTTTCCACATCAAATGATTCCCTTCCCTCGGGCCCACCTTTGATTGAAGAAAGAAAAATCATCAAAGCAGTAATAGCTACGACAAAAATACCGATAATTATAAAACTAGTAATTTGTCCTCTTTTTTCCATGATTTTACTTATAAAAAGAGAGGACTATAAAAAGTTTACTCTAAGTATGATCCATGTTCTTCCATCAAATTTTTATACTATTACTTCTCTTTATGACTAATGGCCCATATTCTCAACTACTTCACCCAGGGAACCCGCATCTTTCTAACCAGCTGGAAGAACCGCTTCTTCTCCAAGAAGTACGACGGCAATGCCGAAACCATCTGTAAACAAATCATCAAAGACTGCTGGAACGGACGCTTCTTCCAGACCTCCACGCAAAACTTCCCACAGTTCTGGACAAGAGATTTCGGCTTCTGCACAGGATCACTGATAAAACTGAAATACGAAAACGAAGTGCATCAGACATTAAGGTACGCCCTCAACCGTTTCAAACAGAGCAACAAAATAACAACCACTATAACTCCAGGAGGAAAGCCTTTCGACTTTCCAAAACCAGCTGTCGACTCGCTGCCATATCTTATCCACGCCATCAAAATATCCAAATTCCCCTACTACTCGTTCAGATATTTCCTCAACAAAGAAATTAAGAAGTTTTTTGACACTTTCATCAATGAGCAAAATGGATTAGTCAGGCCAGAACTGCACGTCTCCTCCATGAAAGATTTTGCTATCCGCAGAAGCTCCTGTTATGATAATTGCCTGGTTGCTATGCTTGCAGATGATTTACAGAAGATGAAAAACTTACAAAATCCATTCAAAAAGTTTGATTATCCTTCCCTTATCAAAAGGCATTTCTGGAACGGCCACTATTTCTACGACGACCTTTCCAAGAAACATTACTTTGCTGGAGATGCCAACTTATTCCCATTCCTCTTTGGCATCATCGATGACCAGCAGATGTTAAAGTCATCTCTGCACCAGATCCAGGCTGCAGGATTGGATGAGCCCTTCCCTCTCAGATACACCCAGGATCGCAGGAACATCCATTTCATCTGGCAAGAGATCTTCCTGAGAAACTATGAAAGCAGCGCTATCTGGATGCACATGGGGCCGTTGTATGTCAAACTGGTAAAAAGAGTCGACTTTGAACAGGCCAGAGAATACAAAGAGAAGTATACAGAACTTATTGAGAAGCACAGGAACTTCCTGGAAGTATTCAATTCAAAAGGCAGACCTTATGGCACGCCATTTTATTATTGTGACAGAGGGATGTTATGGGCGGCTAATTATTTGGGGTTGTGAGAGAGAGAGAGAGACACTATGGACCAATGCAGAGAACTATTACTTCATTGACATCCTCCACAAACTCTCAAAAAAAACTGTGAAGAACCACCGGTCATAGACCGGTGGCATCCGATTAGGAAGCGAAGCTGGT
>CAZWBB010000026.1:0-36088 GCA_964632045.1 uncultured Methanosarcinales archaeon | reverse complement strand
AGTGACTGGAATAATAACACGATTACTATCCTTCCTGTGATATGTGGAATCCTGAACAAACCACCCACAGTAGACTCCCTCCTCCTCAACGCAACAGAATGGACAAACAGAACGCATCACAACCTGACAGCACATGTGACCACTTCAGATATTGATGGTGATTCTGTGAAAGTAATCTATAATTGGTACCATAACCACACTCCATTAATGGTGTTGAACATGCCGTTTGAGAATAATATGGCGAACGTTTCAAATTCAACAAGAGACTATTCTGGATATGAAAATAATGGGACTGTTTACAATGCTACTTGGAACGCCACTGGCGGTTATGATGGATGGGGAGCTTATGAATTTGATGGGGTGAATGATTATATTCAAGTTAGTTCTGATTCAGAAGGGTTCGAAGGAATCAATGAAATAACTGTTATGGCGTGGGTAAAACACACTAATTTTGTAGGGAGCCAGTTTTATGTTGCTTCAGAAACGGGTGGTAGTTTCAGCTGGGTTCTTGCGGATTATTTATGGGCTATTCGTAATTCAGACCATACTTATTGTTATAATTGGGCTACTATCGGCTTAGATTTTATCTGGCACCATATAACTGGAGTTTACAACGGTTCTCATCTATTGATATACAAGGATGGAACATTGATTGACAGTGATACCACCTGCAGCGGGAAAATTGATACAAACAACTTTCCTCTCACTATAGGCGGTTATCATTATCCATATTTTTTCAACGGAACAATCGACGAAGTACAGGTCTACAATCGCTCCCTCTCCGCATCCCAGATATGGGCCCTCTATAACAACTACACCAACCTCACAGCTTCAGGTGATACGCAGAAATGGGATGTATGGAACGTCTCCGCTACTCCTAATGATGGCTCGCATGACGGGGCAGTGGTCATGAGCAATAATCTGACTATTCTTAACTCCGACCCCGAACCTCCAACCCCCTCTCTGCCCGCAAATGGTAGCACAACCAACAGGACTCCTTCTTTCACCTGGGACAATGTTAATGACAATGATTCTGAGACCATCACTTACAACTTAGTGATCGATGACAACGTTGCTTTCAACAACCCGGAAGTGAACCAGTCGGGTATCAGCGAGGGCTCCGAAAGTAATACTACCTATGAAATTACAACCGAACTAGATGTTGATACTACTTATTACTGGAAAATCCTGGCCATGGACAGCACATCCCATAGCGAGGATTCTCCCGTGAGGCAGTTGACAGTTGATTCCTTACTATCTATCAGTATAATCACCAACTCGGTTGACTTTGGAATATTTGGACAAGGGGGCAGTGATGATACTACTGACAATAGCCCTCCCCCGTTCAAGGCTGAAAACTCAGGAAATATCCTTGGTAATGTCACTATTACCGCTACTGCCATGTTTTCTGATAATCCTTCCAGTACCTACCAGTTCAAGGTGGCTGAAGACGAATCCAGTGCATTTGATACAGGTAATTCCCAGACTGATTGGGCTGATGTCCCAACAAGCAGTTCCGCTAAGGATGTGTACGATCTGGACTGGCGGGACGTCAATGACAATTTCCTAGCTCACCTCAAAGTTGCCCCGCTAGAGGACGAACTGGCCGGAGAGAAAACATCCACAGTTACATTTTCCATAGAATGAAAAGAAAAATAATAATCGGATTGATTGTACTTCTACTAAGTCTGCAGTTAGTCACGGCTCTTGGTATAAGACCTGCAAGAACACATATTGCACCTGACGATACAAAAACACATTCAGGAAAATTCTGGGTAGTGAACGAAGAGAAGAATGAATTCTCTCTAAAAGTGAGAGTTGAAGGAGAGCTTGCGGAGTATATCACGCTGAAAGATGATAACCTCGATTTCCGGGAAGACATTGACGCGCTGCCCGTTGAATTCGATGTCACCCTGCCCCAAATCATGGCCCCTGGAGAGTCGACCGCATCGATTGTGGTAGAACAGATGCTCGAACAGCTTTCAGGGAACATAATCTCTTCAAAAATCACCATGAAGCACAAGATTATCATGGAAAGACCTTATCCGGACAAATTCGTAAAGGCTAAACTGAATTTCCATGACAATGGAGACAGGATAAGGATCGTATCCGAGGTGGTGAATCTAGGGGGGAAGGATATTAACACTATCCAAAGCAAGTTCTACGTCAACGACAAGCAGCAGGAAGAGCATATCCTGGAGACGGAGAAAACTTCACTGCGCTCAAAAGAGAACAAGCTTCTGGAAACCAGCATCGAGAAAGATTACTTCGAAAGGGGAGAGTTTGATGTCCTTTCTGTCACCCAATATGATGGCAACCAAGTAGAAGTGGCAAATAAGATGCTCATCGGCAGACCAGAGATTGAAGTGAGTTACTTTGACCAATATTTCATCGTAGACAAGGTCAATGAGTATACAATGGATCTGCTCAATAGGTGGAATCAGGAGATCAAAAATGTCTATGTAGACATTGAAGTGAAAAAAGATGAACAGAATATCGATCAATTCAGGACAAAGTCAATAGATGTGGGCGGCCTGGTCACAAAACGCATCAACGACTATTTTGATACCAAAGGTATGGAAGAAGGCACATATTCATTCGACATGGTCGTCAATTTCTGGAACACCTATAGGATGGAAAGCAAAAGATTTTCAGCAGAAATCATGGCTGAAGAAGAGATTGAATCACCTCCTCTTCCAGAAGAGAACAGTCTGGTAGGAAAGGCAGTTGGAACGAAGAATGACACGATCGAAATCCCACTCCCACTCCTCTGGATAATCCTGGGCATTATACTTGGAGTATTCAGCATGTATGTAATCTACCGCTATCTGCACCGCCATGAATACGACGGCGGAGAAGAAAAAGCTTTCTGATCAAAGGCTGTGCTGAAACCCATTCGATCTCAGCCAAATATCCTCTTAAGAAAACTCTTGCTGGGCTTCTCTTCCTTCAGCTGCTTGATCAGTTCAACTTGCTTCTTAGACAGCTTCTTGGGCACTTCGATCCTAACCTTGACCATCTGGTCCCCCGACCCATGATGCCTCAGAAAAGGAATACCCTTACCGCGCATCCGGAATACAGTTTCAGAAGCCGTACCAGAGGGAATTTTCAGTTTGGCTTTTCCATCAATCGTTGGAACTTCAATCTCATCCCCCAAAACTGCTTGCGTGAAAGAAATGGGGATGGTGAGATGAAGATTATCCCCCTCCCTCTCAAATACTCCGTGCTCCTCCACGTGAATCATAACAAATAGATCTCCTGCCGGGCCATTGTTCTGTCCAACTTCTCCTTCACCCGCTACTCTGAGACGCATACCATCATCCACTCCTGCAGGAATAGACACCTCAATCTCCTTCCGCTTACGTACCAGACCCTCTCCACCACATCCCTTGCAGGAATCCTGTGGCAGCTCGCCATTACCATGACAATATGGACATGGACCAGTTTGCTGGAATATGCCAAATGCAGTACGTTGGGTCCTCTTTAGATAGCCGCTTCCACTACAATGATGACAGGACTCAAATTTTGTAGCCCCTTTTCCATTACATCCTGAACAATGTTCCAGCTTGTTGAGTTCAACTGTCTTCTTTGTTCCATTAGTAACATCCTCCAGGGTAACTTCAGTCTCAAACAGTAAATCTGCCCCTCTTCTACCTCTGGACCTCCTTCCTCTTCCCCCCCCACTGAAGAGATGGTCAAAGATGTCATCAAAATCACCAAAATTTCCTGAACGGAACTGTGACATAATATCAGAGAAATCAAATCCTTGAAATCCTGCCCCTCTTCCTCCCTGGAAAGCTGAACTACCAAACTGATCATACTGCTGCCTTTTTTTGTCATCAGCCAAAATTGCTGCTGCTTCACTGATCTCTTTAAATTTCTCTTCATACTCTTCCTTCTTTTCTTCAGGAGCGCGGTCAGGGTGGTATTTCATGGCTAACTTCTTGTAAGCCTTCTTAATCTGCTCTTTAGTTGCGTTCTTATCCACGCCCAAAAGCTTGTAATAATCTTTATCTGCCATGTTCAATATCCTCTGTTTCAGTCGCCTTGATCTGTGCTGCCAACTCCCCAGGTTGCATATTGGTCATTTCCGTTAGCTTGTTTTCGAATCCTTCCAGCAATTTCTTGCTTTCCTCAAACAGTGCCATTCTTGTAGGATAGGCCTGTACAAGGTAATCCATTCTTTCAGGAAGTGTCACAATTTGGCTGCGCAAAACTCGACCATCTGCATAGAAGACAATCATCTCTTCCCAAGATTTTTTCTTTTGTGGATTTCCCAGATGCTTCAGTGAAAGTGCCAGTTCAGGAAATTTTTCACTGAACACTTTATGGGCGACTTCCCCTTCATGCATACCTGGGAATTTTTCCCTGAGCAGCTTTCTCGCAGCAATCTCCTCATCAGAAAAGCGGTAACTGTGAAATCTGTTCGGCTCTTTTACCCGTATGGAAACCGCCTTGAACAAGTCATGCAGCAAGGCCAGTCGCCCCACAAATTCTACATCAACATCAATTCCCAACTGATTCAGTTTCTTGGCCAGGAATACTGCCACAGCATTTACATTATGGCAATGCGCTCTAACGTTAAGGGGCACTTTGTACTGTTCAAAGTAGTCCAGACATTGTCTTTGTGTTGGTAAGTCCATTGAAATATAGTGAGTTTCCATTAAAATCGAACATTAAACACTGCGATTTGCGAACTATATGCTCAAATGCCGAGCATTTGGCACGCCGAAGAGAAAAGTCTCCCTTCGAGCGTTCCAAAAATCCAGTTCGATTTCTATGGATTTTTGTTATATTTAAAAAAAGAAAGATTAAATAATCTTTCTATTTCTTCTCCTTGAACTCGGCATCGACAACCTCTTCATCTTTCTTGTTTGTCTCATCTTTTTCCTTGCCGGCGTTCTGCTTTTGCTCAGCCTGTTGCTTGGCAGCGGCTTCCTGATACATCTTTGTACCAACTTCCTGAACAACCTTGTTTAATTCTTCAATCTTTTTGTTGATTTCATCAGGATCACCGCTTTTCTTTACCTCTTCCAGCTCTTTCAGGCCCTCCTCAATCTTTTTCTTAGTATCCTTATCAATCTTGTCCTTAAACTCCTCAAGAACCTTCTTTGTCTGGAAGATGACTGCCTCTGCATTATTCTCAGCTTCAACTTTGGCTTTCTTCTTACTGTCTTCTGCTTCGTTCTTTTTTGCCGCTTCCTTCATCTTCTCAACTTCATCCTTGTTCAATGTTGTCGAGCCGGTAATCTTGATAGTCTGCTCCTTGCCGGTTCCCAGATCTTTGGCCGACACATTCACAATACCATTCGCATCTATATCAAAAGTAACTTCTACTTGCGGCACTCCTCTAGGTGCAGGTGGGATTCCTACCAGATCAAACTGCCCTAGCAGTTTATTGTCAGCAAACATGGGACGTTCGCCTTGTCCAACTCTAATCGTCACAGCAGTCTGGTTATCAGCAGCTGTAGAGAAGACCTGCGATTTCTTTGTAGGGATGGTGGTGTTTCTTTCGATCAACTGAGTAAACACTCCGCCTAACGTCTCAATGCCCAGACTAAGCGGGGTCACATCCAGCAAAAGTACATCTTTTATGTCACCGGCGATCACCCCAGCCTGAATCGCTGCTCCGACGGCTACGGCTTCATCCGGATTTACGGATTTATCTCCATCCTTTCCAACAAGCTTTTTTACAAGTTCTTGTACCGCGGGTATTCTGGTGGACCCACCTACAAAAATCATCTTATTGACTTCTCCTGTGCTTAATCCTGCATCTTTCAAAGCATTCTTTACCGGAGCTTCCAGTCGCTTAAGTATCCCTGAGATCAGCTCCTCAAATTTGGCCCGGGTCAACTCTTCTTTGATGTGCTTCGGCCCATTCTGGTCAGCGGTGACGAAAGGTATGCTCACTTCAACTTTCATCTTACTGGAAAGTTCGATTTTCGCCTTCTCAGCTGCTTCCTTCAACCGTTGCACTGCTGTCGCATCATTATTCAGGTTTATTCCAGTAGACTTCTTGAAACTGTCCACCAAAAAATCTATGATCACCTGATCAACGTCATCCCCACCCAGCATATTGTCTCCACTGGTGGACTTGACTTCAAAGACACCGTCTCCTAATTCAAGTACGGAAACGTCAAATGTTCCGCCGCCAAAATCAAATACAAGGATGGTATGTTCTTTCTCCTGTTTATCCATACCGTAAGCCAGAGAAGCGGCAGTTGGTTCGTTTATGATCCGCAGTACGTTCAGTCCAGCAATCTCGCCTGCATTTTTTGTGGCCTGCCTCTGTGAATCGTTGAAGTATGCTGGTACTGTGACTACGGCATTCTTCACCGGTTGTCCCAAGTAGGCTTCAGCATCTCTCCTAAGCTTCTGCAGGATCATGGCAGATATCTGTTCTGGCGTATACTCTTTGCCATCAATTTCCATCTTCTCATTGCTGCCCATCTTTCGCTTGATAGAACGGATTGTGTGAGAAGGATCGACAATGGCTTGGTTCCGGGCAACTTGTCCCACAATAATCTCATCATCCTTGATATGTACTACACTGGGAGTCGTTCTTGTCCCTTCTGCATTGGCAATGATTGTCGGCTTCCCACCCTCCAACACAGCCATCGCTGAAAATGTAGTACCTAAATCGATACCTATTGTCGCTCCTGAAACATTCTTCTTATCTTCGCTACTGTCAGTCTTTTCTTTTGTCATTTTTGTTTACCTCCTATTAACTTTCTTTTGATCACTGGACGCTTTCTCCATTCCAGCGCTAACCTTCACTTTAGCATGCCTTATAATCTTGCCATGAAGAGTGAATCCTTTCTGGAATTCCTCAATAATAATATTCTCCGGCAATTCTGATGCAACTTTCATCAGCGCCTCATGATAATAAGGATCAAATTGTTCTTTTTCTGTCTTTATCGATTCTACCCCACTGTCTTCCAAGAAAGTGTTAAACTGGGCGTATATCAATTCTATTCCTTTAAGGAAATCCTCCGGGTTACTATTTGTATCCACACTCTTCAGCGCCAATTCAAAATTATCCAAAACAGGCAATAGTTTAAGGATAACATTCCTGGCAGCAAACTCTTCCATCTCTTCTATCCGTTTATCGGTCTGCTTACGGTAATTCTCAAAACTAGCCTGCGTTCTCTGGAGAAGCTCTTTCATCCCTGGTTCTTTCTCTATCTTTTGGTTTTCTTTTTTTACTGCTTCTTGGGACTCAGCAATCTCCTTGGCCACGGCCTCATTCCTCACATCCTCTCCTTTTTCGATTTTTTTCTTGACCATATGTAAGACCTCCATGACTTAGTTAACCTGTCGCGTCGACCTCAAGCCAACTTAGTTGGCTTAAAATGCAACTAATATATAAATGTTTCGGGAAACCTTTAAAAAAGATAAAAATATCACCCCATCATGGCGCACCGGATCACTATTGTCAAAGTACGTAAGACCGCTGCCGGAAACATCAATCAGGAGTTGCAATGGCTAGGCAATTCTCTGGGGCTGTTCAATTTACGGGATAAGGACAGCAGCTGCTTTCGCGTGTTTATTACCCTCGTCAGGAAAGCAAAAAGAAATGAGACAATTTCTTCAGATGAGATTGCTGAAAGATTAAATCTAAGTCGGGGAACGGTAGTACACCATCTGACAAAACTCATGAACTCTGGCATCGTCGTCAGAGAGAAGGAAGGATATCTTCTACGAGAAAGTAATTTACGAGATGTGGTCAAGGACATCCAGAGAGATATGGAGTCCATGTTCTCGCAACTTAGGGAAGTTGCAAGAGAGATTGATGAGAAGTTGGGTTAGGATTTGTTCTCTTAATGGTGATTGAATGTTTCAATGTAGATTCTACAGTGGCAAAAAGGTTTTCTATGAAAGGGATTATGCAAATATGTAGATGAAGAATTATACCCATATCACCAATGATAAAAGAATACAGATAATGCTTATCATTCTGATAACTTTTCTAACTTATTCAAACATTTTCCAGAACGAGTTTATCTGGGACGATCCAATCTTTATTGTCAACTGGCCAACCATAAGAAGTTTTGAAAACATTCCAGAATTAATCGAAGGCGATCTTCCCAAAGGCCATCAAGGCGGCTACAGACCCATTAGAGGGATATTTCAAACGGTATCATACCATTTTTTTGGTACAAATCCTGTGGGTTATCATTTTCAGTCAATCATGATCCATCTAATATGCACAATCATTGTTTATCTCATCGTCCTGCAGATGACTGATAATAGTATAATTGCCTTTCTGACATCTTTGTTGTTTGGAGTGCACCCCGTACACACGGAAGCAATAACATTTATTACTGCCAGTTTTGACAGTATTGGAATCATCTTCTTTTTTGCTGCTTTCTATTTATACATCAAGAAGGGGAAGAAGAAAAAGAATAGGAGAAGTAAGTTGCTCTATCTTCTTTCTATTCTACTAGCAGGAATCGCTTTCTTCACTTATGAAGTCACTTTGACCCTACCAGTTCTGCTAGTACTACATGACCTAATTTACAAGAGAATCTATCCTGCCAATCTTAAAGAAAAGCTCTTTGGTTATCTGCCTTACATGATTGTAGCTGGCATCTACTTGTTTATCCGCTTCTTTGCACTGAAAATCGTCTCGCGCAGCGGATACTTTGCAGACAGTTTATATTTGACTTTTCTGACTATGACCAAGGTTTTTACCAAGTATCTGTTAATAAGTATATTGCCCCTCAACCTAAGCGTGAATCACATCATCCCAACCAACATCATTTCAGGACATCTCTCAGAAAATATGTCCTCAGTGTTTCTCTCCCAGTCTCTGTTTGACCTGCCCATCATTGCTTCAGCCATCATAATTATAGCTGTTGTCTGTGTGGCCGTCAAGCAAATCAGGACTAGACCCATCATCCTTTTCACTATTGGTTGGTTTTTCATTGCCCTCCTGCCGGTTTCTAACCTATTTTTTCCTCATGGAACAATCATGGCAGAGAGGTACCTGTACATATCTTCTTTTGCCGCTTGTTTCCTCATTTCCAACTTGATTTACAAATTCTACCATTACAAATCTTCTAGATATCTAAAACTAATTGCTATTTCCCTCTTTGTATCCTTGCTCTTATTTTATTCCTGCCAAACTCACGAGCGCAATAGGGACTGGGAAAATTCTTTATCTTTATGGTCAAAAACTGTCCAGCAAACCCCTTTCAGTGTGAGTGCAAACCATAATCTGGGCGAAGCATATTATCATCTAGCAAAGCCGGAAGAAGCGATTCAATATTTACAAAAGGCCATCTCGATCAAACCTTCGTACAGCAAAGCTTCCCCTTTATTAGCAGCTTCTTACATCGATCTAAATGAGTTGCAAAAAGCAAGGGAAACGCTTGAAAAAACATTAAAAAAAGATCCAAACAGCGACCTGGCAATCTTTTTTTTGGGCTATGTCTATGAGTTGACTGGAGAATATGATAATGCTGTAAGCACATACAAAAAAGCAATTGATCAAGAGGATTCCATCGCTTACTACCATCTAAGCCTTGCGTATGTGTATCACCTGCAGGGGAAACGAAATCTTGCTTCCGCATCTGTCCAAGAAGCTGTCTCCCTAGACCCGCTCCTGGAAACCATGCTCATACAATCTGCAGTCAAACACAAAAGAAGGGGGCAATATATGGTGGCAAAATCTTATTACAGCAGGGCTTTAGTAGCAAAAAAGTACAAAAGAGAGGACATAACAGAAGATAAGAACCCACGATAAAATAAAAATGACCAATTACAAAGAACTGATTCAAAACAGGACAAATTCCTGATTACCGGTACAATTATTTAGTCTGTTTAGTATACATCACAGTTGCAAAATAAATATAAACTACTTTGTTGTCATTTTGGATTATGAAGCTTGGTACACTGGCAATCATTCTGATCGTATGGTTTAGTCTCCTTGGCATATTTGCATATGTTGCTGTTGATTACACTCTGCCAAAGAAAGTCATGACTCTGGAGTATAATTTGACTGCGGCTCCTCCGAAAGAGATGGGTTTCAGTGTTGACGTTGACAAGATTCATTTTGGTAAAGTGTGTCAAAATTGTATCTCCACACGCAATTTTGGTATAATTAATCCATACGAATACAAAGTGAGGATAGAATTTCTGGTAGGTTCCCATCAGGGAGCCGAAACCATCAACTGGTTCCGTTTTGATCCTCCAACCAACACCCTGATTGAAGCACGCGGTAACCGAATAATTGGTGCCTCAGTTAAAGTCCCAAAAAATGCTTCAACTGGCAGATATGATGGAATAGTCATTGTCAATATGTACAGGGCAAAACCGTGGGACAAAGAGCCCGTTGTACGAACTAACAAATGGCGCAAAGGTTGTTTCTCTGATGATCTTTGGAACATTCTGCAATGCAAACTCTAAGAAGAATCATACACCATACTCAACTATCCACCAATAGTGTCAATGCGAAATAAACGTTTTAGCAGAGATATTAATTTAAATGCTTCTATGCTTTTCTGGCCAATGCTTTCACTGGTTATTCCTACCTATAATGAAAAGAATAACATCCCTACCCTATTGGAGAAGTTATTTGCCATTTTCCGAGAGGATGGGATAAAAGCAGAAGTGATTATCGTTGATGACAATTCTCCTGATGGTACTGCTGACGTAGTTGAGAGCATGAAGAAAAAATACGAGGGCCTAAAGCTGCTCCGGCGAAGCGGTAAGCTTGGTCTTTCTTCTGCCGTGCTAGATGGCTTTGCCATGGCCAAAGGAGATATTCTCGCAGTGATGGACGCCGACATGAGCCATCCTCCCGAAGCTATTGCCAAGATGTATAAAGCGATAAATACAATTATCCCTAAAGAAAACAAAACTCCTGATTTTGTGATTGGTAGCCGCTATATCAAAGGAGGAGGGATTGTCGGTTGGAAAACATACAGGAAAATTGTATCAAAAGGAGCAACTCTCCTGGCTAGACCATTTACAAAAGCACATGACCCGATGTCTGGATTATTTATGATACGCAAGAAATGTCTGCTGGACAATGATTTCAATGCCAAAGGTTTCAAAATTGGGTTGGAACTGTTGATGAAAGCTAACTGGAAGATTGTCAAAGAAGTCCCATACACATTTAGGGACCGCATGAAAGGAAAGAGTAAGGCAGGTATTAAAGAGTACTACCTTTATCTTTACAATCTGGCGGGATACTGCAGATACAAATGGACCAGGACCGTGCAGTTCATCCAATATGGAATCGTTGGTGCATCAGGGACACTGCTCAATCTTGCTATCCTCTACGGCCTGACTGAATTCATGGGACTTTACTACCTCATCTCGGCGTCAATAGCCTTTGTCATTTCCGCAACCCACAATTACATCGTAAACAAGATATGGACATTTGGCGAAGCATTTGTTGGCGATTCAAAGAGGAAGGTGGCCAAGCAGTATGGATTATTCTTTCTGTTCAGTATGCTTGCTCTAGTTGTAAATCTCACTGCATTGTACCTATTTGTAGAATGGCTAGGCGTATGGTACATCTTTGCCCAGGTACTTGCAATTACTGTTGCCTACATGGTCAATTTCACAGGGAGTAAATTGTTGGTATTTAGGAGATGAGAAACAATGGAGGAATAAATAAGGTCATTCGTGTTCTTGTTGATGCAGCCAAGGACAAGAGAGTACAGCTATGTTTAATAATTCTTATCACATGGCTTGCTTATTCCAACATTCTTCACAACGATTTCGTCATGGATGACTCTACTTTCCTGTTCAGATGGCCGGCAGCCAGCTCTTTTGACATCAATGAATTAATACAGGGCAGCCTGCCAGGACAGCATTCAGGGGGTTATCGACCAATAAGAAGCATCATTTTTGCTGGTTCATACAATCTCTTTGGCACTAATCCAGTAGGCTACCACATCCAGTCCATCTTTATCCATCTGCTCTGTACCATTTTAGTATACTTAATCGTTAGGCAGCTCACTAAAAAGAGCCTGCTCGCTTTCATGACCTCCCTGCTCTTTGGGGTACATCCCATACATACTGAAGCAATAACCTGGATCACCGCCAGCATTGATATGATCGGAATGATCTTTTTTCTGACTGCTTTCTACTTCTACCTTTTATACAGGGAATTGTCTGAAGAAGAAGAAGGAACTCTGAAGCACAAGAAAAACAAATCCACCATATATTACCTCTTGTCTCTTACTGCCGCCACAATCGCTTTCTTTAGTTATGAACTGACTCTCACCCTGCCCCTGATACTTATCTTTTTTGATTTCTGTTTCTGGAGTTCTCACAGACGAAACATCCTCAGATCATGCAAAGCCTACATTCCATATTTCCTCTCTGTTGGATCCTATTTCATCATCAGGTTCCTGATTTTAAAGATCCCTAACCGTGATATCACATACTTTGCAGGAAGCGCCTACCATACTTTCCTCACTGTAATCAAAGCAGTCTTCAGGTACATATACGTCTCCGTATTTCCCGTCCACCTGAGTTACAACCATATGCTACCAGGCGGGATACTAACTATGCACAGATGGGAATTGCAGACTGAGAACATACTTGCTCAGTCAATCTTTGACATCAATATATTGGTCCCTCTGCTGATCATCGCCACATTTATCCTGGCAGCCGTGTTCTACCGACAGAGATATCCACTATTTTCATTTTTCACCGGATGGTTCTTCATTTCACTGCTGCCCGTCCTTCATTTCATCCCTAGTCAAGTCATCCTCAAAGAGAGATATGCCTACGTTGCCTGTCTTACGATTTGTTTTTTAATATCATCGTTAATATATCGGCTCTACAATTTGAAGTATAGAAATTACCAAAAACAAATCAAGATTGCTGCTTCTTTGCTATTCGTTTGTTTCTTATTGTTCTATGGCTATCAGACGCATGAGCGTAACAAAGACTGGAAAAATGAACGGACCATAATGCTAAAGGAGTTCCAAAATGCCCCAAAAAGTGTATTTGTCAATTACCGCTTAGGCAAAGTCTTCATCTCGGAAGGAAATTATGTCAAAGCGGTCAAACACCTCTCTTTCACCACTCTAAGAAATCCCTTGCTACCCCATCCGTACCACTGTTTGAACGAGCTCAACCCCTCAGAAGAGAATGTATCCCGGTTTGTTGATTCCCTCAACCAGGGCAACAACCCAATGATGAGAGAGTACATCTTAGGAAGCATCTATCTGCAGCGAAACTTGTCAAGACAGGCAATCAAACACCTAATCAGAACATTAAATTTCAATAGACAAAATGAATACTTGCATTATACTCTAGGAAATGCCTATTCCAGAACCGGAGATCATCAAAAAGCCGCTCAACAATGGGAAGAGATGCGAAGAAGGGAACAACATAGGCTTACCAGCGTAACATTCGATAAGATTGTGATTCAGGAAAAAGAAATAAACATGCTATGTGGACTAACAAAATGCTCTCTCTTAAGAAAATAATAAAGCATAGGACAATCCAGCTCTTACTCATAGTTTTTGTTACTTATCTTGCTTATTCCAACATCCTGGATAATGAGTTTGTCTGGGATGACAATTACTTCATTGTCAGCTGGGAACAGATTAGAGACTTTGGAAATGCCCCTGATTTACTTAAGGGAGAGCTCCCACCAGGACAGGGAGGAGTTTACAGACCGATCAGAAGTGTATCCTATGCCACCTCCTACCACCTTTTTGGGACCAACCCCCTTGGTTATCATCTCCAGTCAATAACAATCCACTTGCTCTGCACCATCCTAATCTACCTCATCATACTGAAAATGACCCAGAAAAGCATACTTGCTTTGATGACCTCGTTGCTCTTCGGAGTACATCCAATACATACTGAAGCGATTACCTTCATCACCACAAGTTTTGATATCATAGGCGTGGTCTTTTTCTTTGCAGCTTTCTACTTCTATCTTATCAGCCGGCAAAAAAGTAACGGTAACAGCAAGGCATACCTCTCAGGAGCATACTTCCTGTCAATTCTGTGCGCAGCTATTGCCTTCTTCACTTATGAACTGACTCTTACTTTGCCTTTTCTACTCATATTGTATGAGCTTATCCGTCATAAGCGCTTTAGTTGGGTTATCAGGAAAGGTCACCTGAAGTGCATTCCGTATTTTGCATTTGCCGGCATATATCTCTTCATCCGTTTTTTTGTGACAGATACCCCTGCACGTAGTGGATACTTTGCCGACAGCTTCTATCTGACAGCATTAACGATGGTGAAAGTTATTATCAAATATCTGTTGATCAGCATCATTCCTCTTAACCTTACCGTAAACCATATCATTCCTGGAAACATACTCACAACCAAGGTTTCCGAGAACGTGGTAGGGGTATTTCTGGCTCAGTCGCTGTCTGATCCACCGATAATCATAGCCACATTATTACTCCTGACATTATTTTTTACGGCCTTAAGGCTGTTCAGGACACGACCTTTAATCTCTTTCTCTATCGGCTGGTTCTTTATCTGCCTTCTGCCAGTTTCCAACCTTTTCTTTCCTTTTGGGACGATCATGGCAGAGAAGTATCTCTATATCTCCTCTTTTGCTGCATGTTTCATGATCTCCTTCCTGCTCTACAAGCTCTATTGCTTTAGATCTTATCGCTTTAGATTTTCCAGATACATCAAGATTGCTGTCATCCTTCTCTTCGCATCGTTGTTCCTGTTCTATTCATTCCAGACCCACCAGCGGAACAATGACTGGCAAGACAGCTTTTCCCTCTGGTCCAAGACTGCCCAGCAGACTCCCGAAAGCTTGACGGCTGCTCACAATCTAGGGGAAGCTTACCTTCAGTTAGGAAAACCAGAACAGGGAATCCCCCATCTACAAAAGGCCATCCGGCTCAATCCACAATACACTAAGCCCTACATCTCTCTAGCAAGTTCTTACATCGATACGCATCAGCTGAAGAAAGCTGAAGAAGTGCTGGAGAAGACGATTGAAATGGATCCTGACAGTGACATTGCATACATCCACATGGGATATGTCTATGAATTAAGGAAAGAGTACAATCATTCCATAACTTTTTATAGGAAGGCGATTGAACTGGACGACACCAATGCGTATTATCATCTGAACCTGGCTTTTGTGTATCATCTACAAGGCAGGTCATCTCTAGCTGCAATATCCGTCAAGAAAGCCATCTCACTCGATCAAAATTTTGAAAGTATGCTGATACAGTCGGCCCGGAAACATAAGAAACATGGTAATTACGTCAAAGCGAAGGCTTTCTATGCAAGGGCCTCAGTAGGAAGAAAATACAGATGAGAGAATACAGATGAAAGATTATATCAATATCATCAAGGATAAGAAAATTCAGCTATTACTGATAATTATCATCACCTGGTTAGCCTATGCTAACATACTGCAAAATGACTTTTTTTTGGATGATTACCAATTTATGCAATGGGAAGGTGTTGAAAATCCCAAGAATATCCTCGGTCTCTTCCAGGGAGATCTTCCTCACGGTCATGTTGGCTATCGACCTTTGAAGAACGTTTTCTTTAACCTTTCCTTCCAGGTATTTGGCTGGAACCCGTTGGGTTATCACCTTCAGGCAATATTTTTCCATTTGGCTTGTACCATACTGGTGTACTTGATAATTCTCCAGATGACGGGTAGAAGCCTGCTTTCTTTCATGACTTCATTGCTTTTCGGAGTTCATCCCATCCATGTGGAAGCAGTGACCTGGATCACTGCCAGCATGGACGCGATTGGAATATTTTTCTTCTTTGCAGCATTCTATCTATATCTATTGGCAGCGCGGGAAAGGGAGACTAATAAGAGGGTTCTCTATTCCTTGTCCATCCTCTCCGCTTCTATTGGTTACTTCGCAAATGAGATCTCTCTCACTCTGCCCCTGTTGATCATCCTATATGATTATTGCTTCGCAGGGTTAAACTGGTCAAATATCTGGAGAAAAGGCAGGATCTACTTACTCTATTTCCTTGGAGGAGGAGCATATATGTTGGCGAGACTTTCCACTATCAAAATAATGGCCAGGGGGGAGTTTTTTGCCAACAGCCCTTACCACACTTTCCTCACCATGAGCAAGGCAATAGTTAAGTACATCACCCTCATTTTGTTTCCCACTACTCTCAACATAAATCAGGAGCTTCCAGGAGGAATTCTTTCTATGCACTTTGCCGAGAGGCAAATAAACATTATCCTTTCCCAATCAATTTTTGACTTCAGTATACTTGCATCTCTGCTGCTGCTCACTGTGCTGATCTCCCTGACCATATTCTACAGAAAGAAGCAGCTTTTTGTATTCTTCTTTGTCGGTTGGTTCTTCATTTCACTGCTCCCGGTGCTTAACATCATCCCAAACATCGTCATCATTTGCGAGAGATATGCTTACATCTCCTCGTTAGCCGGATGTTTTCTGATCTCCCTGGTGATAAAGAACATCTATCGCCTCTCTCAAAAAAAGAGGAGGAGATATACCTATGCAATGACTGCTTTGATCCTATTCATTTTTATATTCTCATTCTTTACTTTCAAGACGATTGAGCGCAACGGTGATTGGAGAAATGAAGAAATTTTCTACAAGAAAACAGTCGAACTTGTGCCGAACAGCGCTTACGCAAATTACTTTTTGGGATTTGCTCTTCAAAGACAAGGCGAATATGAAAAATCCATGAAGTACTATCAAAAATCTGCCGAATGCAACCCCATCCTCATCCGAGCATATTCCGCCATGGATTCTATCTATCCCAATAGAAAAGGGTATCAACAATCATTGAAGTACTATCAGGAAGCCCTGGCTGAGCAGCCCAACTCACCCGTGCTGCATTACCAGCTTGCCAGACTTTACATGTCAAAGAACAATGCTAATGATGCGATCCCGCATTACAGCCGAGCCATAGAGCTAGCACCTCAAGTTTCTTTGTACCATCTCAGACTGGGTGAAGCATATTTCCATAAGGGAAGATATACTGAATCATTTACTCAGTTTAAGATAACAGTGCAGCATGATAACAAATTTGCTGCGGCTTACGAGGGTATGGGGGGCATCCTGTTTATTCAAGGAGATTTCCAGAATGCCATCAGACTACTCTCAAAATCGCTGCAATTACGGCCGAACCGTCCGGTTGCCCAGCAGCTTCTTGAACAGACATACCACCATCTCAACAATACTAAGAATCAGAGCTAGTGTCTATCAGTCAACCTGAAAACATGACACCCTTGCGTGCTGTTAAATTCCATCGTGAAACGTTCGTCGCTTATGACAGCGTTTAACAGGCCGGGATTGTATTTAGAAATCACCACCCACCTTGAATTAAATGCTTCTAGGACTGCTGCCGGATCCTGAAGGAACTCATTTGGCAAAGTTTTTTCGAAGAGAGTCTTATTATATACATACAAATAATTTGATCCAAGACCGTTTACGTAATAGTTCTGTGAATTGTGTAAAAAAAGCGGCCCGAACTCATACCATTGCGCATAGACTATCTCCCCCGGACGAGAATTATCAACGAGCCATAATGCACATGGTTTGAGTGACGAGCTGGCTCCCCTGACATGATCAGCCTGAACCACCTGCCTTGCTCCAGCCAACGTCGTAACACCCCACAGCAACAGCAAAAAGAATATCAACAGGAACAACAATACTTTTTTCCTACTGCCAATCTTTCTCACCTTATCTGATATCCTGCCAAGGAAAGTGCTGCTTACCAGAGCGCAAAAAAGTACCGAGAAAGGCACCCAATATTCAGCGAACTTCCTAGCACGAACTGTTAGTACCAAAAAGAAAAGCCACAACAACAGCAGGGTTGAAGACTTTGCATCTTTACTCCCGGTAGCATAGAAATATAATGCAAACATAGACAAGACAATTACCATCCATAGGTTTACAAAGAACTCGGCCGAGGAGAATGGGAAAAATTCCAAACCCATCATGGTATGGTTAGGCATTGTCAATGAGAGAAATATTTCCGTGAAATATATCTTAAAATTATTTGGAAAATATGGATGTATCAATAACCCTGAGATAATTCCCGAGAAGCAACTGACCAACATTTTCCAGTCCAGATTCTTTGTTCTAAAATATTCTGCTCCAGAATAGAAGATACAGGTAATCAAGAGTAAGGGGAAAGCGGTATAAAGAAGTGAATAGGCCATCGCCAGAAGAAAAAGCAGAGGATATTTTTTCCTTGAGATCAGGTAAAGACCCATAAATAGGAAAATCAAAGAAAAACCTTGCGCTTTAGGTAAACTTAACCTGAACAGAAAACGAGGGCACGAAATCAACAGCAAGACAACCCACAACCAGGCCATCCTTATTTTCCATTTTTTCAGTAGCCAGAAGAATACCGTAACAACGAATGCGAAGATGAGGACTACTGATAATTTCGCCCCGACAGTCAGATCCATATAAGTGAAGGGTGTTAAAAAAACATGGTACAAAAAATGCATATCATTGTAGTTCTCCCCCAGATAGCTATACTGCATCCATGGGAAACTCTTAGAGACACCTTCTGTCCTGAGCAGATGGGCCTGTTTGATATGGTAGTAACCATCCGGACCAATAATTTCCGGGCTGGCAAACTGTAGGTAAAAGCTTATGACAAAAGACAGAAGGAAGATCAAGACATACTGAATATTGATGTTTGCAAAAATTCCTAATATCCGACCACATCGAGCCATCACAAAACAGCTATTGCATTGCTATTTAAGGATATCTTCACTCCAGACCATACTATGATTCATGTAAAAACTAATTGGTAAGTTTGTAGACAGATTGATCAAATAATTTACTGATAGGGAGTAATTATCCAAACTGGAGAAAAGAAAATGTATTTCATACTAGACATATTTTTTTAAAAACAATTCCCACAACGATGAATATGAGGAAGTTCCTTATGAAAAAGAGGATTTTGTATGTTGCTCTAGCTCTGCTGGTTTTAATCGTCCCCTCTCTGGAACCAGTGTTAAGAGATGACATGATGATAGGAGCTTTCGCTCTCTTCAGCCATATTCTCCTTCTTATTGGTGTAACTATCCTCTGTTCACATCTCAGGCTGAAGAAATGGTTTCTACTGGAGCGAGCTATTGAAAATACCTATTCTTTCTATATCATAGTAAGCTACTTACCTTTGATCTATCTCTTTGGTACAGGTAACACACCTGATTTGCAGTTCATTTTGGATCACGGCTTCAGTTCAGTAGTTACCGCTGTGAATTCTTTAGGTTGGCCCTCATTTATACTTCTGCTGACCTTGCTTATAGGGCTGTTCTTTTTTGTTAGCACACTGCTCAAGTACTACATGAAGACGATCATAAAAAGAAAGAAAGGCACCCGGCTGCTGGCAGATTGGCGGATCGCGCTCATTACTTCAATAATTATCGCGCTGCTCTTATTCAACCTAGGCCCATTGACAGGACCCGTTGCAGGGATCTCTACGGAATTCATCTTCAAGAATAAGCAAAGGGGCATGCTATTTTCCGATTTTGAAGAGAAGGCAAATATTGAGTTTATCACAGATTCAAAAAATAACATTTTTATCCTACAGCTGGAGTCTGTGAATGCTCTTGACTTTATCATCAACTTTACGACGGCTGCTGGAGAACACTACGAAGGTGTATTTATGCCAAATCTTTACAACATTTCAAAAAAGGGAATACTCTTCCCCGGATTCTATGCCAACAGCATCCAGACAATAAGAGCCCATGAGAACATACTCTGCGGGATCTACGACAATTTCAGGGATCCCTATTCATACCGCCTTGATGAACTGGATTTCAAATGTCTGCCACAGCTACTCAAAGAGAATTACTATTCCACGTATTACTTCAGCGGCGGAAGTCTTGCATTCGCCAACACAGAACCGTTCATGGAAAAGATCGGCTTCCAGGAAGTCCTACATGAAGAATTTCTTAACTTGTCTGTCCCCATGGGAGATTGGGGCGTTCATGATAATCTTGTGTATCCAAAGATGTTTGACTATTTGCAGAAGAGGCACATCAAGAAAGAAAAGCTTTTTGTTTTTATCAGCGTTCTGTCCCACCATTATCCTTTTCCAGCACATCCCCAGTTTGAAAGTATCTATTATTTCAAGCCTCGTCAGAAATATTATAATGACTATCTAAACTCGCTCCTGGTACAAGATCATTTTCTGCAGATCTTCATGTCAGAATACAATAAAAAATATGCAAATAACAGCTATTTATTTATCCTCGGTGATCATCCGTTCCCAGTTGGTCATCGTGGCAATTACTGGAATGAGGAAGAAGCTTTTGAAGAGAATTTCCTGACAGTGCTGTCAGTGATCCCTCCAGCAGGCAAAGATTTTCTTCGGGGAGAAGTCATCAACAACAAATACAGTCACTCAGACATCATGCCAACGATAATGAGCTTGCTAAGCAACGAATATCACCAGAATTCATTTTCTTTTACTCTTAATGAAAGCCATCATGGATATGCTGATAAATATGAAAACTGTCACGTTATGATTCAACCTTATGACGAAGGTTTTTTTGTGGTCAATGATAAGAACCAGAAATATGTTTATTCTTTCAAAAAGAAGACCACATCACATTTTGATCTAAATGATGATCCAAATGAGCAATATCCTACAGTGAGTACGGACGTCCAATTCAGCGAATTCCTATTTAAGCACCTCTGCTGGAGATACAAAAAGGAATTCATCTTGAAGAAGCTCTTTGCTCATCGTGGTCTTTCATCAAAATATCCTGAAAACACCATCCTTTCGATTGGAAAGGCTGGAGAGGCTGGATTTGGCCAGGTAGAGATTGACATAACAACACTGAGCGATGGAAATATTGTTGTCTTCCATGACCCAGTGTTTGAAAGGAAAAGTGACGGAAAAGGAAAAGTATGCCAGGCCACCACAGACAAAATGTCTCATTACAAAGTGAGATTTCCCAACGGGACGGCAAGTGATCAGCACATTCCCCTTCTTGAGACTGTCTTTTCCCATTTTGGCAGCAATTTCAGTTATCACCTTGACATAAAAGATTTTGGTTGTCTACCTTTAACATTCACCGAAGACTTGGTAAATCTCATAGAGAGATATGGACTAACTGAATATGTATATGTTGAATCACAAGACATCAGACAGCTAGTTCGCATTAACAAGATCAACCCAAAGTTGAAACTGATTTATTGGAATGAGAACCCGGCCTTCTTCCTGAATTCAACTTTGCTTAAAGAAGTGCGGAAGCAGGGAATTACCAGCCTGGATTTCAACTATGACAACCTAAATTCTGATTTAGTGAAGAGCCTTAAGGAAATCGGGTTCAAAATACATGTTTATACTGTTAACGACAAAGAAAAAATAACAAGACTGTTGTATAACAATGTTGATTTTGTCATGACCGACATAGACCTCAGCACAGGCACCTGAACCATACCAATAGAAAAGAACAAGATAAGATGTGCAGAATAAGCAAATACATTTATGATCCCCGGTTGCATCTCCTACTCATAGTCCTGGTCACTGCTTTCTCCTATTCAAATATTTTTCAGAATGAGTTTGTCTGGGATGATCCACATTTTATCGTCAGTTGGG
Organism: uncultured Methanosarcinales archaeon; assembly: GCA_964632045.1. Lineage (GTDB taxonomy): Archaea > Nanobdellota > Nanobdellia > Woesearchaeales > GW2011-AR9 > CAZWBB01. The sequence continues at coordinate 14,548 of CAZWBB010000026.1, read as the reverse complement.
AAGAGATTCAAGATCTAAGAAACATCCCAAACTTGCTGATGGGAGACCTTCCACCTGAGCACAGAGATGTCTATAGGCCCATCAGAAGCGTGTCCTATGCTCTCTCTTACCAACTTTTTGGTACTGATCCATTTGGATACCACCTGCTGTCAATTTCCGTCCATTTGCTCTGCACCATACTAATCTATCTCATCGTACTGAGAATTACAAAGAAAAACATGGTTGCTTTGATTACTTCGCTGCTCTTTGGAGCACACCCAGTTCATACTGAAGCGATCACTTTCATCACTACCAGCTTTGATATTATTGGTATGACTTTTTTCTTTGCAGCTTTTCATTTCTATCTCCTCAGCCAGCAGAAAGGCAACCCAGACCATATAGCACACTACCGAGTAGCCTACTTCATATCAATACTATGTGCAGCTATTGCTTTCTTCACCTATGAACTGACACTAACGTTGCCTTTCCTGCTTGTCTTACATCAATCTTGTTTTGGAAGACAAACCGGTCTCAATCTGTGGTCTAAAGTAAAAGTACATCTCCCCTACTTCCTGGCTGCGATAATATATTTGACCATCAGGTTTGTCGTAGTCGAGGTTGGAAGTCGAGGAGGATACTTTGCTGGAAGCTTCTACCATACCTCGCTGACGATGCTGAAAGCATTTACAAAGTATCTGCTCATCCTGCTCTTCCCAATAAATATCGGCATCGAACACGTGCTCCCCACAAACATACTTACATTGAGCGCTTATGCAGTAAATAAACCTGCAGCATTCTTATCGCAATCGATTTTTGATCCTGCTGTTGTCTTATCCATACTTCTTTTTTTTGGTATATTTTACGCAGCTGCAAAGTTCATCAAGAAAATGCCTGAAATATCTTTCTGCTTAGGTTGGTTCTTAATTACATTTCTCCCATTTTCCAACCTCGTCTTCCCGCACGGAGTAATACTAGCTGAGAAATATATGTACCTTCCTTCATTTGCCTTCTGTTTCTTGTTGTCCTCGCTTGCTTTCAGAATCTATAACTGCGGAAGTAGAGGGGCTTACAGAAGGTTAATAAAACCCGTAGTAATCATTTTTTTGGTTTTCTTGCTATGTTTTTATTCCATCCAGACTTACCACCGTAATAGTGATTGGAAGAATGAAGAAACGTTATGGACAAAGTCCTTCCAGCAGGTACCCAACTGCCCCAGGATAAACAACAATCTAGGAGCCGTCTATCTACAACAGGGGAGACACAAAGAAGCTCTGAAGCATTTTCATAATTCACTTCTCCTTAAGAAAGATGCTCCTCTTCCCTACCTGAATATAGGGATACTTTACCTGGAAGAAAAGGATTATAATAGTAGCATCAGGTATTTTAAAGAAGGGTTGGAATACAATCCAAACGCCACCCAAATCCACTATGGTATTGCTGAGGTTTATCTCCATCAGAACCAACTCCACTTGGCCATTGGACATTATCAGGCTATCCTGAAATCCGTTGCCAAATCCGATGCCCATACAATACACTATAAGCTGGGCACCTGCTACTTCCTGCTTGGCAACCACACAGCAGCAGTTGCTGAATTCAAAAGGACGCTAGAGATAAATGACCGGCATTCTCCGTCGTATAAAGCGGTGGGAGTGATACTAATTGAGAGGGGAGACTACCAATTGGCGGTGAAATATTTGGAGAAGTCCATAAAGTTAAATCCGGGAAACGCTGACGCCTGGGAATCACTGGGCATGGCTTTCTACCATCTGAACCAAACTGAGAAAGTTACGTCCGCTTGGGAAAAAGCACTGGAGATCGAATATAACCCACAGATCGAACAGAATCTCATGTTGCTCCAAAAAAACGCACAAGAATAATAAAATGCTCAAACTTACGAAAAAAAACAAAGTACAACTCTTATTGATAATCCTAGTCACTATTATGGCCTACTCGAATATCTTCCAGAACGAATTTGTCTGGGATGACGAGCGCTTCTTTGTAGATTGGAAACAGATAAAAGATTTCCAGAATATTCCTGATCTATTGATAGGCTCCCTTCCGGAGGGACACGGAGGTGGTTACAGACCGATCAGAAGTATTTTCTATACAACCTCTTACCATCTATTCGGCACTGATCCTTTTGGGTATCACCTTCAGTCGCTTCTTGTCCATCTGCTCTGCACTTGCCTGGTGTACTTGATTGCCCTGCAGCTCACCAAGAAAAATATGCTTGCTTTGATAACTTCACTGCTTTTCGGAGTTCATCCTATCCACACCGAAGCGATAACATTCATCACTTCAAGTTTTGATATCATCGGCGTAGTGTTTTTCTTTGCAGCTTTCTATTTCTATCTTCTCAGCCGCCAAAAAAGTAACGGTAACAGCAAGAGATATCTCCAAGGAGCGTACTTCCTATCAATACTGTGCGCAGCTATGGCTTTCTTCACCTATGAGATGACTTTGACACTGCCTTTCCTGCTTTTATTGTTTGACTTCACCAGTCACAAGCGCTTTGGCTTGATTACCAGGAAAGGTCTCATGAGACATATCCCCTATTTTGCCTTTGCCGGCATCTACCTTTCCATCCGCTTTTTTGTACTAAATACCCCTACTCGTAGTGGATACTTCACTGACAGCCTGTACCTTACTGCCCTTACCATGGTGAAGGCCTTTGCTAAATACTTACTGATTGGTATCCTACCCATCAACCCCAGCATAAACCACATCCTTCCAAATGGCATCATGACTCTCCATGTCCTTGAAAACAATGAGTCCATCATCCTTGCCCAGTCGCTATTTGACTTGCCTGTGATCAGTGCAGTTCTGCTGCTGGTTGCAGTTTTGTCAGTAGCAGTGGCACTATTCAGAAGACGGCCCTTGGTCTCCTTCTCCATCGGTTGGTTCTTCATCGGCCTTCTCCCAGTCTCCAACTTACTCTTCCCTTTTGGAACGATCATGGCTGAGAGGTACCTTTACATCTCTTCGTTTGCTGCATGTCTTCTTGTTGCTCATCTGATCAGTAAACTCCATGGTCTCAACCATCCTAAATGTCTCAAAATTACCGCCATCTTTCTCTTTACTTCGTTATTCCTGTTCTATACCTGCCAGACATATGACCGCAATAACGACTGGAAGAATGAAGAGACTTTATGGAAAGAATCCTTCAAGCAATCTCCCGACTGCCCCCATATAATCAATAACTTAGGGACTGTCTATATGGATCAGGGAAAATATGAAGAAGCGACCATGTATTTCAACAAAGCCCTGCAGAGAAAGGATGACTACCCACTTCCGTACATAAACCTGGGGAGAGTATACTCAAAGATCAAAGACATCAACAAGTCAATAACGTACTTCCTTAAAGGCATGGAATCACACCCCAATATCACACAATTCCATTTTGAAATTGCTGAAGTCTACTTCCAACAAAGCCAGCCTACTCTGGCCATCGAGCACTATCAGAACGCCCTCAAGTTCAGTTCTGGTTCCCATAAGCTCTATTATAAGCTAGGTGCCTGTTACCTCCTGCTTGGCAAGCATAGAGCGGCCCTTGCCGAATTCCGAAGAACGTTACAACTAAATGAAAAACATGCCCCATCCTACAAAGCGATCGGAGCGATATTTATTCAGGAAAAGAGATACAAGTTGGCAGTGAAGTATTTAACGAAGTCACTATCTTTGAACCAAAAGAATGCCAATGCTTGGGAATTGCTGGGAGCAGCTCACTATGAACTAAATCAGACGGAAAAAGCAATTACAGCCTGGGAAAAAGCACTGCAGATTGAAGATGACGAACAGATAAGAGAAAATCTGCAGAAGCTGCAGGGATACAGAAAGAATGGCCAGGATGAATAATCTCCTCAAAGACAGGAAAATGCATCTCTTACTCATAATACTAGTCACTTATCTTGCCTATGTTAACATACTGGGTAACGGATTTGTCTGGGACGACTCCACAACATTTCTGGGATGGCCGGAGATAAGGGATTGGCAGGATATTACCGAGCTGCTGGCAGGCGAGAATCCGCCCCGGCACGAGGGCCGTTATCGGCCGCTGGTCAGTATCGCCTATGGGATTGCCAACTCCCTCTTTGGGTACAACCCTTTGTACTACCATCTACTGTCAGTTTTCATTCACCTGACCTGCACAATTCTGGTCTATTTGATTGTAAAACAGATGACGGGCAAGGCCCTGCTTGCATTTATGACATCATTGCTATTTGGCGTCCACCCCATCCATACAGAAGCCGTCACTTTCATGTCGGCGAGTTTTGAAGGAATCGGGGTGCTATTCTTTCTCATTTCATTCCTGTTGTACTTAAAATATCAAAAAAAAAGGTCAGAGGATAGAACAAGTAGAAGAAGAAAATACATTTATTCCTTCTCCATCATCGCTGCGATTATCGCTTTCCTGACCTACGAGCTTACTCTTACTTTACCTCTTTTGATCGTTCTCTACGAATTCTGTTACCAAAAAATAAGTGCTGACAATTGGCGTGTTAGATTCAGATTTTACTTGCCTTACTTTTCCTGCCTGTTGGCCTACTTCTTGTTCAGATTTGTCATACTTGGAATTATCACCAGAGGAACATATCCTGAAGACGCATTTTATTTTAAGATTCTATTGTTGACTATTGGACCTGGATTTCTAAAATACATCCTGCTTACAATATTTCCACTTAACCTTAGTGTTTCACCTCTTTGCTATCAAACCATACCCTGTGCAAAAGGATTGATAACTCCTGCAATGATCCACTCTGTATCATTTCTGAAACCGGGTTTTTTCATTCCTCTACTGATTGTCCTTACTCTAGCCATACTTCCATTATTTATCAGGAAAAGATTTCCCAACTCGGCCTTTTGGATGGGGTGGTTCTTTATCACCCTCCTACCCATCTCAAATATTGTTCCATTTCAGGCAATCATAGCAGAGCGGTACCTTTACATCCCGTCCATCGCCTTTTGCTATTTGATGTCATCAGTTGTTCACCAAATAATTACACAAAAAGAATTGCTCAGAGAGACCCACCTGAACCATAAGGTAAGGAAAGTAATAAGAATTGTTGCTGTAGCAATATTATTCATCGTGGTAGCACTTTTTGCTTTCCAGACTATTGCCCGTAACCAGGAGTGGAATAGCGACTATACTCTTTGGTCAAGAACACTGCAGCAGAATCCAGATGACTATAACGCAAATACAAATTTAGGTCAGGTACATCTTAATGCAGATAACTATTCTATTGCAGTCTCATATTTCAGTAAAGTCGTCACACTCTATCCCGACAGCGCTGCCGCTCACAATAATATAGGTAACGCCTACAACCGTATGGGAGAACACAGTGAGGCCATTCGTCATTACAAAAAAGCAGATAAACTAGCTCCCGGGAACGCAGGCATACTCAGTAACCTGGCAGCAGCTTACTTTCAACAGAACGAAACCAGGATGGCCATTGTATACATGAAAAAGGCAGTAAAGTATGATCCCAACAGCCCGTTGGTAGCCGATAACCTGAGGATAATCTCAGCTAACATTGCCTCTGATCGTACACTTCCTGCCAAAAAGTGAATATGAAAACCAAAAACTATCTCATAGGAATAATTGCTGGTTTGATCAGTTTCTTTACCTACCTTAGAACTCTCTGCCCAACCGTCCACTGGGGTGATTCAGGAGAATTCATCACCGCTGCCTACACCTTGGGAATCACTCATCCGACAGGATATCCCACCTACACCATGCTTGGGCACCTGTTTACCTATCTGCCATTTGGGTCAGTTGCCTTCCGGGTCAACCTGATGTCCGCATTTTTTGCTTCTCTTGCAGTGATGTTATTATTCTTCCTATGCCTAAAACTTACCAGAAACCGCTGGATTAGCCTTGTTTCATCATTGATCCTGGCTTTTTCCTACACATTCTGGTCGCAGGCAGTGATCGCAGAGGTACATACACTTAGTGCTCTTCTGGTTATCCTTAACCTGCTGCTACTTTTCCATTGGAGGCAAGGAAAAAAGGAGAATGGAAAAAGGGCCAACAAGTGGCTGTACTTGTTCTGTCTCAGCTACGGGTTGACCCTCACTAACCACATGACTACTGTCATTCTGTTTCCCGCTTTCCTATACTTTATCCTAGTAAACTCGCAGCCCAGGATTCTTTCAATCAGATTTAATACAGAAGTCCTGCGCCCAAAGGTGATCCTATTCTGCCTCACTTTCTTTCTGTTAGGACTCATGCCCCAATCGTACCTTTTAGTCAGAAGCGCTATGCATCCCCTTTGGAATTGGGGAGAGATCAGCAACCTGACTGACTGGGTAAACCATATCAGAGGGGCAGAATACACTGGAACTGGTTTTGTCACCACAAAAAACTTCTCCTACAACCTAAATAATTTCCTGGCCAGCTTCTCAAGAACGCTGAGTCTCGCATATTTTGTACCTCCTCTTGCCAGCATCATCTGGCTGGTCAGAAGAACCTACAGGAAGAACATGATCCTTCCCTGTTTTCTGGGTCTGACCATCATACCACTAGCCACCTTCGCATTGAACTACGACACGGACAGCGGTGCTTTCTTTATGCCAATAATAATCGTGCTGGTACTCCTGACAGGGATATTGTTAAAATTAATTCTTGGAGTTTCCAGGAAGACTGCTACTCAGAAAAACAGCCACCCTGCTTCCAGGCATAAAACAGTCGTGGTCTTTGCTGCTCTCTTAGCTGTAACGATCATCTTCTCCCTATTCATCACAAATTATGGGGATAATGATCTTTCAAAGGATTACTCTGCATATCACTACGGAAAGAACATCCTGGAAAGCGCTCCACCCAACAGCATCATTATCGGTAAAGGTACCCACGACCTTTTCATCTTTCTTTACCTTCAGGAAGCTGAAAAGAAATACACAGACAGAATTGCCGTGGACACTTTTGGTATCACAAAACCGTGGACGGTTAACTTCTTCAAAAGGCATATCGACCTATCTACCAGCAATATTTCACTCAAGAAAATATATCCTTCACGTAGCGAAGCCCTGCAAACAACAGAGGAGATGATAAATCGGTTAATTGAGGATCATCTACCAAGCAGAGATATTTACACCACTTTCCGCAATATTTCAACTAAATATTATGTTCTCCTTTATGGACACATCAACAAAATCAGTGTAGAGAATATCAAACTGGACTTTCCAAACATCAAATACCCCTATCCCTCACGTATCGAGAATGAGGATGGCCGGAAATTTGTAGCTAATGTCCTAATATTCTATGGACTCAATACTATGTCGAACAACAAATACCTTGCTTCCATTGACTACTTTAAGCAAGCTGTACAGATCAACGATGCGTCATTTGAAGGATGGAACAACCTGGCTATTGCATACTATGAAACAGGACAGGCGGACAAGGCCGCCTCTGCCTGGGAGAAAGCATTGCAGTTGAGAGATGACAAAGATATCAGACGTAACATACGGATTCTTCAGGAAACGATGGGGCGAGGAAAAGTAGTGGGGGTAAGTGAGGGAAGAAAAGTAGTGGAGGGAAGTGAAGAGGGGAAAGTGGTAGAAAAAAGAGAGAGAGGAGAAGTGGTGAAGTAAAGTGAGTGAGGAGAAGTAGGGAGAAAGGTTATAGAAGGAAGTGAGAGAAGAAAGGGGTAGAGGAAAAGTGGCAAAGGAGAATGAAGGAGGAAGGATGACATACTCGACAAACGGAGGGAAGGGAGTATGCGCCCGCAACAGAAAAATACAACTGGCCCTGATCCTGCTTATTACAGCGCTGGCTTACGCCAATATCCTTCAGAATGGTTTTGTTTGGGATGATGAAGCGTTCATCCTTGAATGGAAAGAGATAAGGAGTTTCAGGAACATTCCACAGATATTTCAGGGTGCTCTTCCCGAACCACATACGGGAACTTACAGACCTGTTGCACGTTCCTTTTTTGTTTTTTCATACTACCTCTTTGGAACCGAACCATTTGGTTACCATCTCCTTTCGATAATTATCCACCTTTCGTGTACGATACTCGTCTTTCTGATTGTTTTGCAGATGACCCGTAGAAGCATGCTTGCTCTCATGGCTTCACTGCTTTTCGGAGTGCACCCCATCCATACTCAAGCAATAGCCTGGATCACCGCCAGCTATGATATAATTGGAATTGCCTTCTTCCTTGCCTCATTCTACTTTTACTTGAAAGCGACGGATGAAAAAGAGGTTACGAAAAGGAAAATATTCATCGGACTCTCATTGCTCCTAGCTCTTCTGGCTTTCCTTTCCTATGAGCTGGCCTTGACTTTACCGCTCATAATCTTATTCCATCGGCTGTGCTTCAAAGAATCAGAAAATCAAAAACCAAAAGGAAACAATCAGCTTGCCTGGAAAAAAATCTTCCCGGCAGCATATCTTATCCTCCTAACATTGTACATTTTCATACGGTTCATCATCATAGAAATACCCGTCAGGCATGTCAGCTACATTGCAGACAGCGCCCACTACAATCTTATCACCATGATCAAAGTGATGATCAAATACATCTACTTCTCTTTCCTGCCATTCAACCTAAGTATGATCCAGACCATATCTGGCGGGATACTCCCATACTACGAAAAAGAGCACCAGCTCTCAACAATAATTGCCCAGTCAATCTTTGACGTTGATATCATCACCTCCCTCCTGGTGATCGCTGTCTCGATCTTCTTCCTCCTTTTCTACTGGAAGAGGCGACCGATTCTATCTTTCTTTATTGGATGGTTTTTCATTTCATTGCTTCCCGTGCTCAACATTATCCCAAATGGCCTCCTGTTTGCAGAGAAATATGCATACCTCCCCTCACTTGCGGTATGCTTGTTGCTGTCTCATGTTGTCTGCTGGTTATATGGCCGCCCTCTGGTAGAAAGCTCATCTGCAAGGGCAAAATATACAAAAGTGCTGGCCGTCATAATATTTGTTTCCCTGTGCCTATTCTACTTCCATCAAACCTATGAAAGAAACAAAGATTTTCACGATGACCTATCACTCTGGGAAAAAACATTGCAGCAGGTGCCTAACAGTGCCTTCGCCAGCAACAACCTGGCTTATGCCCATCTTAAGCAAGGAAACCACGACCAGGCACTGAAATATTTCAAGAGAGCCATTCAGCTTAATCCTTCTTTCACCGAGTATTATTGGAATGTCGGAGAAATTTACTTGGAGGTAAAAAAAGAATATGATAGCGCCTTCTTCTTTTACAGCAGGATATTAGAGAATGATCCAAACCACCTGTATGCCCATTACAAAATTGCAGTAACATATATGAAGCAGAACAAAGCGAAAGAAGCTGTTAGGCATTACTTAAGATGTCTAGAATTACTGCCTGATAATGCCGCGCTCCATTACCAGCTGGCTACTGCTTACCTGGCAGATAAGAATTATTCCGCCTCACTTGGAGAATACAAAGAAGTACTGCAGCTGAATAGTAGTCATGCAGCAGCTTACAAAGCGATCGGCGTAATATTGCTCAACAAAAATAAATACCAATCAGCCGCAAAGTTCCTCAACAGATCTATCCTCCTGGATCCTACCGATGCAAAAACCTGGGACTCCCTAGGATCTGCATATTATTATCTGAACCAGACTCAAAGAGCCATCACCGCCTGGCAGAGTTCTCTTGAGATGGAAGAGGATGAGCGAATAAGAGAAAATATTTATCAGTTACGAAGGTGAATAAGATGCATATGAATAAAAGTATCTATAAAAGTCCCATTTTGCACGTCCTACTGCTTTTCGCAATCACTTTTCTGGTTTACTGTAACATCTTACATAACGAATTTATCTGGGATGACAATAGTTTTATCCCTGATTGGAAAACCACCCATGAACTGAAAAATATCCCTCAACTGCTGGCCGGTGAGCTGCCTGAACAGCACGAAAATGTATTCCGGCCCGTCAGAAGTATCGCTTACGCTGTTTCATACCATTTCTTTGAAAGCAACGCCTTTGCCTACCACCTGCTTTCCATCATCATCCATCTCACTTGCACCATCCTAGTATATTTGATCATCCTGCAGTTGAGCAAGGGCGTCAGCATGCTTGCCCTGATGAGCTCGCTTCTCTTCGCCGTGCACCCCATCCATGTAGAAGCTATTTCCTGGATTGCCACAAGTTTTGACATCATTGGGATCATCTTCTTTCTTGCCGCTTTTTACCTTTATCTACTGGCAGCTGGCAAGAAGAAGAAAAAGAAGGAAAAAAAAAAATGGAGAAGAGTTCTCTACTTATCGTCTGTCGCAACTGCCGTGATCGCTTTCTTCACCTATGAACTGACGTTGACCCTGCCCATACTGATCATCCTCCATGATCTCTGTTTCCGCAAAATTGCCTGCAGTAATATCCTGCAGAGGAGTAAGGTATACCTGCCATACTGGTCGGGCCTGCTGTTTTACCTCATAATCAGATTTGTGCTGCTCAAGGTTCCTGTCAGAGATGCTGATCACTTCGCAGGCAGTGCTTTTCATACATTCCTATTGATGGTAAAAGCGGTAGTAAAATATGCCTCCATTTCTTTTCTCCCGCTAAACCTTTCCACCAACCACATAATCGCCCAAGGCATCTTTGCCATGCAGGGAGTGGAAAACCAGGCAAAATTGATTCTATCCCAGTCGATCTTCAACCTAGATTTTCTTCTTGCTTGCTTTGTCTTTCTGACAGCTTTTTATCTTGCTTTCAGATTACGGCAAAAGCATCCTGTAGTTACTTTCTTTACAGGATGGTTCCTCATAACCTTGCTGCCGGTACTAAACATAATTCCCACAAAAATAGTCCTGGCAGAAAAATATGCTTATCTGGCATCTCTTGGAACATGTACCCTGATCTCCTACTTCATCTACATTGTATTCAACAACGGACATAAGCTGATAAATAAGAACTGGTGTATTTTGGGATACAACAAATTGGAATCTGACGAATTGGGATACAATAAATCGGGATATAACAACAAAGGACGCCATCCAAACTCCAGGTCTGTAAAAATTCTCATTGTTATCTGCTTTGTCGCCACTTTCTTTTTTTACTCACTGCAGACAATAGATAGGAACAACGACTGGAAGAATGAAGGAACATTGTGGAAGAAAACTATCCGACAAGCACCACAGAGCGTCTTCGCTAACTACAATATGGGGGGAGTTTTTATTACAAAGGGGGACTTCCCGGCAGGAATAAAGCATCTTGCTCTAGCTTCAAAAAACAACCCCAAACTGGTACAACCGTATCTTCTTATGGAAAGCATCATTCCAGATCCAGGTAGGGAAGACGAGTTTGTAAACTCCCTTGGACTGCAAGAAGATCCGCTTACCCGGCACTACATTGTTGGAAATATCTATTTCAAGCAAAAAGACTATTCTTCCGCCATCGACCACCTGAAAAAAACTCTGAACTTCAACCAACATAACTCTCATCTATACTACAAGCTGGGAGTGGCCTACTTCCTTGACAAGAACTTTCCAGCAGCGATCAGGGAGTTTCGAAAAGCAATTGAATTAGACAGTGAACACGCACCTGCCCACAAAGCAGTGGGTCTTATCCTACTGCAGCAGAGGAATTACCCATCAGCCATCAGGTTTCTCAAGAGATCAATAGCTATAGAAGGAAATAACGCTGATGCATGGGAATCGCTAGGTGTAGCTTACCACCAGTCAGGTCATCCTAAGAAAGCTGTCCATGCCTGGGAGGAATCATTAAAGATCGAAGAGAACCAGCAAATTAGGAAGAATATACTCTCTGCCAAAAGAATAGGGGGTGTAATTGAGTGAGACTCAAAAGCTGGCTTCCGGGAACAATTGTTTTCTTGATTAGTTTCATCATCTATCTTAAGACTCTCTGTCCGACAGTCTATTGGGGCGATTCAGCCGAGCTTATTGCAGTTGCGGCCAATCTAGGGATAGCTCATCCTTCTGGATATCCTACCTACACGCTCCTGGGCAAATTGTTTACCTTGATCCCATACGGAAACATTGCCTGGCGTGTCAACCTGATGTCTGCATTCTTAGCTTCTCTGGCAGTGCTGATGCTCTACCTTATCTGCTACAGGTTGAGCAAACACATCATACCCTCTGCTGCCGCAGCTCTAGCCTTCGCTTTTTCCAGGATCTTCTGGAGCCAGTCGGTTGTGGCCGAAGTATACACTATGCACATCCTGCTCCTGGCAATCAATACCCTATTGCTACTGTACTGGTTGGAACACAAGAAGACTTACCTGTTGTACCTGTTCTGCTTCACTTTTGGCCTGAGCCTTACTCACAATCTTGCTTCATTCCTTTTCATTCCCGGTTTTGCACTGCTGGTCACATCCAGCAAAGGGATCAGAAAACTGCGTCGACCGAAAGTTATTGTCGCCTGCCTATTGCTCATCATGGCTGGATTACTTCCATATCTATATCTTCCAATAAGAGGCAGTATGGACCCCTCTCCCGAATGGGGCAATACCGAAGATCCTGATAATCTTCTGGGTCACATCACCGGCAGGCAGTATAGAAACTACTTCCAGCCTTCTATGGGATTCGCCGAAGCTGGCCATAGATATTTATATTCATTCAGAGTACTCACTTCTGGGTTTGATATTAAGATGATCATCGTTTGGATCATGAGCATATTTGGATTTTTTCTGCAGTTCAAAGTGAACAAGCGAATTTCCCTTTCCCTCATCATAACATTCTTATTGGTGATGCTGTTCTCGTCATCCTACATCATTCCAGACATCGAAACGTATTACTTGCCTTGTATCTTCCTGCTTTTTGTCTTTGCTTCTGTTGGGATGACCAGAGTCATATACCGCGTCAATGATAAAGGCGTCGATTATAAGAGATTCTTTTTCCTATCTTCAGTGCTACTCCTAATCCTGCCTTTTGCTTTCCTTATGGGAAACTACGAATACAACGATAAAAGTGAGCAATATTTTCCTCATAGCTTTGCCGGGAACCTGCTCAGCATCATAGAGAATAATTCGGTCATCATAAGCAAACCCGTGCAATCAATATCCCCTCTTATTTATTATAAAGAGGTAGAGAAAGAAAAAGATTTTGAGCTCATCACCCTAAGTATGCTCGGCAATCACTGGTATATGGACAGGATCATTGAAAAGTATGGCGTGAGCAGGATCTCCTTCCCGAAGGCAGGAAAAGGCCTGCAACCTCATGACGTGTGGAACAAGAAAAATCAAAAATACGATGAATTCATGGAAGAGTTCATCCGTATCAACAAGAATAAATTTCCCATTTATATCTATTCTTTATCGCCCAGGAAGTCTGACAACTACTCCCTCTACGATCTCGGCCTATTATACCAGGTAATTGACAAGGATTACCCGCCTTTACAGAATAAGACCTACAGATTCATATTCAACAGTAAGAAAAGCACCGACCCGTACGATGAAGAAGCCCTGCACAGATATGCTAACGCCTATTTTCGTTTCGGCCTCAAAGCACTGGAGACGTCTGATCTCAAACAAGCTGAAAACAATTTTATCGAAGCTGTCCGGTTAGACAACCGATTCTTACAAGCTCATTATAATCTTGCTGTTACTTACTACTACCAAAGAAATTACTCTGCATCTTTTGTATACCTAAAAAATGCCTACATCCTCAGCCCAAAAGACAAAGATGTAATGAGCCTGTTACAGGTGCTCAAAAAAGAATTGGACAACTAGAAAGAATCTTCATCTGGTCTGTTCATTCTTCCATAAGCATAATAAGCCAAAGCTACAAGTACAAAGACGGCAAAGATTATCAGCACAGGAGTCATGGAAGTACCTGCCTTCTGCTCTTCGACTGGCTTGACTTCTGATTTCTCAACAACCTCTACATTCTTCTCAGTCACCAGGACCTTGAAAGTTTTCCTTGCTTCTTTCTCAGCATAACTCACAATAACCTCAGCGTCATACTCTCCCACCTCCAATTTTTTGGCGTCAAAGAACACTCTTACCTGCGCCGTACTCCATTGCTGGATTTCATTCAAGGCAGAAGTGCTCTCTCCAATAACACTGCCAGACTTATCCTTGACCAGCAACTTAGCTGAGAAAGACATCTTCTGGTTCCAGATGCTACGCACCTCCACATCAAGGGGAGTTATCGCTCCGGCAGGAACCTCATTTGGAGTCACGTTAATTATCTCCAGCACAACATCTCCTACCCGTGCATATCGAACCAATGATCTTGTTTCTTCACCATCATAATTCACCACCGCCCGCGCCCCATACTTACCCGGACGTGCAGTGTTAGTATCCCATTCTGCATACAACTTATCGCTATATCCTGGAGATATACTATAGACCTCGGTCAGAGGAACAGTATAAGTATCATTGCTCTCAATTTCAGATATTATGATCTTCCCGGTAACCTTTTCAATGGTGATACTTCCCCTATTGAATGCTGTTGCCTTAAAATACATTTTATCTCCCATCCTTGCTTTCAGACCATCAGACTTCAGCCCGACCTCGATATACTTATTAGGATAAGGGATGTGAGTAAATATCAAAGCAATAACACCAGCTTTAGCCGACATCATCGACCGGCCATATTGCTGCTCACCAATTTCTACTGCTCTGATCCGTAG
>CAZWBB010000025.1:0-36854 GCA_964632045.1 uncultured Methanosarcinales archaeon | reverse complement strand
ACGTAAGAAGGGAATCGATGGTTTTGTCAGTGGATACTCTCCAGGGAAGGTTGAAGAAACGAAAGAGCTGGTCCTCTATGAGAAATCACCCATTATGGAAAGGTATCTGAAAATGTTGTTTGAGGATATGGACCCTTCTCAAAGAATTGCTCTCCGGACCGAGATGGCTAATGTAGCTTCTCCAAATGAGATCAATGAGTTCCTGCAGAAGACCAGGGGGTTTGTGGATCATCCAAATTATTTACAAAGAACAGCATCATTTGTCAACTGGTTGATTCAGGACTCCTACAATTTTGGACACAATGATTTCATCCTTACTGATATCCCTATGGTTTTTGAATTAGCATATTCTATCGGGGGGGTGGAAGGTAATATGCTCCGGCTGTCTGTAGAAGGGAATGGGGGTGAAGATCTGGCTGCTATGGCGTCCCATCTTCAGCTGACTGTTTCCGGTAAGGCAGATTGGAATTTTGGACATAAAGCTAGGAGTTGTTCTCTTACATTGCATGGCGATGCTCTAAGCATTGGTGCATATGCCCAAAACTGTCTTTTCCACATTGAAGGTAAAGTTGAGCATTTTGGGGAGACTGATAAAGATTGTACTTACATGACCTCCAATAAAAAAACATTAGATAAGTTCATAGAATGTGTTAAAGAGTTTGATGAAATTGATCGTCCTTCGGGCAATAGAATCATCTTAATCCATGAGAATGGAGAAGAGGAAGTGGTGAGAGACTTCGGCGAAGGATGCCGGTTGTGAAGGGGTGCACTATGAGTTTCGAGACAGAGATTATCAAAAGAAAAGGAATTGAAAATCTTGTCAGTGGATACTCTCCTGGGAAGGTTGAAGAAGAGCAAAAGGCAATTATCACCGGAGATAGAGCTCTCTCAGAAGCGATGGATGCGTACGAAAAGTACCTGACGAACGATGAGATGATGAACATAGAGCCGCTCACTCCGGGAGAGATTACAGAATTCATCCCTCTGACAGCAGCGTATGAGGGAACTCCCGGTTTCTCTATAAGGACAGGCTTATTCATAAAGTACCTGGTAGCTGTTTCTTACGCTAATGAGTATAATGATTTCATAATCAATACGAGGATACTTCCTAAAATGAATTACTTGGAGAGAGGGTGGGATGGTATTCTTCCTGAACTGCTGAGGATAGATATCAACGGAGATTCAAAAGGTTTTGTCAATCGTACAAGACACGTTGATTTCGGGCTGTGGGGAGGTGATTATGCTTTTGAAGATGTGGAAGATTCAATATTCACGATTGCGGGGGGTACAACGATTACTCATTATGGCATCATCACAGATTCTCTCTTCAGGACAGATGATAAAGAGATGCTGGAAGAGTTGATAGAGAATGTGCCTGCATATTTTATGGATAAGGCAACTGGGAACAAGATTATTTTTGTGGAGGATGGAGAAGAGGAAGTGGTAGCTGATTACAAATGATGGACATACAAATCACCAAAAGCAAAGGAATCGATGGGTTGGTCAGTGGATACTCTCCGCAGCTATTGGAGGAGGAGAAAGAGTTGTCTGTGAGGAGCAATATCTTGAGAAAGTACAAACGATTCTTGGATGGCTTCTATTGTTCGCTCAACAAGGGCGGTGTTGATATGGCCGATTACTTTGTTGATGATATCCTGGATCCGGGTGGGATAAAGGCTTTTCTGCAATTGAGTGGGCTGTACAGGGAACATAAAGAATATCCCATGGGCACAGGTATTTTCCTGACCAATCTCCTGGTGAATTCTGTCAAAGCTGGATATGATCATTTTCATCTTAACCAAGATCTTCCCATCTCTGAATTGTGTGACATGGAGATCTTTGAAGAGATTCCGCCATATTCGATAACTATTGATGGGAATCTTGGTTCGTACTGCTTCCAGAAAGCGAATCTTTGCAGAGTGGAAATATTTGGTAATGTGGGAGTATATTTTGCCAAAAGGGCTTTGAACTCAACTTTTACAATCAATGGAAGAGTTGGATATGGTTTTGGGAGAAGTGCAGCAATCTGTACTTTCAAGAGTAGGGACAGAACTACAGTTAGCAGGATGGAATTGATGGTGAGCCAGAAGATGTGGGGAAAGCCTTCCCTGAATAGGATAATCTTCATCCATCCTTATGGGGAAGAGGAAGTGGTAGCTGATTACAATCGGGCATGAAGATGGAATTAGGTATTAGGAAGACTCATGGAATCGATACTCTTGTCAGTAGATACTCTACACAAAAAGTAGAAGAGGAAAGTGACCTAATCACAGAAGGGGTTTTTCCTCCTAATCTCATGAGTGATTATATCCATCATCTGGAAGATTCTCAACGGATACTCAGCCGTAGGGTGTTTGTCGGGAGAGAGGGGGAGTACAAGCTTACACCCGTTCAAATCAATGCTTTTCTGAGTGCATCTGAGCGATACAGTTCACAATATGCAGGATTCGGCGTATTTAATTTTGTTACTTCAACCTTCCTCTGTAGTCTGATTCAGGATAGCTATTGGGAGGGGAATAATGGTTTCCATCTCAACTTGTTGGAATCTGTTGATCCTCATGGTGTGCCGTTCCAATATCTCTTTCATCTGAAAGGAAGATCAAATCATCCCATAAAGATCTTTTTGGAAGGGACACCTGGCAGTGGGTGTGGTTTTAATGTTGAGCATGTTCATCTGGAAGTCAATGGTGATGTGACTGTGAATTTTGGCAGATCAGCAAGTAGATCGTCTTTCATAGTCAAGGGTGATGCTGGGTATCTGGCTGGAAGCACTTCAGAAGATATTGAGATGACGATCAAAGGGAATGCAGGTGGGGAATATGGTACACTCTCCTTGAATTCGACTTTTAGGGCAGGAAATGTTGGTGGTTTATGTGGAAAGAAAGCCAGAAATTGCAGATATTTCCTGCATGGTGTAGAAGAGAACTGCGGGCAAGATGTCAGGAAATGTGAATTCACTGTCAAAGGAGATGCAGGAGATAACTTTGGCTGGGGTGTTGATTCCATATTTACTGTTCATGGAAATGTTGGAGAGCGATGTGGGAGTGAAGCAAGGTTTTGTACATTCAGGACTTCAGACAAGAAAACGTTTAAGAAGATGATTGAATCTGTACCAAGCGGTAATAAAGTAATTCTTCTGGACAGGAAAGGTGGAGTGAAAGCAGTCCGCAGATACGGGGAGAGGGATGTGGTGGGGGTATAGGATGGAGATTCAGATAAGCAAGGGAAAAGGAATCGATACTCTTGTTAGTGGGTATTCTCCCAGGAAGGTTGAAGAAGGGGGGGAGATCCAGGTGGTGGGCGAGACAATTTTCAAAGATTTACTAGAAGACTATAGGCAGTTTGGAGATCCCTCCCAAAGGGAGAAGTTCATTGGTAAGTCTGGTTTTGTGGTTACTGACCATATTACAAAAGTCCTTTCACCGTCTGAAATTCATAAGTTTCTACTCTTATCTACAACAGTGCCTTCGGAAGATCTATTCGGAGAATTTATTGGTAGGCTCATTCAGAACTCATATGACGCAGGATATAACGATTTTACCTTTGACATTAGATCGCATGAAGCTGTTCTTGGTTGCCATCTGAAAGGAACGCAGGAAAATCCTGTACGTTTGAAAGTCCTTGGTGACCTTGCTGCTCGATCTCTTTCAGGGTGCAAGTATGTCAACGTAAACCATGAGGGTAATTTGGGAGATTTGAGTCTTATTGGTACTTGGTATTCCACTTTCCATTTCAATGGTTCTATAGGAAAGGAATCTGGAATAGACGTATCAAATTGTACTTTTTACACTACCAACAGAGAAACATTGTCCCAGTTATTGCAGCACGTTCCAAACGAAACAATGGAGTCATTAAGGTATTCAAGGTTCGTACATTCTAAGAACAAGATAGTTTTTATTAGTACAAATGGCGAGGAGGAAGTAGTAAGGAACTACCAATAATGGAAATAGACATTAAGAAAGGAAGCGGAATTGATAATCTTGTTAGTGGATACTGTCCTGGTAAAGTTGATAAAGAAAAAATTATTTCAGTAGACAATCATGTTGGTGGGCTTTACAAAAAATACCAGACAGCAGTGGAAAGTCACGATTTTACCAAAATCAACCAGATTGTCCGTTTTATTACACTGTCAGATGATGTTGATGATGTCTTTTCTCCGGAAGAAATATCTGGAATATTTGATACATTTCAGAAACTTGTGAACAATGGTGAGAACGATCTAGGCGTGTTCATCAGCAAATTGCTGCAGAATTCTTACGATGCAGGGTACAATAATTTCTCATTGTCAGTAAGTTCAAAAGTATTTTCTCTTGGGTCCTACATTAGGGGGAATGAAGATAGACTTTTAGTGTTGGGTGTTGCAGGGCAAGACATTCCTGGAGGTGGTGGTTCCACTAGGTATGTTTCCTACCGCTTCCAGAATGAATCGCCTATAGTTGGTTGGGGGGCCCGTGATTCGCAGTTTGTTTTCTACGGATCTGCTAAAGCTTGTGGAAATAAAGCGAAGAGATGTGAATTCATCTTCCGCGGTGAGGTAGGACGTTTTGTAGGGATGGATGCACTTGACTGTACATTCAAAGCGCATAGCCAGGGTGCTATAGATGTACTTACTTCTTGTATTCCTGACATATACCACAAAGGTGACCATTCATTCAGAACAGGAAACAGGATAATCTTCATTCATGAGGATGGAGAAGAGGAGATAGTCGCTGATTACAGCGTGAGGGGTGGTAGAGTACGGATAAAGAGCGGCTCACGGTAGAACGGAGAAGAGGAAGTAGTTGCCGATTATAATGCAGAGTGGTGGGGAGGATATTGAGATGGAATTAGATATGAAGAAGACTAAAGGAATCGACCAACTAGTCCGGGATTATTCTCCTGGAAAGACAGAAGAGGGAAAGGAACTCATATCAGGAGGTGATCAATTCTCTAATGTGTTGTCTGCCTTCAAAGAGTGTGCTGATGACTATAAAACGAGAACTGAACGGATGCGGCAGATAACGGATGTTTTATCTCCTTTTCAAATCAATGCTTTTCTATATCTGGCGAAGGAAGGCATCCGGAAAGCTGCTTATACATTTACCGCAGGTCTTTTTGCCAATAGATTGATCCAGAATGCTTATGAAAGTGGCCATAGTGGATTTATCCTGAATACAGGGAATGTACCAGAGATCAACGATCTGGGTAGAGGACTGAAAGCTGAAAGAGAAAGACGTCTTTCATTGGAGATCAGGGGGCCGGTCGGAGATGGTTTTGGAATCAATTCATGTAATGTTGATTTCACTATTCATAGTCCTATGGACAGCAGGTATCGTACGGGAGGGGGTGCAATGGATTGCACATTTTCTACCTCCAACCTGGATACTCTTTTCTGTTTCCATAGCCAAATCATCTGCAAACGTGGCGTCCATTCTTTGAACAAGATATTCTACATCCATGAGGATGGGAGTAAGAGGTGAGGGGATGGAAGTGGGGATTGAAAAGAGAAAGGGAATCGACAGCTTTGTCAAAGATTATTCTCCTGGAAAGACCGAGGAAGAGAAAGAGCTTCTGTCTGAAGGGAATCATCTCTCTGAACTTTTGGCTGCCTACAAAGAGTACGATAAGAATTACAGGGAAAGAAAAGGGCTGCTGGAGGGATTGGATACTGTTTTATCTCCTTCTGCCATCAATTCTTTCCTGTATTTGGCGCTTGACCGTGTCAGGGAGCATGATTATTCTTACACAATGGGCAGGTTTGTCAGCCAGTTGATCTGGAACGCATATGCTGATGGCGTCAGTGAGTTTGTATTGAACGCAGGGAACCTCCCTCCAATAAATGACCTGGGCATAGATCTGGTAGCGGTAAAGGAAAGGCGTCTCTCACTGACGATCAACGGTCCTGTAGGTGATGCTCTGGGACTTCGGGCAAGCAATGCGGATTTCACTGTCCATGGTCCATCAGCTGAAAAGTGTCATCCTGGCGGTGATTCCCTCAACTGTACTTTTTCTACTTCAGATCTGAGTACATTGATAAATTTCTATAACCACATCATCTGCTCCCGTCATAATCTCAGCTTTCAGAACAGGATATTCTTTATCCACAAGGATGGGAGTAAGGAGGAAGTAAGAAGATGAATGTGGGGATTGAAAAGAGAAAGGGAATTGATTGTCTGGTTAGAGAATACTCTCCAGGAAAAGTAGAGAAAGAGAAGGAAATCCCAGAACATGATAACAAGCTATCTAAACTACTTAAAGTATATCTTGCTCTTGTTGATATGGAAGAGGGAAATAGTATTGATTTAGATGTTTCTCTGTGGTGGTTGGAGAAAAGGGAAGAAATTCTTTCTCCGGATGAGATTGGTTCTTTCCTGCAGCTTACTTCTGGTGGGAATCGTAGACTGAGAAATTCTTTCATCAATGAACTGATCAAAGATTCTTTTGATGAAGGTTACAATGACTTCTACTTGAGTTCTGATGATCTTCCTTCATTGCATCACCTTAGAGTTTCTCGCCCTAGTTTGAGGATTCTTTTAAATGGGAATATGAATGAGGGTTTTAGGAGCTCCTGTTATGTGGATGCAACCATTGAATGGAGTGTTATTGGAATGTTGGGAGATATTTCCGAGGATTGCAATTATACTCTCTTTGGTCAGCTTGCTGAAAATTTTAGTTCGGAGAATACTCAAAGAAATACGTACAAAACTTCTAATCAAGATTCATTACAGAAGCTTATTAAAAATATTCCCAAATCTCATTATGAGGAGAGAGGCTGGAGGTCCAACTGGCAGCCTTCAGAGAATAAGATAATGTTTGTCCATGAGGATGGAGAGGAAGAATTAATGAGAGATTATTCCAATCGTTCATTAGGATATTTTTGGGAAGTGGTTACTCAAGAATTGTACGCTCTGGGGGTTAGGATAAGGTATTTGTTCAGATGGAAGCGGCAGTGAAGAAGTCAAGCGGAATCGATGCTCTTATCAGTGGTTACTCCCCTAATAAAGTTGAGGAGGAGAAAAAGGTCCAAAGGTTTGACGGTAGATTTGCACGTCTATTGAAAAAGTATGAATATCTGGTATCAAAGAAAGAATATGTCTGCGATTCCTGGGGTTTTGAAGGGCTGCAGGTGGAGCATAAGAAGATACAGCAGGTCCTGACGCCGGATGAGATAAATCAGTTCTTCCAGCTGACAAAGGCTTATGAAACAAAAGAGTATCATGGGGATATCACTGGTGAGTTTATCACGGTGTTGATTAGAAACTCCTATAAAGCTGGATATAATGATTTTACTCTTGATGCAAGCATGCTACTTCCTTTGCGGCGGTTGGGCAGCCGTTACCTCAGCAGCGATCATGTTGGGCAGAAAGAGGGGAATCTGGTACGGATGTTTGTTGATGGAGACCTTGGTTACGGTTGCTTTGGCAGTACAGAATGGGTAGAAGTAGTGATAAATGGAAATGTGGAAAACAGTTTTGCCAGTTTTTCAAAGAACTGCATCTTCACTTTTCAAGGCGGTCATGATCATAATTTCTTTTTTCCTGATACTTCTGGCAATACCTATAAGACTTCCGACAGAAAGGTATTAGAGAAACTCTTGGAAGGAGTCCCTCAATTATTTTGGGAGCGTGGTGGAGGATTAGAAGAGAAGCCTTCAGGTAATAAGATAATTTTCATCCATGAAGATGGTAAGGAAGAGATTGTAAAGGATTATGGAAAGGTGCAAGGATG
The DNA here is from genome assembly GCA_964632045.1 of uncultured Methanosarcinales archaeon. GTDB lineage: Archaea > Nanobdellota > Nanobdellia > Woesearchaeales > GW2011-AR9 > CAZWBB01. Next base: position 29,147 of record CAZWBB010000025.1, on the reverse strand, counting down.
AAACTGCCGGTAGCGAAGAAGAAGGCCATCGACGGGTTTGTTGATGCATACTCCCCTAATAAAGTTGAGGAAGAAAAGAATCCCGTTGTGTATGAAAGTGAATTCAGTGAAATATTTGGGAAATATCAGATTGCAGGGAAAAAGTATAACCTTGAATTGGCACAGGAGATACACGACTTCATCCGGGAAGACAATGAGGTGACTGAAGTCTATACGCCAGGTGAGATTAGTGAGATATTCCTCTTCCTACAAAAAGTGTTGCAGCACGAGAATAACTATGTGGGTGTCTTTGTCAGCAAGCTGATCCAGAACTCTTATCTGGCAGGCAACAATAACTTCTCCCTCCAGGCGATATCCGAAGTATTCGGAGTTGGAGCTTGTGTGAAAGGAATGGATGGTGATGTGATATCGATAAGTGTGATGGGGGAAGCATTATCTGGAATCGGTTCCCATTGTTCTTTTGCTTCCTTTGATATTTCGGAAGGGCGCAATTTGGCGGCTTGGAGTGCCCAGGATTCCAGTTTCTCTTTTAAGAGTGATGCGGGGCAAGGTGTAGGTTTTGAAGCAAGAAGGTGCGAGTTTATGTTTCAGGGAAGTGTTGACAGGTTAATTGGCATGGGGGCGGAATCCTGCACTTTCAAGACAACGCGAAAAGATACGCTGGAAGAACTGCTTCAGTGGGTAAGTTTTGATAAGCTTGAATCACCTTCTGGGAACCGCATTTACTTTGTGAGGAATGGAAAACAGAAGCTGATAAGGGACTACAGGAGAGGTGGACTAGATGTTCTTTGAGGCGGATGGCTGGAGATGTTATCGGGCATTTGAAGAATGTCAGAGAGATGGTTGCTTTGGCTGAGGCTGACTTGCCTGACGGCTATTTGACTTTGGAGGGTGATAAATGTGCCCGTTTGGCGGAGGCATATCTGAACAGCGCGGGGAGTTTCAATGAAAAAGGCAACCCTTTTCAAGCGTTAGATGATGTGAGAAGCGCAGAGGAAGCACTTGAACTTGCCAGTTTGGATAAGAATGAAAGGTTACAACAATTGAAAGAATCAGCAAGTGCTAAAGCTGTTGGTGCACTTTTGGAGAGGGCTGAGAAGGCTAAAAAAAGCATGGGCTCAGCTTATCAAGATCTGAAGCGAGCCGAAAATATCGCAGAATATGGCGGTGTAGATTTACCGGAATCTTTTGCAAATATTAGAGAGAGTGTATGTACTGCTTATGTTAAGGAACTTATCGCCGCAGCACAGAGTGATTGTCGATTTTGTGATTGTATGTCAATTGAACATTTAAAAGCAGCTGAAAATTGCGCAGAATATGCCGGGGTAGAGCTACCTGAGGATTATGCCAGTCTGAAAGAATCCGTAGCCAAAAGGGCAATTGGTGGTGCATGGCATCACGTTGCTTCACATCTGGTGTGGGCTTCCCATGATTTGGAAAAGTTGGTAGCCGGTGCCAGAGAGATGGATCTGGAGCTGCCACCGGAGTTGACGTCCTTAAGCGAATTAATGACCCGTGAGAAAGTTTACGGTCTTGAGAAAAGGATGGATGAGTTGTACCGTGTGGAGGAGTAATTCTTTTATCCCTTTACTTTTTTTCTTTGATTATTTGATTCTATTACATAATAATCCTGGTGAAAGGAAATTTTCCATAAGTTTTTATAGAACCCAGTCGGGAATGTTATATGACAGAATATAACCCTAACCAATTCATCCACCTAAGGGACATCTCCCTAAAACAAGAAACAAAGCAGCTGCTCCAGGAAGCAGAAAAAACGTACTGGCAGAACTTCGATGGAAAAACGTGGTATGGCCGCTGCCTCTTCCTCAGCTGGTATTGTGAGAAAGGTGACTGCAAATTCTGTTTCCGCTCTACCCAGAAACATAAGATCAAACATCCGGCTGATTCAAGAAGAAGCATGGGTTCTCTGCTGTTGGAAGCTCTCTTCTGCAAACTGTTCAACTGGCGGATAGAGTTCCTTACAGGAGGATATGGTATCATGCCATTTGATAAGCTGTTGCAGATAATTAAGAATGTGCACGCAGTCTATGGGGAGAAGATCTGGCTGAATTTAGGGATTCTCAAAGAGGAAGAGCTGCAGCAATGCCGGCCATACGTGAAAGGTATCTGTTCTTCCATGGAGACTCTTAACCCAAAGCTGCATGATATAGTTTGTCCCAGCAAACCCATCCTACCGTATGATGAAATGTTCTCTACCCTTAACGGATTCAGGAAAAGTATCTGTATAATTGTCGGGTTGGGCGAAAGTATCGACAATATTGACTCTCTCTTTGATTTCATCGAGAAGCATGAATTGGAGAGGATAACTGTTTACGCTCTCAAACCGGTCAGGAATACAGATTTCACTCAGGGACCGACAACAGACGAGCTGCTGCAGTGGCTGGCCAGGATTCGCATCAGGTTTCCTAAACTGGAGATAATTGCTGGGACTAATTTAAGAAGGCATGAGGAAGTGGGCTTATTGATGAGAGCGGGAGCAAACGCTGTTACCAAGTTTCCGGCGACCAAAGAGTTTGGTTCGGAAAAGGCAAAATTAGTGGAGAAGTTGATTATGGATGAGAAGAGAGAGTTTGTCGGCAATCTTACAGACTGTTCAGGAATAGACTGGGAAGAGGAGATAGAAAAGTTGCTGATTGAGGAGAAGTATAAAAAGGAGATGAGGGAGAAGCTGGGGTTGTATCGGAAAAACTTCAAGTGAATTGGAAGTCTTCAAATGGTTTAAATAGTCCTGGAGTATTCATTTTGTTGGAGGTGCTTAACATGAAAAAGTGTATTGTGTTAGTAATGATTATGGTTTTAAGTTTGGTAGTCGGTTGTGTGGATGAAGTGAAAGAGTCAGATGGAAGTATGACTCTCGAGGAAGCAATAGCAGTCGCACAAGAAAGTGATTGCATGACCAAAGGCGGATTGACGGAGAAGTATATGTATAACGAAAACAGCAAAACATGGTGGATTGATTTAGAGATGAAAGAAGAGTTCGCCAAGGATTACTGTAGTCCTGCCTGTGTTGTCAGTGAAGAGACGAAGACAGCAGAGATTAACTGGAGATGTACTGGGCTGTTGGCTTGATTATTTTTAAGTTTCCAATTATGACGCATTGCGTCACGAATTGTCTTGGGCACAATCAAAGAATCCAACCCCTCCAAAAACCCACATAATTCATTAACTTTATAAAAAACCCTCACTAAAGAATACTTACATGCGCATCCAATTTTATCCCTACGATTTTGAATACAAAGTAAAAAGAGATAAAGTATACGTCTACCTCTACAGCAAACTGGCGGATGGCACGAAACTGTGTGTGATCCATCAACATCAACCCTACTTCTATGCTTCCCTAAATGACCTTAACAAAGAGGAACTGGAGAAACGCCTGAAAGAACTTACTATCGATACAAAAAGCGGAACGGCAAGGATAGTCAGATGGGAACAGACGGAAAAAGAACTTCTGGGGAAGAAACAGTCCTTCCTGAAAATCTACGCCAACTTTCCGAAAGCCGTCCCTCCCCTGGCCAAGAGATTGCATGAATGGGGCATAGAATGCTATGAGAAAGATATCCTTTTTGTCCACCGCTATCTGCGCGATGTTGGAATAACGCCGATGACACTGGTGGAGGCGGAAGGGGAATTTGCAAATAAAAAGTTCTACAGAATTCCTGTTTTTCATGCAGAGAAAGTCTCTCAATCCAGCAAGAGGGCTTGCAAGGACTGGAAAATCCTGGCGATAGATATCGAAACTTATGCTGAGACCAGGCAGATCGATCCAAAGAAGAATCCCATTCTGATGATTGCTTTCTATGGGGAAAATGAAAAAGGTGAAACGTTCAGGAAAGTCCTTGCCTGGAAGAAGTTTGAGCATAAGCTTGATTATCTGGAGTATGTGAGCGATGAGGTGGAGCTGCTGGAGCGTTTCCGTGAAGTTATCCTTGATTATCGGCCGGATATCATTACCGGTTACTTCTCTGATGGTTTTGACTTCCCTTATATCAAAGTCAGGGCCGATAAATATCATCTGAAACTGGATCTGGGTTTGGATCGCTCTGAACTGATAACAGGGACAAAATTTAGGGAAGGAGAAGCAAAGATCAAAGGAATCCTTCATCTGGATATGCTGAAGTTCATCAAGTATATCTTTGGTAAGAACCTGAAGACGGATAGTTTTACACTGGATGCAGTCTCTGAAGAGTTGTTGGGTCATAAGAAACATGATGTCAACATCTCCGAACTAGCCCATGTCTGGGACTCTGAACCAGAAAAGCTACCAGATTTCTGTGAGTATAATCTTCACGATTCACATCTTGCTTTCAAACTATGCCGCAGCCTTCTTTTTGACATGATTGAGTTCACTAAGATTATCGGTTTGCCAACTTTTGATGTCATCAGGATGCGTTTCAGTCGGCTTGTAGAAAATTATATCCTGCAACGGGCAGTAGAACAAAATGTCCTTGCTCCGAACAAGCCGGGGAATTATGAGCTTGAACAGAGGATGGAGGAATCTATCCAGGGAGCTTTTGTGAAAGAGCCGATCCCCGGATTGTATGAGAACATGGTTGTGTTTGACTTTCGTTCACTATATCCGACAATCATCTCAGCCCATAATATCGGGCCGGAAGGGCTGCGCTGCACATGCTGTCGAGGTGAACCCCACGTACCTGAGAGAGATGAGTTCTGGTTCTGTCAGCAGGAAAGGAAATTCCTTCCTTCTGTACTGGAAAGGCTGATCCTGCGTCGCGTCGATCTGAAAAGAATGATTAAAGAAGAGAAGCCGGAAGGGAAGAACAAGAAGTTCCTGGAAGCGAGGTCGTATGCTCTCAAGATTTTGGCAAACAGCTTCTACGGCTATCTGGGCTTCTTCGGAGCAAGATGGTACTGCCTGGAATGCGCTGCCTCAACCACAGCTTATGCCCGAAATTATATCAAAAGGACGATAGTCAAGGCCCAGGAGAAAGGGTTTGATGTGATATACGCTGATACTGATTCTTGTTTTCTTTTATTGGGAGATAAGATTATCGACCAGGCGATGGAATTCATGAATGAGATTAATTTTGATCTACCAGGACATATGGAGTTGGAGTACGAGGGCAACTACCCAAGAGGGATTTTCGTCCAGCAGAAAGGGAGTGAGAAAGGAGCGAAGAAAAAGTACGCGTTGATTGACGGTGAGGGAAGAGTGAAGATAACGGGTTTTGAAACGGTTAGAAGGAACTGGTCCGCTATCGCCAGAGAAGTGCAGCAGGAGGTGCTTCAACTTGTGCTTGAGGACAAAGCAGTAGAAGCGGTGGATTATGTCAAAGACATTGTGAGACAACTAAAAGAAGGTAAAGTGCCATTGGAAAAGGTAGTCATCAGGACACAGATTACCAAGAAGCTTTCAGCATATTCATCCATCGGCCCTCACGTGGCAGTTGCCGTGCGTCTCCAGAAGAAAGGGATCACCATCTCTCCAGGTACTATGATCGAATACATAATAGCTAAAGGGACCGGTCTGATAAGAGAAAGAGCAAAAACAGTGGATGAAGTTAAAATGGGAGAATATGATTTTGATTATTATCTGAACAACCAGATCATCCCTGCAGTGAATTCTATCTTTGCGGTTTTGGGATACAAAGAGGATGAAATTTTCAAGAAGAGCAGTCAGACTGGGTTAGGTAAGTATTTCTGACCCCTAAGAAATATCTCCATTCTCTACCGCATCAGAAACAAAGAATATATCTCCTCCAGTGGCCTGTCCGGTTATCAGATCAGAGTAGCTCTGGAAGTCTGATTCTGCGACAATCTGATTATCATAGATGATGGCCTGCTTTCCATTCCGTTCAAAAGTGTAACCAACCCGATGGGGATTTCCATCAAAGAGCACCACGTTTTCTGCTGTGATTTGCGGAGTTCCTCCGATTAGCTTATTCTCCTTGGAATTGTATACTAGGGACACGCCTGGAACATTAGCTGAGTGGATCAGGACGACAATCTCGTCTATGGGTTCTTTGATGTAGGTGTTTCTTACCTGAGCCAGGAAAGTCCCGGCATCCTTGGAAGGGAAGTCATTCATTGGTTGCTGCAGTTCTGGAGGTTTGCCTTCTTCATCTTGCACCCCTTCAACCACTTGATCTTTCTCTTCTTCTTCTTCTTCTTCCACACTAACAGGAGTCTCAGCATCCTCCCTGCCAACTTCTTCCACTGCCCCAACCCGCTCTTCAACCGTGTTGCTTGAGCAGCGGATGATAAGGACAAGCACAGCGATGATCAGAAGAACTATGATGATCTCTTTCAGAATGATACTCCTGTCTTTTTTGAATCCACTTTTTGTCTTAGCATTTACTTTCTTTTTTGTTTGTTTCCTCTTTTTTGCCATCTTATCTCAGAAAAAGAATTATCATATATAAATATTTCAGTTAAGTTTATATAAATCCAAAAAAAGTCGGACTTATGGAAGTGGGTGGCCAGGCGGTAATAGAAGGGGTGATGATGCGCAATAAGCGGAAGTTTGCTGTATCTGTACGGTTGCCTGACGGAAAGATCAAGACGAGACGGGAGAAGAGTAGCAAATTCCCAAAACTGTTTAATGTCTTCTTTTTCAGAGGGGTTATAGGTTTAGGATACACTTTAATTGACGGAATCAAAGCGCTCATTTGGAGCAGCAATCAGCAGCTGGGCAGCCACGAACAGATCACCAAGAAGGAGATGGTATTTACTATCGGCATGGCTTTCCTTTTTGCCCTAGCTTTTTTTGTAGGACTACCTTTTCTTTCAGCACATCTGATCCATTCCGAAGGTGTTTGGTTTAACGTACTAGATGGGTTGTTCAGGGTAGTCCTTTTTGTGGGATATCTGGCTATCATCGCCCGGTTTAAGGATGTGAAAACTTTGTTCAGATATCATGGAGCTGAACATAAGACAATATTCTGTTATGAAGCTGGGGAAAAACTGACCTTGCAGAATGTTAGGAAGTTCAGTAGATTCCACCCCAGATGCGGCACTTCCTTCCTTTTTCTAGTAGTGCTGCTTTCCATAGTCATGTTCTCTTTTCTTACGGGAGCATGGTGGATTAAGCTGTTGGGAAGAATCCTTCTCCTGCCGGTGCTTGCGGGTGTCGGTTACGAAATGATCAAGCTGAGCGGGAAGTACAGACAGAATCCGGTTATCAAAGCAGCAATCGCCCCAGGATTGTGGCTGCAGAGAATTACGACAAAAGAACCTTCTGAAAAACAACTGGAAGTCGGTATAAAAGCTTTGAAAGCTGTTGTGGAATGAACTGGTTGTGGAATTGAGTAGTCACCATTCTCTACTTATCTCGTTCCTATCTCCTCAGCCCAATTTACTACTATGAAGAAACACAAATTTTATAAATGGTCCCTTGTTGGCAATCCCATGGGAAAATTGAATAAAAAAAACATAAATTTTGAAAAGATTGAGGACATTCTCTATGTGATGAGGAGACCGCATCGGGATGTCAATTATGTCAGCGCTGATGAAGAGATGAGCTTGCTCAAGGAGGCAGAACAAAAAGCGGTCGTCCACCTTTATCCCGCTGATTCGTCAAGGGGTCAGGAGAACTGTCTGCTGCACATGCGCAGATGGGGCTATCACCAGATTTATCTGGCTGTGAAAGATTCTGAACTCTACTCTTGCTTTGGCCATGGACAGAGCAGTGGAGGTAGGGAGATGCACAATCGCTGCCTTGATGCGGTGGTTGCAGATGAGGAATTGCAGCAGATTCCTACCACTGTACTTGTGACATACAAGAAGAGAGTTATCTCACATTATTGTCATGATAGTTTTGCTTTTGCCAATCATGATATTGACATGAACTGGCACAAAGGCCTTCGCATGCTTCTTAATGAGACTGGACTACCGTTTTCATATCATCGCAGTATTGATGATAGCAATGAAGTCCTCTTTGTAAACGGTGGGGATGAGTTTTTGGTCTATCGTGCCGTTTCTATCGATACTGTAACGAAGAGGTTCAGGGCGGAGATGAGTGGGCTGCCATGATGGAACTGGAAATTTTTTTTGTGGGCGCAGCAGCTCTGGCTTACGAAGGATGTCTACATGGTCCTCTGCTGATCGCCAATTATGAGATTGGAAAAGAGATGGACAGGCAAAGGTTAGCAGAGATACAACGAATGATCGAAGATGTGGATAGCATCGGTCAGCTGATACGTCTTTACAGTGATCCAGGGGAGAAATTGTACAGGGATAGTCTCGGAAACACGCGACAAACTTACTTTATGAACGGGGGAGTAGAAGCTCTTTCTCCAACTGAAGATCTTGATAATTTCTTGGATTATGTGGGAAAGAAATGTGATAAGTATGATGCAAATGCCTTCTCTTTCATTGGTGTTGAGATCCGGAATAATGCTGAGGTCTCTTTTGGAGTTATCTATCATAAGATCAAAGAAGAAGCAGATGACAAGCCTCACAAATAGTCAGTAAAAAAGGCCGCTTCTTCACTTCTTTCGACTTTATCCAGGATGACGTAGGCAAACCTGTCAACATTTTTCCTGAAGCTGTCAGTTACGACAACCGCTCCGTTGCTTTTCTCGTCAAGATAAGGATTGTCGATCTGGAAAGGATCTCCCAAAATTAGCATCTTTGAGTTGCTGCCCATCCTTGAGCCGATTGTTTTGATCTCCTGCCGCGTGAAGTTCTGGGCGTCATCTACGATAATGTAGGAGTTATGAAAAGTATCACCTCTGACAAAGTTGATGGGGCAGTAATTGATATAATTTTTCTTTTCTTCATACTGGGCCATGGCCTCTCCTCCGATGAACTCTAAGGCTGTTTCTACAGGCTTGAAAAAAGGTTCGATCTTATCTTTGACCTCTCCGGGAAGGAAGCCGATCTCTTTTCCCGCTTCCAAAAGGGAACGAAAGACGATTATCTTATGGTATAGGGGCCTATCTCCAGTACGTATCTGTTCAAGTCCAGCAGCGATGGCCAGGAGAGTCTTTCCGGTCCCGGCTTTTCCCAGGGCAGAGACGATAGTTATTTCTGGGTCCATGCAGGCATCAAGCAGGAAGTGCTGGGAATGGTTCCTTGGCCTGATGCGGGCGACTCCCCTCGGTCTGGCAGTGAGGCGCACCAGCTCCCCATGCATATGCCTTACCAGGGCGGAACTAGAATTGTATTTAAGGACTAGGTATTGATTGGGTTGAAGCAACGCCTGATATTCCTCAGGTAGGTTAGTGGCATCAGATTTGCCTTCCTGAAAGAGCTCATCAATCAGTTTCTTTGGAACCATAAACTCTGGATTCTGTTTAAAGAAAGCGTGTAGGTCAATAGCTGCCTTATCATGCAGATAATCTGCTGCATCCAATCCGATAGCTCTGGCTCGTATCCGCAGGTTGATGTCTTTGGTGACTAGGCAGGTACTGATATCCGGCTCTTTTAGCGAAAGTTCTGAAGTTTTTTTCAGAATGCGGTCGTCAGCATAGCCTGATAAGCTTTCAAACAGTTCATCTTGTTTGGGAAGCATGAAAAATAATGTACCTGCGTTCTCAAGTTTTATCCCTTCTTTTGGGATTCCTTTTTGGGTAAGTTCTTCAATCTGCCTGATGGCCCGCCGGGCGTTGACATTCCTTTCATCAGTTCCTCTCTTGAACTTATCAAGTTCAACGATGACTTCCAATGGAAGGAAGATCTCATTATCTTCAAAATTATGAAGAGCATTTGGGTCGTGCATCAATACATTTGTATCAAGAACGTAACGTTTCATCATCAATCTCTTACTGGATCTAGGTACTCCCCACTTTCTGGAAGGCTTCAAGAATTTTGTCATACTCGGCAGCAAGGCTGTACTCCAGTGAATCCCGCTTCTGATGAAAATTATGTGCCCCTCTTTTCAATGCAAGTCCTAATAGCTGCAGATTGGCTTGCCTAGCGAGTTTGACAACATGATGTTCGATCGTATCTTCAGTAAAATCATTGGGAAACTTCAACAGGCCGTACTTTCCCTTAAATCCAGAGGCGGTTGATTCCCTCCAGGCCAGTTCGCCCAGTCTCTGGAAAAGGAATTCGCGGCTGTTCCTCTGGAACTTTCTCTTATAATCATACAGGTCGAAACGGCTCATCTTGGGCATTTCAAGCAGGGCCATACCGGGAGAGATATGTTCATTCACAGTACCGACAAAATTAGCATACAATATGCCTAATGTTTCTGTGTCTACTTTGTAAGCGGAATTATCCTCCAAACGTACATACGGGTCTGCCAGCCGATTGACCAGCTGGTTGATGTTTTTATGTGCTCCTCTATTTCTTGCCATGGGCAGAGAGCAATGATTATTTTATAAATGGATTTCTATTATCCAGTCCTTATTATCTGGTCTTTATTACCTGATTTCTATCATGGAATAGTGTTTGGTGGATGTATATGTTGCAGTGGGATGGTTTGAGAGATTGCCAAAAAAACCAAAAAATTTATAAGTGGGCAAACTACTGGCGAGTGGTGGCAACCAATGGGTGAAAAAGAGTTAAGAAAAAGAACTGAAGTTGAATTAGGAAGATTGGGCTACTCCGCAGATTTCCTGGTGGAGCGTACAGGCAGTTATGACTATGTAATAAAACAGGACTTACATGGAAACACTCTCTATATTGGTCCTACGGGAAGGATGGTCATCCACAGTCCCGATGGTATTATTTGTACACACAATTTATTCTGTCTTACTTTCCTGGATGGTACGAAATGTCCGGATTATACTGTTGAAAAAGTGCTAAGTTCAGGACCAGATGATTTTTTTGTTGAACTGGATAGGTGGGATCTACAAGGGTTGAAATCCAAAGAGCCGGAGAATAGAACAGCCCCTCAACCACCAAGCGAATATGCTCCGCAGCCAATTCCTCAAAGTGTAGATTCTTTGGAAAACCTCATGGAAAAATCTCCTAAAGTGGGTGAGGCGTTAGCAGGTTTCCTGGCGGAAGCAAAAGAGAATCTGGGTCCAGCTTACCAAATCAGTGAATCTGGGAGATGGTTTGTTATTGGAAAGAATGATTTGTATAAATCGGAAGTATTTACCTCCAATTGCTTTGCACAGATTAGTGCAAGAGATGCCATGCCCAAACTTGTCGCTACAGTAACAGCAGCACTGGCTGTGGAGAATGAAGAAGATCTCAACAGGTTGATCTTGGTGCATACGCATCCAATAGACAGTCCTTTATCAAATTCTGATATTACTACCATCCATGAATTATCGGAAATGGTTGGTATTGAAAAGGGGGATTCTATGGAAGTGATGGCCATCCCGGTTGCTAAAGAAGGGGAAGTCATTTACCGATATTGTATCGAGAAGTAATTATGTGCGCCTCTCCGCATATTTACCCGTAAACCCGGCTGATATGCCCTTCTTTTACTATCCTCACTACGTTCTGCACAAAACTCTCTACTTTGGATTCATGGGAAACGATGATTGTCTGGCGCAGGTGCAACCGTTCTAGGACATCCCTTACCTTATCCAGCTGCTCTGAGCTGAATCCATCAGTGGGTTCATCAAGTATCAGAAGATCCCTGGTCCTGATCTGATGGATAACATCGTTGATCACCCTATTCAGGGCCAGGCGGTAGGCCAGGGCAGCTGAAGTCTTTTCACCTCCGCTCAGATTTTCAAAGGATATCTCATAGCCGTTCTGTTCGATTATCGGAGTAAAAGAGTCGTCGATCCTTGAGTACACATTTTCATCTTCGATAAGGATGGAGAACCAGTCCCGGAAGAGTTGGTTGAAGAGATGATGGATATTGGTCATCACCTGTTTTTCGATAGTTACTGTTAGGGGCAGGAAATGTTGTTCCAGCCAGTGGTAGAGTTCTTTCAACTTTATCAGTTTGTTTTTCTGCTCGGTCAGCTTGTCCAGGGCCTGTTGCAGTTGCTCTTCCTGTTTCAGGTGGCTCTTTAACTGCGTCTGCAGTTCTGCTTGCTTGACAGAGAGCAGTTTCTCCCGTTCATTTGCCTCTAGCAGGACTTTCTTCTGCTGGTCTATCTTCTCTGCCAGATCTTCTTTACCATCAAGCTTCACGTCTGTCTGCTGCAGTTCATCAGTAAGCTTAGTTATCTCCTCCTGGTGGGAGGTGATCTGTTCTTTGTACTCCCGAACCTGCTGTTCAAGGATCTTCATCTTAGTGAACGTATCCAGGAGACTCTGCAGTTCAGCCTGCTTCCTGTTCAGTTCTTTCTCTTTCTGTTCTGTCTGTCGTCTCTCTTGCTCCTGAATCAACATGTTGTTTTCCTTAGCCAAAGACTTGCCATGCTCTCTTTTTTTTTCCAACTCCTCCTTTTTCTTTTCTAATTGTTCCAGCTCGATCTTGGTCCGTGTATGGAGATTCTCTTTCTGCAGCAGCTCTTCGATCTTTTTCCGTGTCTCGTCCCTCTGCTGGAATATCTCTGAGCGTTTTTTACTGGTTTCAAAGAGAAGGTTCTCTGCCTGCTGAATCTTCCTGGTTTCCTGCTCGATAATACTGTTTTTATGCCCCCTGGTAACTTGCTGCAGGCAGGTGGGACATTCCTGCAGTGTCTTGATCTTTTCCTGTGTCTCTTTGGAGTGAGCAAGCAAGGTTTCGTTCTTGACGACCATCTGTGAGGTCTGTTCAAACAGTTCTTCTAGTTGCTCTCTTTTCTCCTGCAAAGCAGCTTTATGGGAAAGCTCTTGTGACAATCCCTCAAATAGTTGCTGCTTTCCGGAAATTTCGGCAGTGTCTTGCATGAGGAGGGAAACGTCTTCCTGGTTATCTTTCAACTGCAGCTGCAGCTGGCTTATTTTCTGATGTAGTTCGGTCTTTTTGGTCAGGAATTCGTTCTTTTGCAGTTCAAGCTCCTGTAACTGGACTCTCACTTGCTCCTGGTTCGCTTCTTCAGGTAAGGAAAATTGAGTGATCTCAACCTTAACTTTCTCCTGCTTTCCGATAAGCTGCTGCAGAAATTTGTTTTTCTCCTCCAGCAAAGCTAGCATCTTTCTCTTCTGGTGCTGCAGCTCCATGAATTCTTTCTGCGCAGTTTCCAGGGATTCGAGATCTTTCTTATGTTGATTCAACAACAGCTTAGCTCTTTCCAGTCTTGGAGATAGCTCCTGCACTTCTGTCTCGATCGTTTCTTTTTCCTTTTTCAGTTCCTTTATCTGCTCTCTCTGCTCATCCAGAGGTTCAGTCCTTGTCTTGAGGGTGGCGATCTGGCTGCGCATCTGTTTCAGATAATATTGCAGGTTCTCCCGGATGTTTTTGTACTTATCCACGTTAAAGATTTTCCTCAACGCATCCAGTCTTATTTCAGAATTCTCCTGGAGGATGAATTTCATCTCTTCCTGAGGTGTGTAGACAGTGTAGCGGAAGATATAGTTCTTGTTCTTGCTGATGACGTCTTCCGGGTAGCCCAGCAGAGAGACTACTTCCGATTTGAGTTCGACTGGCATAAGTTCTTTCTTCAGATTGTTTATGATGATGTGTCCTGCCGTCTGTTTTATCCCGGCTTTCTCTTTTTTAAGACTGCGTTTGATAATAATCTCCTGTCCATGCAGCTGGAATTGCAGCTCGACGCTACCCTGGCCAGCTCCTTTTCTCAGCAGCGATTCTCCCGGTAGATCAGGACGCGCGGTCCCGAACAGGGCAAATTCTATGGCAAGCAGGATGGAGGATTTCCCGCAGCCGATATCTCCAGAGAGGAGCATTGTCCCTTCTGGGAAAGACACTGTTTCTTCCTGATAGGAGCGGATGTTGCTCAGCTTGAGTTTTTGCAGTAGCATGGGTAATCACTTAATCATTACTTTCCAGAAATAAGCTTTATAGATTTTTATGTTATGTAATATAGTTTTTGGTGAAGGGTAATCTTTATTAAAGATTCATTTTTCCCGGAAGGGAGAGTACGTGAAAACGAGGTGATTTTGATGGATCTGATGCCGTTAAGGCCAGGAGGAGTTACTGTTGTATATGGTGAAGATGTAAGAGAGCGTCATACTAAAGCTAAAAGGATTCTGAGGCAGCTTATTGGAAGCAGGTTTGCCAATAAAAAGAATGTTCTTATTGCTTGTCATCCTCGAGAGAGGGAGCATTCTGACTTTGATCTATCAGATATGGTGCTGCAATATGGAATGTTGACGACTGATGATATCCGGGAGGTTATCAGGGCGGTTGATTTGTGGGAGACAAGTCATGTAGTGATATTGGGTGCGTCACATTATCAAGGTAAGTCTCCGTACGGGTCTGGTCAGGATGGCCAGGAGATGCAACGCTCAGATGCTGCTCTTTTTGCGCAGGCTCTGGCTACAAGCGGCAGGTTCCTGCTGGTGGATGGACCAAGCATCGGAGAAGATGGGGAGCCTTATGGGAGCATGCCCGATCTTATCGCTATAGCCCAGAGCGTCAATCCTGTTCCCGATGCTTCAGGATTATCGCAGTTCCTTGGTCATCATCAAAGCGGGAACGGTGAGAGAGGAGCTATCTATATCGGAACCGGTCCGATGTTTGCTGCCAAGACGGAAAGGTTGCTGGATGTGCTGCGGGCCAGAAGGGTAGAGGATTATTTGATGTTCAAGTGGGCCCAGGATATTCGTTATGGTGGGAAGGAAAAGGATGTGACTACTCACTCTAATGAGAGATTTGAAGGAGAACCTGTGCATGACGCTTACGAATTACTGGCTTACGTACTGGAGCATGGCCGAAGCAAGAAGTCGATCGTGGTGACGGAAGCGCAGATGTTGGCTGGGATGGATGAAGTGGCTGTGAAACTAGCTGATCAAGGCAGGGCTGTCTATCTGGATGGGTTGATCAGAAGCTTCAACCTGATGCCGTTTGGCGATCTGCCGAAGGCGGCCTGTTACGCGGCTGCAGTTGATTTTTTCCCGGCTGTCTGCAGTGTCTGCGGTTGGACAGCTACGGAAAGCCAGCGCTACAAACTTGGAGAGGATGAAGAGAAGATCGTCCCTGTTGGGTTTGATGATGCGCAGGTTTCCATCGGTGGCGAGAAGAAAGAGGGTGCTGGATCAAAAAGATATTACCGTTCTACCTGTCTGCCACATCTGGTGATCCCGGGAATGCCCAAGAATCCATTTAAGCTGCCAAGGTACACGCCGAGGATGTGAGTTGTTTTTATCTTTTTTTCTTAATTTTGTGAGGGCGATTAATGGAGATGGGTCTTGTTACTTGTCTCATAAGGATTTGTATGTCAACACAGCAATGTCTGTGCTGCTAACTGAAAATGGGGTGTGGGAGTACCAATGTGGAGGAAAGAATGGTTGAGATTATCAGGCCGGGAACAAGGAATCTGGCGGACTGCTTGGATTGCGGTAGTTTATTGAGGTATTTTCCGATGGATGTCTGGAAAGAATATGATCCTCCGAGAGGACCTTACGAACTTGAGGGGTTTGATTATTACTTTGTTCGTTGTCCCTGTGGTTCAAAGATTAATGTGACTTCTAAGATATCAGGAAACATTGCTAGAAAGGTGGAGGAGATTGAGAAAGAAAGAAGGCGGGGAGATTATGATTTGTGATGAGAATCCGCTAATGGGGGATATGACCTTTCTGACTAGTGCCAGACGCTTTCTATCCCTGAAATTTCCTGATCTCAACGTTTCTTTTATAAACCCACTGGCCACTGGTCAGGTGCGCGTAGAACTTATATATTAGTTCTTCCTGTAGATAATCAAGATGAAATCAGAAAATGCTTTGGTTGTGTTTCAGGGTATACCTGTAAGGAGAACTTGGTTCAATGATGAATGGTGGTTTTCTATTGTTGACGTAGCTGCCATCTTAACTGAGCAGGAGGACTACAAAAGGGCCAGAAAATACTGGAACAAACTTAGCCAAAGGCTAAGAGAAGAGGGAAGCGAGGTGGTGACAAAATGTCACCAACTGAAATTGATTTCTTCAGATGGCAAATACTATGCTACAGACTGTGCCAACACAGAGTCCCTTTTCAGAATCATCCAATCTGTCCCTTCGAAGAAAGCAGAACCATTCAAACGATGGCTGGCAAAAGTAGGCTATCAAAGAGTACAGGAAATTGAAGATCCTGAGTTGGCGCAAAAAAGGATGAAAGAAATTTACAGGGCGAAAGGTTATTCTGATGACTGGATAGAAAAGCGAGTACGGGGAATTGCTATCCGTGATGAGTTGACAGATGAATGGGTTCAAAGAGGAGTGAAAGCGCAGAAGGAATATGCAATCCTTACCGCCGAAATCTCAAAAGCTACATTTGGACTAACACCAAGTCAACATAAAAATCTTAAAGGACTTAACAAGCAAAATCTGAGAGACCACATGAACGACCTGGAACTTATTTTTAACATGCTGGGAGAAGCTTCAACAACTACGATAGCACGGAACAAGAACGCACAGGGATTCACCGAGAATAAGGATGCTGCTGAAAAGGGAGGGGCTGTTGCAGGAGTGGCCAGAAAGGAACTTGAAAGGCAAACTAGCAAGAGCGTTGTTTCCGTGGAAAACTATCTACACCTGAATGAGAGGAAAAGAAGAAGGCTGAAATAACTAACCTTCACAAATGCCCCTCAATCTCACCCAAAGCATCACTAAATGGAACCAGTCCAGCATCTCCCTTCTCTGCGATCGTCCCTTTGACTTCTGCAATAACTTTGTTAGCAGCATTGACTACTTCTCCGTAATCTGTTTTCTTCTTCCTGAACAATTCCAGCTGTGCAGCAAGTTCTTTTAGGTCGTTGTTCAGTCCTTTCCTAATGTAGGACTGTTCTGCGACCAGTACCGCTGCATTACTTTCCAATTTTTCCCTGGTTGCTTCCAGAGATTTACTTCCCTCCAGTTCACTCAACCCACCTTTGAGGAAGCCATAGCGGTGGTTAAGGATCCTTTCCGACTCCATTGCTGATCTGATGTGTTTCTTCGCTTCAGCAAATGGGCGTGGGTTCTTTGGGTCGTTTTTCAGAACTTCCAATTTGTTAACTGTTCCCCTTAGGTGCTTATGTACTGTTGCACACCACCTTTTTGTACTGGCTAGATGTTCTTTCATTGTAACACCCCCTATTGGCTCATTTTTTCCCAGCTCTCAGCAAGGTCGTAAATCTTTCCCATCACGGCGATGAATGGAACAAGGCCGACACTTTTTGGAATTACGCCTTCTGGTTCGGCTATCAGCTCCTTTACTTTTCTTATCAGTTCAGATAGCATTCTTGTTACTACGGCACGCTGCTGTTCCTCTTTACGGTCTTCCTTTCGATGCAGATTTGAAAGTAGGGCAAATTGTACATTGAAGTCTCCAAAATCATCTTTCATGCCACCCCTTAGATATGAGCCTTCTTCGATCAGCTCGGCTTCGTTGGGAGCGAGTTGTGTTTCTGCAGCTACCAATTTCTTTTTTTCTGTCTCGGGTAGAATGTCTTTAAGTTTTGGGATGTTTTTCTTAACATCGTTGAATGGTCCCTGCATCTTGGCCAGGGATCTTCGGACCTCTCTAAAATTCTTGTTCGCTTTCCTCAACGGCGATTTATTATCCAAATCCCCAGTAAGAGTATTCAGATTATCAAGAGATTTTTTCAGATAATCATGAGCGGCACCAGCCCACTTCTCAGTCTTCCTGGCCCCGTCCATCAATTCTTCAACTTCTTTAACCATATTATTCACCTCAATGTTTGTGCAAGAGTATTGTATTCTTGCTGGATATATAAAGATTTCTTTACTGCTCCCCAAAGTACTTGTATATCGGCTGCTGCTCTTTTACCTCAAGCTCTTTGTTGGCCTGCCGGGCCAGGACGTACAACAGGTCGCTCAACCGGTTGATGTATCTGGTGATCTCGGGGCTGAAATCGATGGTTTTTCTTGCGGTGACAAGGGTTCTTTCTGCCCTTCTGGTCATCGCCCTGCAGAGGTGGAGGAAAGAGCTGGGGGCGGTCCCTCCGGGAAGGATGAATCTTCTGGGCATGCCTAACTTTTCTTCAAGTTCGTCAATGATGATCTCAACTTCCCTGATATGCCCCTCCCGGACACGGGGCAGATTTTCTCCGGTGAGTCTCTTTCCGGCCAAGTCGGCCCCGACCGTAAATAGGTCATTTTGTACTTTCTCCAGAGTCTCACGCAACTTCTTATCTTCGATGAAACAAAGAGTGACGCCGATTACAGAGTTGACTTCATCCAAAGCGCCAAGCGCTTCTATACGTGGATCATCCTTGGCAATCATCCCGCAGCCAAAAAAAGCAGTTTCTCCTTGGTCACCTACTTTGGTATAAATTTTAGTGTCTTCAGTGAAGCTGGTGCGTTCCAACTCCTCCATTTCTTCTATCTCCTCCATTTTTTGTCAGTGGTAAGTTTATCGCTCCCACAATTTAGCATTCTATCTTATATTTATTACTTGCTCCTCGTAGCTGCCATCCCTATAGATGGTGATGCCTTTACATTTTGATTTCCAGGCCAACATGTAGGCGCCTTCTACATCCCTGATGGCTGCTGTCTTTGGAAAGTTCACTGTCTTTGAGATGGAGTTGTCAATGTGTTTCTGCAGAGTCGCCTGCATTCTGATGTGCCATTCTGGACGGATGTCCTGAGCAGTTACAAAGACGTCCCGCACATCTTTTGGGATCTCCATGAGTTGCTGGATACTACCTGAAGCTGCGATCTGTCGGATTAGTCCTGAACTGTAGAAACCTCTTTCTTTTGCCATTTTCTCAAATATCTTGCTTAGGTATACTATCTGGTTATCCCCTAGTACAGTCTTGTAATACGAAAGTCCGAATGACGGTTCACAGCCGCTGGATGCCCCCCCCAGGATGCTGATCGTCCCTGTGGGTGAGATTGATAGACAGGTCATGTTACGCATTTTTCTACCTGCTTTCTGGTGATCAGAACCTTCCCAGGCGGGACAGACGCCCCTTTTTTTGGCAAGCTCTTGTGACATTTCATAGGCGGATTCCCTGATGAAGAACATGAGCTTGTCGGCCATCTTAAGTCCTTCTTCAGAATCGTATTTTATACGCAGCTTGAACAAGAAATCGGCCAATCCCATCAACCCAAGTCCGAATTTGCGTGTTCTTTTTGTATGTGTCTCTACATCCTTTTTGAGATAGCTGTTCATGTCGATCACATTATCTAAGAAATGGACAGCATTATGGACGGTTTCTTTGAGCAGCTCCCAGTTTACATTGCGAGACTCTTCGTCAACAAATTTGTTAAGGTTCAATGAGCCGAGAACACAACCTTCAAACGGTAACAGGGGAGCTTCTCCACACTGGTTGGTTGTCTCGATCTCTCCCAAGTGTTTTGCTGGATGCTTCCTATTGATCTCGTCGATGAAGACCAATCCAGGATCTCCAGTTTTCCAGGCGTTCTGGGTAATCAGGGAAAATACGTCTCTTGCTCGCAGTCTTCCAACATGTTTCTCTGTTCGTGGGTTGATAAGGAAGTACTCTTTGTCCGCTTCTACAGATTTCATGAATTTGTCGGTTACAGCTACGGAGATGTTGAAGTTCTTAAGGCTCATCCGATCCCTTTTTGATTCGATGAACCGGATGATGTCAGGGTGATCTACCCGAAACACAGCCATGTTGGCCCCCGGTCGGACACCTCCCTGCTTGATCGTCTCCAGAGCGGAATCATATACTCCGAGAAAGGCCATAGGTCCGGCAGCAACACCTTGGTTCTTCTTGACTGGGTCGCCTTTAGGACGCAGACGGGAGAAAGAGAATCCTGTCCCAGAGCCCCTTTGATGGATGAGGGCAGCATCTTTCAGGGTACGAAAGATTCCCAGCATGGAATCCTCAACCGGCAGCACGAAACAAGAACTCAACTGCTGTACTTTGGTCCCTGCGTTCATCAATGTTGGAGAATTGGGAAGAAATCGCAGCCCTGCCATCATCTCATAGAATCTTTCTTCAATGTCTCCCACTTCGCTCTCGCCAGCCCCATAAGTGATATCGGCTCTGGCAATATTTTCAGCCACTCTTTGCAGCATCTGCTTAGGGGTCTCTGCTACGGCTCCACTTTCATCTTTTAGAAGGTATCTCTGTCCCAGAATCTTCAGCGCTTCATTTGAAAAATTTAGATTTTCTTCTGAATTTTTCTCTCCCAAAATCAAAGCACGCCTCTTCCTTTCTTCATTCTTATTGTGATAGTGCAGGATACATGCTTTTGCCGTCTTGGCATGACCTTTCTCTATAAGGGTCTTTTCAATAAGATGTTGTATATCCTCAGATCGGGGAGGCTCATCTTGGAATCGTTCCTGTAGCTGTTCAAGAATTTCATGAGCCAGGCTGGTGGCAAGTGTCTTATCGCTACCGCCGACGGATTTGGCTGCTCTGAAGATGGATTCGACAATTTTTGCGAAACTGAAATCTTCGATACTCCCATCCTTCTTGATGATATTTTTTATCTTGATGGTGGAGACTTTCTGTTGCGTGAGGGGTTGAGGCAATACCATTGATGTCTTTTGGGAGTCAGGGTATATAATTTTTTTGATGGTGGAGTCTTAGCGAGGCAGCAGATCATGCTCACGGAGAATCTTTCTTTCCACGTTCTCATCCCATTCGATTCCTGTTTTTCCAGCAATCATTTTAATGCGACGCATTCCTTCCTCGACATCCTTGGGATCGCCGACCGATTTGGACATGGTCTCATAGAGGGAGAGTCCTTCTTTCACGTAATACCTCGCCGGCTCTCTATACATCCTTTCAACGACCCATTCTTCAACATCTTCAGAGAAGATGATCCCTTCTTCGCAGCAATGTTTTCTTGCTTCGTCGATGTAGAGTTGTTTATATTCCTCTGAGAAATCATAATGATCTAGGGCGGAAGGGCTGAAACATCTGTCACGTTTCATGATCACTTTCTTTGCTATCTTCAATCGCTGCACTTTATATTTCTCTCTCCATTCAGACAGATAGGGGTCCATGTCTGCGACTTCTATTTTATCCTCTTCGGCTATCATGGTGGCTTTCCCGATGGCTTCTTCCAGATCACCTTTTCCGCTGCGGACTATCTTTTTGATCTCTTTACGTTGCTTTTTGAATCTTGTACTTGTTGATTCAGGAAGGAACTTCCATTTTCTGTTGGCTTCGTAAGTAGCGGAGACAGAGTTGACTGTAAAATAGCAGGGCAAGGCAATGTCTCCGTAACAAGTCATACAGTACATATAGGCTCCAATAAAAGCCACGCTGGAGGCCAAGCCGAGCATTACTCCGGTGAATTGAGATGAGGTATGTTCTTCTTTCACTTTTTCTTTTTTATTGAGACCCTCATAAGACCGGCGAATGGAGGTGGGTAAAGCAATGATTGGCAGAATTCCCGTTGTAAGGATAGTGGAAGCGTATTGTTCCAAAAATCCACCCTCTGCTTTTCGCACGACCACTTTGCTTTTACTTTTGGTTTCACTTTTAACCAAGGGGCTGGCTGCAGGCGGTTTCTCAAAAGCATCAGTTAATTCTTCCATACTCTGATATCTATCCACTTTCTCCTCTGCTGTTGCCCTGAACAAAACGTCAACGACATGCGGAGGAATATTCTTCTCCTGAAAATCTTCCCTGGTAATTTTCCCATCTTTCTCTACGAACTCTCCTCCAAGAATGTAGTGCTGTAGGATTCTTCCTAAGCTGTAGACGTCGCTTGCTTTGCTGACGCTTCGTCCAAATTCAACCTCTGGTGAGGTATAGAACAAGGAATTGAAGATGGTATTTCTGGCTGTATTTCCTCCGCCAATCTTGCCGGTGGACCAGTCCAGGACAACATAGTTCCCTTCTTCATTTCTGATAATGTTTGCTGGTCGAAGGTCTCTGTGGATAAAAGGATTTGTACCGACTTCTTCATGGGCATATCGTAGTGTGGTTGCCACTTGATTAGCTAGTTCAAGGGCATCTTCGATCTTTGGATTGAAATCAACCCGAGCGAGAATGTATTCCAAAGTCTTTCCATTAACTTGTTCCATCACCATCACAGGCTCGTCTAGATCTCCAGTGATGCCATGTTCGATTATCATTGGAAGATCTGTTCTTCCTTCATCCCTGGCCCGGTAGAGGAAAGCGATCTCTTTGGCTGCTCCTTCGCTCGCCTTATTGAAATCATCCCAATCTTCTATGTCTACGTCATTGTATCTCTTCAGGATGAATACTTTTGCATCTTCCAGTCTTTCTGCCAGGTCGATCCTTCCTTGGCCGCCGGAGTGGATCCTTTCAATGAGTCTATATCTGGTAAGAAGATCTTCTTTCTTCTGTTTGAATTGAATCAGCTGCCCCCCAGTCATAATCTGTTTGTGGGGGTCGTTTTTTATAAGTTTTTGCATAGAAAATGCAGCCTGCTGCATTCTGCACGCTCAACTGCATCCAGTGGTCTGTCCGCATACTTCACAAAGCATACAGGTACCGTTCGGTCTCAATTGCGTGGCTCCACAACCAGAACATTTCTCTTTTTCCCCGTCAGCTGTTGAGATGGGGGGAGCAGTTTCCTTAGCTGGGGAGACAGAAAGTGTTGTCTGGCCATCAAACTCGCGCAGGAAAGCTGACAGTTCAGTGATGACTGGGTGACCTTCTACATTCAGGCTTTTCTGGGCGATGATACTAGGGGCCAGTCCGTTCCTCAGCCCCAGGTTAACGCTGTTTACCAAAGCAGTGGCCATCGCTTCCTGTACGGGAGTGATGCTTTCTAAATGGACGTTTACTTCAGTGAGTTTCCCGTCATCCAGTCTGCCGGTTAGATGTAGCTCTCTGCTACCAACCATTATCTTTTTCTTGACATCATTGGTTGATTCATCTTCACTTTCCTTCTCCGCCAGTATCTCCTTAAGTTCAGGACATTCTTCCAAGGTGGAGTTGAGCGGCTGCGACAACTTACAACCGTCCCTGTAAAGAGCGACTCCTTTGATCATCATCTTCCAGGCATCATAGTATGCTTTCTTGATCTGTGCGACGGTCCAGTCCTGAGGCATGTTTATGGTTTTTGAGATCGCTCCAGAGAGGAAAGGCTGCGCTGCCGCGACCATTTTAAGATGGCCATAAGGATCGATATATCTCTTGCCTTTCTTGCCACACTTGTTGGCGCAGTCGAAGATGGCGTAATGTTCTTCCTTAAGGTGGGGGGCTCCTTCCAAGGTCATCGTGCCGCAGATGTATTCGTTTGCTTTCTCGATCTCATCCTCTTTGAAACCCAATGCACGTAAGATATCTCCCTCGTTCTTCCCTCCAAGGAGCTTGTTGTAGAATTCTTCTCCCAGGTTCCAGGCATTGAAAAGATGAGTTATGTCCATGGCATTCTTAGATTCCTGCTCGATCTTGTCCAACTGCTCTTCGCTGAATCCATGCGCTTTAAGGCTTTCTCTGTTGATGAAATGACTTCCTGAAAGGGAAGCGTGACCCAGGCAGTAGGAAGTTATCCCGGCGATCTGTTCTTCGCTGTAACCTAATTTCTTCAGTGCTTTTGGCACGGACTGGTTGACAATCTTAAAGAAGCCTCCTCCAGCCAGCTTCTTATACTTGACCAGCGCATAGTCCGGCTCGATTCCAGTAGTATCGCAGTCCATGACCAGGGCGATAGTACCAGTTGGGGCCAATACTGAAACCTGCGCGTTGCGGTAGCCGTGCTTTTCTCCCAGGGTGAGGGCTTTGTCCCAGGAAGTGTGAGCGGCCTGCAGTAGGTCAGGAGGACAGAGCTGTTGGTCTATCGGATTTGGTGCTACGGACAGTTCTTCATAGTCTTGCATGCTGTAAGCTGCCCGCCGATGATTGCGGATGACTCTTAACATATGTTCTTTGTTCTTTTCATAGTGCTCAAATGTCCCTAGGATTTCTGCAAGTTCTGCAGAGGTGGCATAGGATTCTCCTGTAAGTGTAGCTGTCAGCGCACTGCAGATGGCCCTAGCTTTATCGCTGTCATACGGGGCCCCCTGCAGCATCAGCAGAGTTCCGATGTTCGCAAATCCCAGACCAAGCGCGCGGTACTCGTAGCTTTTTATGGCAACATTTTCTGAAGGGAAGTGAGCCAGCAGGACAGAGATCTCCAGAGCTATCGTCCAGAGACGGATAGCATGTTTGTAGCCCGGGATGTCGAATCTACCTGAATCCTCATCATAGAATCTCATCAGATTAAGGGAGGCAAGATTGCAGGCGGTATCATCGAGAAACATAAATTCGCTGCAAGGATTACTGGCATTGATCCTTCCGCTTGCGGGACAGGTGTGCCATTCATTGATCGTCGTGTCATATTGCATCCCGGGGTCAGCGGAAGCCCAGGCGCAATAGCCTATGTCGTCCCAGAGTTTCTTTGCGGGAATCTCTTTCATGGCTGCTCCGTTCGTCCTTCCTCTGAGGGTCCAGGTCCCGCCGTTATCAAGAGCTTCAAAAAAGGAATTGGGAACCCGCAGAGAGTTATTGCTGTTCTGTCCGGAAACGGTCACGTAAGCTTCTGATTCGTAATGGGTGTCGAATTCCTGCAAGGGAAGTTCATAACCCTGCTTGGCCAAGTTCAAGGCACGTAGGATATAATTGAGAGGTATTTTGTTGTTGACAGCTTCTCTGACTGCCCGGCGCACTTCCTTGTCTTCCAACGGATTTTCTTGGTTTCTGGATAGTGCGATAAGCTTGCTCAATTTTCCTTGAAGAATCTTGCTTCCGGTCACCAATCCAGCTACCTTTTCCTCTTCCCTTACTTTCCACCAGATGAAATCTTCAATCTCTGGATGGTCCAGGTTCAGGCAGGCCATCTTAGCGGCTCTTCTGGTCGTCCCTCCTGATTTGACGCTGCCAGCAGCGCAGTCAAAGATCTTAAGGAAGCTCATCAATCCTGAACTGGTACCCCCTCCGGTGAGGACTTCTCCTCTTCCTCTCAGGTTGGAAAAGTTGCTACCCGTACCGCTGCCATATTTGAATACTCTGGCTTCTCTCATCAGCAGGCTGAAAATACCTCCTTTTCTCACCAGGTCATCATCGATAGATTGGATGAAGCAGGCATGAGCCTGGCACCTAGTGTAAGCGTCCTGCGAGTATTCTAATTTCTTTGTGGCTGGATCCACATAACTATGGCCCTGGGCTGGTCCCGTTATTCCATAGGCAAAATTTAGTCCGGTGTTGAACCATTGTGGGCTGTTTGGAGCTGCGCTCTGGTTGATGATCATAAAGACCATCTCTTCATAGAACCTTTGCGCGTCTTCAGGAGAATCGAAATAACCGTGCTTCTCTCCCCATAGACGCCAGCAGCCAGCGATGCGGTGAGCAACCTGTTTGATGCTATTCTCGTTTCCGGTCATCGGTTTGCCATCTTCATCTGTTAACGGTCGGTCATTTTCATCCTTGAGGGGCACACCTGCCTTCCTGAAGTACTTCTGGGCAAGTATGTCTGTCGATAGTTGTGTCCAGAAATTGGGCACTTCCACATCATCCATCTCAAAGACGGTAGAACCGTCTGGATTCTTGATGATAGAAGTCCTTTTGTCGTATGTGAACATCTGGAATGGGTTCACTCCTTCCTTTGTGAAGTATCGGGGAATCTTAAGTCCTCTCTTCTTTTGCATAGCTGCTTCTTGTTGGTACATTAATGACCACCTCCATTTACGCTACTGTCTGCAGTTCTTTCTCTAACTGCTTTGGATCGTCAATCTCTTTGTAGATCGAGGCAAAACGCACATAGGCGATCTTGTTGAACTTCTTCAGTTCAGCAAGGGTATATTGGCCGATATCCTTTGCCTTGATTGGGTTTGTCTTCTTGCGAAGTATCTTTTGCTCAACTCTTCTTGCTAACGGTCGGATCGTCTCCGGATCAACCTTGGCGCAGGCCTTCTGGATGCTGTTAACAAGCTTCTGTACACTGAACGGTTCTTCCCTTCCGTCTTTCTTGACCACAGCCAGCCGAAAAGCAGCTTTTTCATAAGTTGTAAAGCGGCTGTTACATTTTTGGCACTCTCTTCTCCTTCTGAGAGCGTTCTCTAGTATTCTTGACTCGAGCACTTTCGTATCCTGATGTGCACAGAACGGGCAGTACATCTTAATCAACCTCCTTTTTTACAATAACACTATATGTGGTGTTTCTACGGAAAAATAACACTTATTTAGTGTTTTTGTTGATGTGGAAGAAAGGCAATCCGTTTAAAAGTTTTTTAGTTTTGGAATATGATGTTTAGAAAGTATATGATTGAGTAGGGTAAGGTTTTGTTGGTTGGGTTTCGCGTCAGGAAACTTGAAGATAATAAAACTGGGGAAAAAAGTGTAATATAATTCCCCTTGCTGCAGACCGCTCAATTAGACATCTGCCAATGTGTTTTATAAATTTATAGTCGCCTTACCTTAAACAACCATCCCTCCGGCGCTTCAAACCTTCCGTTCTGGATTCCGGTAAGCAGGCGATACATCTTTCTGGAGATTGGTCCTACCTGTCCGTTTCCAACTCGGATGATATCTCCCTGGTCGGAGATATATTCGCCTACGGGAGAAACGACTGCCGCTGTTCCAAGACCGCCAGCTTCAGAAATCCGGCCACTGGCAATGCCGAAAAGAAAATCTATTGCAGAAATGTTTTCCTGTTTTACGTGTAAGCCAAGTCTCTTTCTAAGTTCGATTATGGAACGAGAAGTTATAGATTCCAGAATTGTATCTGTGAATTGAGGGATGACAACCTCTTCCTGTCTGGTGACATGATAATGGTTCATGGCTCCAGCTTCTTCCAGGTGATGGTTGTAGACGTCCAGAAAAAGGACTTGCTTCGCATCAAAATTACCGGCTCTTCTGCCTGCCCGTAAGGAAGCGCCATAATTGCCGCCCGCTTTTGCCTGCCCGACTCCTTTTGGAGGGACTCTTTTGAATTCTTCAGTGAGCAGCAGGCGGATCGGGTTGAAGCCTTCTGAGTAATATGGGCCCGAGGGAGAGAGAAGGACACAGAACCTGTAATCATTACCAGCTTTAACTCCCAGTGAAGGGGTGGTGGCAAACATAAAAGGGCGGATGTACATCGATGCCTCTTCCTGCTGCGGGAACCATAATCTGTCAACGTCAAGAAGTGCTTCGATTCCCTGCAACTGATCCTTGACCGGGATCTTAGGCATACACATGATCCCTGCCGACCTGTTGAACCTTTTGGCATTCTTATCTATCCTAAATGCATACAGTTCACTGTCAGGATGCTGAAAAGCTTTTGCTCCTTCAAATATTTCCTGAGCGTAGTGCAGGACAAGAGAACGGGGATGGATTTGGAACGGTTGCATAGGCATTATCTTTGGGGAATGCCATTCTCCTTTGCTGTAATCGGTCTCTCTTTTCGGTAGGTGATAATCCATCACAAACATGTGGTCGCTTTCCAGCTGTCCAAAACCGATGGGCTTTGTTGGTTTGAATTCTTCCGTCCTTCTTTCCTTTTTAAGATTGTATTCTATCTTCATTGTACAAAATTATGGGATTTTGTGGTTTAAAATGTTTGTTAAACTGGAATCCGGTAAAAAATGAATTTGTGACCATTACACTTTTAAATGAGGTGCCAAATAGATTCTTATGATGATACGGGGGGGCCTAGATAGAGAGGATGAGGTTCTGTTAGGTAGGAAGCTGGAGAATATCTGTGAGGACTCATTGTATCTGGTGTCAAACTACAGGAATGGTATTGATGGTATGGATGTTCTGCGCTCAGTAGTAGACTCACTACAGGCGAATGCGAATGGAGGGGGTAACTTTAAGAAGTGTTATCGACAGCTGAAAAACATACAAGTGAATGGAGGGATTGAAAAGAGTGATCCCGTATATCACAAGTTGAGAGAAATATTTTGTTACAAGATCCCCAGAAGTGCTTTGAGGCGATCGAGTATCGCTCTTCTACCACATATTCAAGAAGATACTGTCAAAGGGAGGATGAAAGACAATCTTGCTCGAGAGAGACAAACGATGACGGTTTTTGCAGAATCCTACAAGCAATTGGCAATCAATGTGGCTAACAGATATTTTCGTGTATACCAACAGATACTGCATGGTCTGGACATGGATGATCTTAGACAGATGGGCCAGATAGGATTGATACGGGCTGTAGATAAGTACGACTACCGGAGGGGGAGGTTTGCCAGTTTTGCCAGGCACTGGGTGAAGTCTTCCATCAGGAGAGAGGTAGAATTGTACGCCCGTACGGTTCGTGTTCCTTTGCATGTCAATCAGAACCATAAGATGGTACGTGACATCAAGGTGGATCTTGAACATAAGTTACATCGTAGACCATCTGTAGAAGAGATTTATGATGAGATCACAAATCTGGGTGGATTGAGAAAACGGAAAGTCTCTCTGGAGCTGGTTAAAGAATTGGTCGAAGAGTTAGCCGTAGTCAATTATTCGCATGTTTCAGTTGATGCATGTTCTGGAGATGAATCTGTCCCGTTGCTGGAGAGGTTAGAGGATAAGAAGTCGGCCAATCCAGAGGCATATGGAATCAGTGAGATCAGAAAGTCAACTGTTCGCAGTGAGCTGAACCACCTGACTCCGAGAGAGGAGAAGGTGTTGAGAATGAGATTTGGGATTGGGTACAGGAGACCTCTCACCTTGCAGGAAGTGGGAGATGAGTTTGAATTTACCAGAGAAAGGGCTAGGCAGGTTGAGGCTGAAGCGATTAAAAGATTGAGGAAGAACAGGCTGTTGGCTGAGTTGGTGTAGGAATTATTTTACAAGCAGTGGTCTTACGTAAGTGCTTCAAGGCCGGTTTTAAGCTGTTCAATTCCATCTTCCAGACGGCTCTGAATTCTTCCATCTTTAGAGAAATAATCGTTGATGTGGAACAACCAATCATAATAGGCATCTTTCAGCTGAAGGAAAGTGATAGAATCACTTATGGTTGCTTTGTCCTTAGTGTCAAGGGTTTTCTTAATCCAACCACTGAATTCAGGAAAGCCACCTCCTGCTTCACTATAATCAGGTTTCTGATAACCTTTGAGGATGTTCAGTTTCTCTGGTATCTCTAGATTCTTCCATCTTATGGCATCGATCTCCCCTTCAAATGAGACTGGAATATCCTCAATTTTTCCTGGTTGGTGCTGGAAGTGCTCTGGTGTTATGGTTATATATTCTATCATTTTTTTCCTCCTACAACCTGTTCCTGGCTGTAGCTGCTTTCCACCATTTCATCTCTGTCGATGACTTTAAGATTGGTCTTTCTCACTATAGTCCCCCTATAATATCTTTAATGGTAGATGATATATAATACCCATTTCCTGACCGGTCTGTGACCGGTGGCTTTTCACGAACCAGATT
>CAZWBB010000024.1:0-37135 GCA_964632045.1 uncultured Methanosarcinales archaeon | reverse complement strand
CGATGTGAGTGTCTTCTATTCAAAGCTGCAGGATGGCAGGGAAGTAATCACCATTCCAGGAGCAAGTGGTGAAAGCAATATCAATGATGAGCACCTTGAAGACTATGTTGTAGCTTCTTACCAGATGGATGGAAGAATTCCCGGTGTCGAAGAAGTTGCCGCTTTCCACAAGTCAGCTCTTGGCAACCGGGATTACATTTCTGATAAGGCTGCTCTGGAGGAAGAAGTGATGAGGCTGCCGGAGAAGGCGAATGAAGTTTATTGTATGTGCCTGAAGGTGATTGAGGAATTTGTGAGTAATTAATTTTAAGAGCTGTGACAACGAACGTCCCCCCTACAATCGAATTAATGGAATGTAGGGGGAACACCTAAACCAGAAAAGTATTCCAGTAGGTGACATTATATTGGTCAACCATAAAAGAAAATAATCCTTGATAATGTTCCATTTCAACATTAAGCAAACTCTTTGTTAGCGCTTTATCTGCTTTCTGTAAGAGAGAAATATATTCACCACGAAATTTCTTTGGAATAATCAATGGAGGATACCCTTGCTTCATCAGGACATGATTCATCAAGATTCTCCCCGTTCTTCCATTCCCATCAGAGAAAGGATGAATACGTTCAAATTTGTGGTGGAAGAATATGGCCAAAGCCAGAGGATGTATTTTGTTCTTATTTTTATGATACCATTGCAGAAGCATTCTCATGTCTGCTTTTACATACCGCCCGGGAGTCGGCTTGAATGGCTGGCCTAAAATACGGATATCATGCAGACGGTAGCCTTTTCTTAGATCAATATTTTCCAACAATTTATCATGTACTTCTTCAACCAGCTGTAGAGAAAGTCCGGGTTTCTTGTCAAGCAGCTCAGAGAAAACTGTTTTGGAATTCTGTAAATCGTAGATTTCCCTTAACGTTTTGTCTTTTGGTAGGATATCTTCCAGAAGCAGCTGACTTGCCTGCTTTAGATTAATTGTGTTTCCCTCTATTGAAGTACTGCTCACTGCAAATTTTATTAAGAAGAACTGATAAATATCTTTCTGGGTTTGTTTGTCCAATTTAAGGAATACTTTATCAAAATGAAGTTTAGCCGCTTCGAGTTCTTTCAGTTCTTCCATTCCAAAAAAAATGCTCTTTTTTAGTTTCTCTTTCCCAATTCTATCTAAGTAATGGTTCTCCTCTAGAAATTTTTTTATGGTCCTGTAGGACTGTCGAATTTCTTTCTTATATTTCTTCTCTAAGTGACCAATCTTTATTTTACTGATATCAGTGCCAAGATTTTCCAAGTCTCTGGTCATCACTTTATTCTTTTCTCTAACCGAAACACGTAGTGTATAGTACTTTTTACCCCCTACCTTCTTTACATGTATGTAAACCATTGATATTGGAAAAGCGTCTGTTTATTTAAAACTTTCCCCCTACAGTGCAATAATGGCCATGTAGAGGGAAGAGGAACCTGGGAAGAAAATGATCCTTTTTCTTATGCAAAAAATTTCTTTGGGCGTGACACCCCGCCAAAAAGGGATTAAACTTATTGGTTTATACCATCCAATCAGGAAGGCTGATGAAAATGCAATCGATAAAGAGAGTTATATCCTATCCCAAATATTTTATCAGGTAGACACTTTCCTTTCCATACCCAATCTTCCGATAATACTCTCTTGCCCCTACTCCAGAGATGACAACTATCTTCTCCTTTCCATGTTCTCTGGCAATAGTCTCTGCCTTCTCCATAAGCTTCTTTCCCCAGCCGTGATGCTGTACATCTCCCTTACTACCCAATCCCGCAGCTGTTCCATAGACATGCAGTTCCCTTATCAAAGCACTCTTTTGCGGAATCTCCTTTCGCAGTGATTCAGAAGGAAATCTTAACCTGCAGAATCCTACCAGAACATCCTTTTCCACGTCCTCAGCAGAGATGAAGAATTCCTTTCCCTGAGATGCTTCATATTCTTCAACCTTAATCTCTACATTTTCCCAGTCGATTTCTTTTCCCTTGGGCTCTCTGCATCTGATACATCTGCATTCGACGTCGAATTTATCGTGCATGTATTGACGCAGATTGGTCATCTCTACCCCAGCAGCGATCTGATACGTGGGGATGTCCCTCTGTACTCTCTGAATTCTACAATATGTGGGGACGAATCTCTTGAATTCTGTGATAAGTTTCGCTGCTTCCTCTGCAGCCAACGGTTTGAACTTCCCTTTCTTCCATTCTTGGTGGAGTCTTGTTCCCTGAGTGACCATGCAGGGATATAGTTTGAGCATGTCTGGTTTGTAATCAGGGTTGGAGAAGAGCTGTTTCATTCCCTGTAAGTCTCTCTTCTGATCCACTCCCGGAAGACCGGGCATGTAATGGGCAGCAACTTTAAAACCTAGATCTTTTAGGATTCTGATTGATTCTATCGTATCCTGAGTAGAATGCCCTCTTCTGATTCTTTCTAATACATCATCATAAACACATTGTACTCCTAACTCAACCCTGGTACAACCCAATTCAAGCATCTTCTGACCATGTTCAAGTTTGCCAAAATCTGGACGAGTTTCTATGCACATGGCAACACACCTGATTCTAGCAGTTTCATTTCTCTCCTGCTCTTGTTTCAGAGCTACATCTCCCCCTCTATCCTCTTTTATCCTCTTCTCCTCTTTCATTGCTAATAATTTTCCCTGAATCCTTTCCGCTCTTCCTTTATCTCCTAAATCATCGACGGGCAGTTCAAAGAATCTCTTGAAGCTGATGTAGTCAAACTCTCCATCTTTTCCATAAAACAACTCTCCAAAATCATTCATCGCTTTGAAAGCTCCTAACACAAACTCTTCCTGATATTCTTCAGGAAAGCTAGGGAAAGTGCCGCCCATCAATATCAATTCCACCTTCTCACAGTTATGTCCGAGGAGAATATATTGCTCCAGGCGGTTGAAGACCTGCAGATAGGACTCATACTTGTTACGGATACCCCTCATAGTGGCGGGCTCTTTTCCGGTATAGGACTGAGGAACGTCTCCAAAACTGCTCTTTGGTCCGCCAGGACACATGATGCAAGGTCCGATCCCACTTTTGGCATGTGGACAGGGAAACGGTTTTGTCATGATGGCAACTGGAGCTACTCCTGAGATGGTACGGGTTGGCTTTGTAAGAAGCTGCTTCTTGAGAAGAGGAATCTCCTTCTGAGGGACGTGCAGCAGGATTTCGATATTCGTGGGAATGCTTTTAAGTTTGTATTTCTGAGAAAGATTCCTTTTCAATCTGGCTAACTGCTTCCCTGAGAGTGTCTTTCCCTTCTCTTTCTTCAGCTCCGCAATGATTTCCTTGAAAAAATCTGTCATCCAATTTCAAAGTGCGATACATTTATAAAATGCTCCCGTTTTTAGTGTTACTACTGGCAAATATTCACACTAACATAAAAATGGCAGACTACAAAGTTTCAGCATACAGTTTCGCAACTGGAGAAGTGAGAGTTCTGCGCTCCAATATTGAACTTGTCTACAACATGGCTTTCTTAAAATGTCCCCCCGGTCTGGACAGCAAGACGATCGCTGAACTGCAATACGCGGCAATGGAGATGTATTGTCTAGGTGATGAAAGTTGTGAGTTGAAAGTTGATTCTTGCGAAGGAAGATTGTTCAACACGGGGAAGACAGTTGTTCTTGGTTCCCTTGTGGGCAGAGTTGTTGAGGGCAGAGTGGAGACCAACGCCTGGGACAAACCACAGGACGTCCGTATGATTATCAAAGACTGCCTGGAATATATGCAAGTGGATAAGGGTATGTTGAATTAGAATTTGTTGTTCTATAGTGGAGGACATTTATTTTTGTACAAATGTTTCCCAGTATATTCCAAAAGTTTTGAAAACGAAAAGTTTATACGAGAGAAAATGCCCAATATTTTCTAAGCATAAACTTTTCGAAAACGAAAAGTGTAAAGAACGTCCGGGCTAAAGCCCGGAGCGTTTTTACTCCTCGCAAATTTGGGCCTTACTCCGTTCTGAAGCCCGGAGATTGCGGCTCCTAAATCTGCTGCGGTTTCAAAGTAAATTTGTTTCTTGACAAAGCCGAAAATAGTCTGTTGGTTGCAAAACATACAAAAGAGATACAACCAACAGACGACCAACCCAAAAAATTGCATTGGAATTATTGGGCGATTACCATTTCGTACTACTCCATGCTCTACGCCGCAAAAGCTGCAATCCTCTTCAAAAGTTACGAGGTTGGAGATCATAATGCTGCACAGATCGCCTTAGGACATCTTCTGGTTCCAGACGAATTGGAGAAAGAAGATTTGGAAATCCTGAGGCAATCCCACAAGATTTTTGAAGATGAATATGTTCATTCTTTTGCTGATGCTAAGAAAGAAAGCGTAGCAGTACCGACCACAACACTTCTTTATATTTCCCACAAACATCCCCCATCAGATGATTAGAGAACTCCCCCCTGGTGCTCATAGTCCTGGAATCTGCTGCCGGAGAGTTGATGAGAAAGAATTCTTGGTGCAGGTTCCTTATAAGCGCAAAATTACCAAGCAAGATATTGGTGCTATAGCGGAACATGCTGCGGAATGTCTTTCAGGATTTGTTGGCCAGGAGTTGGAGGTAGGGAAATCAAGCAAAAGAGGAGTTCGTATCGATGGGAAGTACTTTGGTAAACATAGATTGCCTCACTATTCTCTTTCTACAGGGCTCGTCCTGACTGAAGACGGTATAGCCGCCCATACAGTATTCATCAAGAAGAGATATTTTATGCCCGACAGGGATGGCACGATCTTACAGGCGCTCAAGAAGTATGCTCTTGCCTGCAATCCTGATTTATCTCTCTAGAAATACATATAGATAACAACACCAACCCGCAAACTACTGCCCAGTAACTATCCTGTCCGAAACATTTATAAAATAGTCCGTTTTTCGTCATCATTGAGGTAAAGTACTGGTGGTTTCTTGAGGCTATTACATAAATGGCAAAACTAATTGATGACGGAGATATGTGGGAAGTGGAAAAGCAGCCTGAACAATCAGATTATGATACTATAGCTATCGTGGAAGAGGTAGCCATTCAATCAAATGTGCCTTATGATGAATTCTGGGAAGATCTTCTTGACCAGGCAGCTCCAGGCACAGAGGTTATTAGAACTGGCCGCAACGAACTTTTGACCATCCCGGATAGACTTGCTGCGGAAATCAAAAGAGACAAAGAAGCTGACAGAATAAAAGAAGCTGCTTTGGAGCATGTGATCACAGAGGAGCTTACAAAAGATGCAAGCAAAGGAGCTGGAATCAGGTTTGCCAGGAAGGCTTGGCACCATCTGAAGTGGTTAGGCACTCCGGCCGCTATCGGAGCCGTGCTTGGATATTTTGGGGGAGGAGCTGAAGGAGCGACGCAGGGAGCAATTGCTGGCAGTCTTTGCTACCTGCCCATTCTGGGACTTGAGATGATATCAAAAGGTGCGTTGAAGGATAATAACGCCGCATCCGGACTGGAACATAAGAGGTACAAATTCTCAGAAGTCAAGACGCGCCTGAGAAGTGTAGAATCACCGGCATACACTTTGCTCCCTTTAGCAGGAGGATTGATACTTCTTCCTGGATTATATGCAGCTACAGGAGCGATACTCAGTCAGGGAGCAGGTTTCTGCGCCAAGATCGGCCTAGTACATTCACTAGTCTATGCCGTGGGAGCGATAAACGACGGCAAGAGATACCAAAAAAAAGTACAGAAAGAGATTCAACAAAATCCGGTCAGGTACGTACCAAATTACGTCCCACCAACGGAGGAATAAAAATGACACAGCAACCAATTGCACAGGAAGTCCAGGATCTGGAAGCAGACCTGGAAAAACTTACGGCTCCTGGAGATTCAGACCTGGTCCTTTACCAGAAAGATGAAGAAGATCAGCATGGACTCAGCGAAGCAGATTATCAGGAGATTGCCGATGAGATGGGACTAAGCCTAAAAGAAGTAAGAGATATTTACGCACAAACTCAAGATTCAATGAGACCAGAGAAAAGAGCGCCCCACATGGATATGCCTTTTAGTGAGTTCTGGGAAGACCTACTGGACCAGGGTTCATTGAATGCTGTACAGCGAAAAGAAGTAGCACAAGACATCAAAGGAAAAGCCTTGGATCACGCTGTTGAAAATTACTGCATTGAATATGCCAATAAAGGAACATTGACAAAAGTAGGAGTACATGCTTGGGCATACTTAAAGGCTATCGGTACTCCGGCTGCTATCGGGGCCGTTCTTGGCTATCTAAGCGGGGGCGTAGAAGGAGCGCAACAGGGAGCTATCGCAGGTAGTATCGTCTCTCTGCCTCTAGTGGGCCTGGGCCATCTTATCCAGTACGTCAAAAGAGATCCTTCCGCGGGCAAGGTCCTGCAGGACAAAGATGCTCTTAAGTTTGTAGCAAAGGATCAGATAGCATGCTTAGAAGATCCAAAACATACAGTGGCCAATCTTTTTGGGTGTTCATTCGTTTACACAGGATCATATGCACTTGGAGGAGCAGTCCTTGGATTAGGAGCCAGTCTTTGTGCTGGTATCGGACTTACCCAAGCCGTCGTGGAACCTATCAACTCTCTCATCAAGGGAAAGAAATGGCAGAACAGGGTCAGGCAGGAGATTAAAGCGCATCCAACAAGGTATCTCCCCGAGTACGTACCACCTAAGGAGGACTGAAATGGCAATATTGATCGATGGCGGCGAATTATGGGAAACAGAAGGGCAGCCTTTCAAAAAGGAACACAATCTACTGAATAGAAGGACGATCAAGCGTCTTCAAACGCTTATGGAGGAATAAAAATGACAACAGTACATGACTTATACAGACAATGGGAAGAGAGGAAAAAAGAACTGGCTGAGACAGCAGCAGGAAGTGAAGAAGTAAGGGCAGAACTTGAAAAACTGCAGCAGGCCGCAGAAAGCAGTGAGCAGGATCTGGAAACAGTAGAATCGGAATTGGGAGCGGCAATCGATGAGACTATCACCAGGGAGAGAAAATTCCTTAGTCTGGCCGCTAAGGCACGAAGGGAAGGAAATGACGGTCTGGCCATCCTTTATTTAGATGGTGTTGAAGAGCCAGATAAAGCTCCGGTCGTCGAAGTGAAGAAAGTAGGGGATTACGGTCTGCATGGTACCAACATCGATAACCAGACTCCTCTCTGGGAATTTGAGACACAATTTGGTATCAGACATCAGGCAGAAGACGCTGCCCGCCACTATGCTGCAGGCCTGGAAAGCGTACAATCTATCGACCGTTTCACAGGAGAAAGCCTTTGGGAAGCTTGGAGCTCCCCGGAAAAGAAACAAGCAGATCACATCTTTGACATCAGGTTGGCATATGGACATCTTGTGGTGACGGGAAAGAAATGGGGAGTTGCAGCTCTTAGCAGAAAGTCCGGACATGAGAAATGGAGAAGTGCCACAACATCTGATATGCAGAAGGTCATTTTTGACTCAGAGAAAGCATATGTGATCAATGGGGAAGGAATTACTGCTGTTGACTTACAGAGTGGAGAAGCTCAGTGGAAGTTTGATAGGCAGGTGAATGGACTGCAGCTGGAAGATGGAGTTTTGTATGCTTCCCTGGGAAGAGATAGACACTCATGTCATCCCGCCAAGCTTTGTTCGATCGATATCGAGAACGGAGAGCAGCGATGGGAATATGATCTGGGAAAGTATAGATGGATATTTGAACCGGTTGACGAGAATCTGTTGCTGGTGAGAAAAGGAGCCCACTTAGTTAGCCTGGATGCACATACTGGCGAGGAGCGAGGCAATTTTAATTCCGGCGATTGGCAGGAGCTTTACGGCCCGGTTGTACGAGGGGAGCATGTGTTCTGTAGGTATCGACATAATGCACACTCAATATCATACCTGCAGTTACTATCGCTAGAGATGGTACCAAAGTGGCGAACCGAATTCAGGTTTGCTGTAAGAAAAATTGAAATTGAAGGTGATGTAGCAAAAGTGACTGATGACTACAGAGATACATGGCGCTACAGCCTCAAAGACGGAAGCAAGGTGGAATAAAATGACCGACGTTCATGGATTATATACACAACTGAAGACCGGCCAGGAAGAGCTGGCTGCAACTAATGCTCAACTGGAAGAAGTGAAAGGAAAACTGGCTGAACTGGAAGGAGCAGCCGAGGAGAAATCTGGTCAGGCATCATCTCTCGAAGAACAACTGAAAGAATCTCTTGGCAAAGTAATCAAACATAGACAAGACCAGCTGAGAAAGGCAAATGCAGCATATAAACTGGGAAAGTTTGACCTGGCCATGATGTATATTGATGGTGTTGAAGAACCTGAAGATTGTCTGCCTATTGAAGTGAAGCAGGTAGATCTACGAACACTGGAAGGTCTGGATATTAGCCGCCAGAATGAAGTATGGACCCATCAGACAGATTTTGATGTAAGACTGATAACAGAAGACACAGCCCGTGTCTATCTTGCGGGTAGATCTGCTATCAAAGCACTTGATCTTCAGAGTGGAGAGATTGTATGGCAGGCAAAAGCATCAGAACGAGATCATAATCAAATACTAGACATGGACATGTCCGCCGGTCATCTGGTAGTAGCCAACAGATTGGGCGGGACTGTAGCTCTTGCCCCTGAATCAGGATCGGAGAGATGGAGAAGCGCGGACAAAGATCAAGCCATGTTTGCTTGTGTAGAAGGAAGCAGTGCTTACACGCTCACCAAGGAAGGCCTACATGCCCTTTCCTGTGAGAATGGCAAAGTCTTATGGACAAGATCCCCCTCTGGTAGTAGTCCCATTCTTGCGTCTGGAGACCAAATTTTCACAATCGAATATCAGGATCGGAGTCCATTTGCCCTTGCTCTGGATGCAAACGGAGAGGAAATGTGGAAAACATCTCACATGAATTCCACTTGCCTAGCAGTAGATAGGGATAGAGTCTATGCTGGGACCGGCAATAAGATAATTGCTTTGTCTAGAGAAGATGGTCAGCCGATATGGGAGAGTGAAGCAGGAAGAGAAGGTAGTCCAGTAAGTATAGGTGCTGGAGAAGGCAAACTTTTTTCTTTAGTAGACCAACATCACCACCGCCAACATAGATTCTACCTGAAACAGATCGATCCAGAAAGTGGGGAAAGACTATGGTGCAGAGAGGTGCATGCAAACATTTGCTCTCCAAGAATCACCTCTGTGCAAAAGGGAAATGTACTTGTAGAATCCCGCGAATATTCTGGATATCTGTTTGATGCAGAAAACGGTAACAGAAAATGAGCGATAAACAACCAACCGCACAGGAGATCAAAGACCTGGAAGCAGAATTGGATGCTCTTTCGTTTCCGGGAGAAGCAAACATGGTACCCTACAAAGGCAACGAAGATGCAAGTGAAGAAGAACCGGATGAGCATGGATTAACCGAAACAGACTACCAGGAGATCGCTGATGAGATGGATCTTAGTTTGGATGAAGTCAGGAAGATGTACCAGAATACCAAAGATGCAGAGAAGCCAATCCAGCAGGTGCCGGCAAAACTGGATGACAGCAGCATCGTAAGATGTCTTACTATTCCCAGTTACACCATCAAGAGACTTAGAAACAAGATGGATAGGGATGGTCACTGCGATGGAATTTTCCTGAAGAATGCCGTTTCTGATGCAATCTTGCTGGAATCGGTAAAGTTGGCTGGTTATGGGACTATCGGTTATATTGCTTACTCGTTGATTAGTGGATTGTTTGGATAATTCCCTTTACATCCAATAACATCCCTAAGATTGTCTCTTTTCCATAAAAATCCACCGAAACCTTTATAAGTGAAACCCCACTGAGGAGTAGTTATAAAATGAATTTAGAAGACAGAGCAGCTAGATTTAAGATCCGTTGGCAGGAAGGAGCAGGTAGGAAGCTATCCGATCTGCCTGAGAATCTGCAGGACGCAGCTTTCGGTGGGTTGGCAAGAATCGCTAGGCCTTTTGAAAGATGGTCCAGGGAACGCCGCTTCCAATCATATCTGGAAGAGCAGACAGACTGTGTTCTTGAGAGATTAGCTGATTACGAATCGATGGATGATAATGAGCTGCAAGAGCAGTCTGATTCTCTGAGGACCGAGGTACGGGCCGCTTTCGAAGCGATCGAAGCACAGGAGAACTGGTCAGAAGAGAAAAAAATGAGTGAGAAAGAGAAAGAATTGATGACATTTATCCCAGAAGCT
Organism: uncultured Methanosarcinales archaeon; assembly: GCA_964632045.1. Lineage (GTDB taxonomy): Archaea > Nanobdellota > Nanobdellia > Woesearchaeales > GW2011-AR9 > CAZWBB01. The sequence continues at coordinate 26,954 of CAZWBB010000024.1, read as the reverse complement.
TATTCTTTGGTGCATGAAGCCATCGTCAGGGCAGAACTGCCTTCCAACAAAGGAGGAAAGATTACTGCCCTCACCAGGCAGCAGATCAAAGGCGGAATAGCTTTGCTGGACAATATCATCGATATGAAGACTGGTGAAGGAAAAACTCTTACTGCTCTTCTACCCGCTTATTTGCGCTCTCTGACAGGAGAGGGCGTGCATATCAATACTGTCAACGAATATCTTGCTTTCCGTGATTACCAGCAGGCAGAGAAAGTTTTTTCCAGACTGGGAGTGAGTCTAGGTGTCACATTATCAACTGAAGAGGTCGCAAAGAACCATCAGTACAGGTTTCCCTATCTGGTTGAGCAGCTGCAAGAGGAAGTCACTGAAGACATGAATAAGCATAAGATACCTGAAAAAGTTGTGGATTTCGTCAAAAAGGAAGTTATGCCCCAGGCGATCAAAGAAGTGGAAGGGTTCATCGCCAGTAAACATGCTGACAAGAGTGAAGAAGAAAAAACCGATCTCTGGGAGAATATGGTAAATGACATCTTCCACAACCAGGTCAATGGCAGGTTAGTCTATCAGCGCGATGAGATCGTCAGTTCGATGTTGCCATGTAGGATCCAGAGTCTGAACAAAGAATGGAAGAAAGAATCTTTTGCAGCAGACATCACTTATGGTTATCAAGGAGAATTTGCTTTTGACTATCTTAGGGACAATACTCAGCTGACAGTGGAAGCAAAAGTGAACCCTGAAAAGAGGTTCGGTTTTGCCATCATTGATGAAATTGATAACATACTTATTGACTCAGGCAGGATGCCCCACGTCCTTTCTGAGCGGATCCCAAAAGTATATTCTGATAAGAAGATGAGGCACGTGCGTGACACCGTTCTTGAACTCATGTCTGAACAGCGGGCAAAAATCGCAGAAGCTGAGCAGGAACTGACCGCACTTGATGATAGAGTTACCAAAAGACATGAGGAAGTCATAGCTGAATATGCAAAGGAAGAGAATCTGGATGCCGATGAACTCACCGAAGAACTGAACAATTTAGCCAAAAAAGCAGAGGGGAACGGTAATCTGGATGAGAAACTGACCGACCTCAAGGTAAGATTGAGCCGGGCTGATAAAGAATTCAGTGACGAGTTAGGAGTAAGATTATTCCAATTGAAGCACATGACCAGCAGCAGCAATATTTTCGATCAATTATTCAAAAAACACCAGACACACTATTTCAAGTATGCCAACAAAGAAAAAGAAGACCGTGAAGAACTGTTTGCCGACCTGGATTACCTTATAGAAGAGAGAGCGATCATGCTCACAGAGAAAGGGATCAAGAAACTCTACAAGACAGGACTTATGAAGAGCACCACGGTAAGGATCAACGAGAAAGGGGTACGTGATTATCTGGAAGAGCAGGATGAAGTCCTCAAGGTAGGTGAAGAACCAAGAGAGAGAGACTACCTGGACTTCCTGAAACACCTCACTTCCACTATGGCTTTCAATGATTGGGATGCCTATAGAGAAGTGGTCGATAAATGTAAGCAAGGAGAAGACATCGACATAGAAGTAACTGTTGATTCTGTTGATAATCAGGGAGTCTGGAAATTGATCAACACTTTCATGAGGAGTGTTGAATTCTTCCGTGAGGGCGAGAATTATCTTGTACATGAAGGGAAAGTGATTGTTATCGATAAAGAGACCGGTCGTCACAAACCAGGTTCAAGATTTAGTGGAGGGATACATGAAGCCCTGGAATGTCTGCAGGACCTGGACATAAAGGAACCAGGCATGACCAAAGGAAGCATCTCCCTGCAGAAATATTTTATGCTCTATCAGCAGATGACAGGGATGAGCGGCAGCGTACTACCTGCTGCAACTGAGCTGGAAGAGACTTACAAAACTGCTACGGTAGCCATCGAACCGAGTGTTCGCCTCAAAAGGGAAGACCATGAAGGGCTCAAGCTATACACTACCAAGGATGCTAAACTAAAAGCGATCGTCCAAGAGATAGATGAGCTACGCAAGCAAGGCAGACCCGTCCTGTTAGGAGTGAAAACCGTGAATGAAGCTAAATACTATGAGAATATCTTAGAGCAGCAGCTTGGCTTACACGAGGAAGATCTACTCGTACTCAGCGCCGCTGACGCGCAGGAAGATGGTTTTGATGAAGCTGACTTGGTAGGCAAGGCTGGATCAGCCGGCAGAGTGACCATCGCCACTAACATGGCAGGAAGAGGAACTGACATCAAACTCTCTAAAGAAGCTGCAAAAAATGGAGGATTGCATGTCCTCCTTACCTATCTCCCAGATTCGTTGAGGAGTATCCATCAGTTCATCGGAAGAGCCGGAAGACTTGGTGATCCTGGCAGCAGTACAGTATATGGATCTATTGAGGATGAAGTGTTCAGTTATATGCAGGGATCTACCGCTTTGAAGGTGATCGATCTTTTTGGTGGATTGGTCAGTGAGGAAGGAGACCTCTGTGAACAGGTACCTTTTGCCGGAATGATGATCAACAAGACCAAAAACAAGATTCTCGGAATGAAAGAAGATGTTGCCAGGAAACAAAGGGAGCATACTCTAAAGTACGACGATGCCAGTTCAGCTCTGCGCAACAGGTTCTACGCATTGAGAGACGAGCTGCTTGAGGAGCGTGAACCATTAACTCTCCTTTGTGATGCTTTAGAGGAGCAGGTGCAAAGCATGAGAGCAGAACTACCAAGAGGAGTTATGGCAACTGAAGATTCACGTATCTGCAAGTATCTTGATGCCAAGGAGGAGATCGAAACTTGGAAAAAAGAACGTCCTCCATATTTTCTGGATACAAAGAATAAACTATTCACAGACCTAGCTCTTCTGCACATCGATGCCCAATGGGCTGTCATAAATGGTGATCTAACAGAGATACTTGACTCCATCCACCTGAGAAGTTATGGACAAAGGAATCCTGTAACAGAGTATGCCCATGTCTGCGTTGAGATGTATGATTCTTTATACACAGGTATGCTGGATATGCTTGTGGATAAGGTTTTAGAGAATTAACCTTTCCTCTGATGCGCTCTCCGTGATGGCCGCATCTTCTCAGCTCCTCTGCCTTTATTTCCACGGATACCCCTTCCTTTTCTACCAGATGAAGTCTTTCCATGGAATACTCTGCTCTTCTGCTTCTCATTACAGATCCAGTTAATCTTAGAATCAGACTTGATCACAGGATGATTCGGATCTACCAGAATTATCTCATACCAATAATGCTTTCCATCTTTGGCTACAAGATAGGAGTTCAGTACGACCAGATTGAGAAATTTCTTCTGCGCCCTCTCCTCAGCTATCTGCTGATAGTTCTTCCTTAGAGCAAGCCTGGTTCCATAGCGTTTAGGCCGCCGTCCCTTTTTGATCTGCGGTCTTGTATGACCTCCTCTTAGAACTCTCTTCCTTACGATGACATATCCCTGCTTAGCTTTATATCCTAAAGAACGAGCACGATCGATCCGTGTCGGACGTTCAATCTTTATAGTTGTTGGCTCACGACGCCACTTAATAAGGCGTTCCTTCCACAGTTGTGGCATATTTGCCTTTGGTTTTTTCCAAAGATCTCTAACTTTTTTGTATAATCCCATTTTTTGGCCTCCAAATTTTCTCTTATCTTGTTGGATTCAGGTAAGCCACTACCCACATCTCCAATTGTATGTTAAATAGTATTTCTTTTAAAAATGTTTGCTTAAATGTCAATAAACCCTGGCTCCTTCCTTAACTCCTTTACATACAATATCCTCCGTTTTGCTGGAAAGGGTCTTATTCTGAAAAACAACTTTCTCCTGCAAGACCTGCATAGTGATCCCTTTGAAATCCTCAAAAGTAACCATTCCTTTGCTATTTTCCAGGCCCTTGAAACAGACTTCCTGACCAATTTTGCTCTTTTCGGCTTCCAAGAGAGCAACACATTCTGAATCATCTGCTGCCAGAATCATCGCTTCACTCAGCTCTCCTCTCAATTTTGCTGGTTTCATGTTTACGCAGAAGACAACCTTGCGGTTGATCAGCTCTTTTGGTTGCATGTACTTCTTAAGACCGGCAACAACCTGCTTCTTGCCAAAGTCTTCCCCCAGATCCACATTAAGCAAGTACAAAGAGTCGGCATTAGAATGATCTTTCACTTTGACTATCTTGCCCACTACCAGGTTCAGAGGGAACTGTTCAACTTTCTCATCACTTTCTTTCACATTCTCAATCTTCTTCACCAGCAGCTCGATCTTCCCTAATTTTTTGCATTTCCAGCCAAAAACGATATCCTTCCACGAGAATCCTTTGTCACCCAACGCTTTCCCAGTCTTCTGTGAGAATTCAGGAAGTATCGGAGCAGCTACAATGGCAAGATTCCGGGCCAGGTTAACACACCAGCCAACTGCCTCCTCTGCTTTCTGCCTTTCTTTAGCATCGTCGCTGCCCTTGCCTTTCCATGGTTCAGCATTCTGGAAATAAGAGTTTCCAATGTCGGCAATCTTGAGAATGTCTTTTACTGCTGATTTGAAATCCTGTTTTTGGTAACTTTCTTTTACGTTATCGATGAGAGCCTCTACCTTCTTTGTCCGGGCCTTCTCCTGAGCAACTGCCTTGACTCCCCCATAATTCTTCTCGGCAAAAGTGAGGACCCGATAACAGAAATTACCCAGACAGCCCATCAGGACGTTATTATTCACTGCCATGAAATCGGTGAAATTGATATCTACATCGATTACTTTCCGATCCAGGTGGCTGGCATAATAGAAACGTAACGCTTCTGCGGGGTAAAGTTTATGGAAATCTTTGGCAGTGAAGAAAGTTCCTCTGCTTTTGCTCATCTTTTCCCCATTTACAGTGATCCAGCCGTGCGTGGTCAGTTTTGGAACGGGGATACCGACCCCCATCAGCATGGCAGGCCAAAAGAGGTAATGAAAATAGGCGATATCTTTACCGATGATATGATAGACCTGGCCTTTTTTCCAGTAATCTTCCCACTTCAGGCTGCTTTTGTTCTTACTGTTGCTCTTAACTTTGCTTTTACTGTCGATCTCCCGAGCTTTATCACAGTAATTCTTACTTGAAGAGATATATCCGATCGGAGCATCGAGCCAGACGTAAAAATATTTTAACTCACCGGTCTCTTTCTTGCTGTCAGGTATCTCAAAACCAAAATAAGGCGCATCCCTGGAGATACACCAATCTTCCAATCCTTTTTTCAACCAACCGTCCAGCCAGTTTCGTACTTCCTTCTGCACGTCTGAGTCAGCTGCATTAATCCACTTCTTCAACCTTGAAGAGAACTTGCTCAAAGAAAAGAAGTAATGCTCGCTCTCTTTCTGGATCGGGGCTCGTCCACATATGGAACATTTGGGATTGATCAGATCTGTCGCCTTGAGTGCAGAACCACAACTCTCACAGATATCTCCATACTGATCCTCTGTCGCACAATTGGGACAGGTGCCTCTTACGTATCTGTCAGGCAGGCTGCGGCTGCAGTTGTTACAGTAGATAATATTAATCTTTTTAGTATAGATGTAGCCTTTTTTCTTCAGTTCCCTAAAAAAGTATTCAGAGAGCTCCTTGTTTTCAGGAGAATGGGTCTTGTGATAATTGTCAAATTCAATGTGGAAAAGCTTGAAGTCCTGCTGATGATCCTTCCAGAATTTAATGGTGAATTTTTCAGGAGTCGTACCTGCCTTTTTGGCATTTACTTCTATGGGAGTACCATGCATATCCGAAGCGCAGATGTAGAGGGCATTCTTGCCCTGCATCTTAAGGAAGCGGGTAAAGATATCTGCTTGAACGTATTCCAACAGATGGCCAATATGAATCTCTCCGTTGGCATAGGGTAGGGCAGCGGTCACTATTATCCTATCTTTTTTTGTTATCATTTTTTTTCCTCTATCATCACTTTTCATTGAATTCTATCTTGGATTTTCTTCTTCTATTAATACTTTTCCAATCGAAATGGAAATCTGTTCTTCTTTGTAACATAGTCACAGAAACATTTAAATAAGTTTAATTCCTGAAGAAGATCATGTTTAAATTCCTAAAAAATATATTCAAACCAGAACCTCCCAAGAAAGAAGAGATGGACATATCTCAACTAGATGGATGGCTGCAGAGAGAGGTTTCATCTCTTGATTTCAGTTCACATCTTAAGGAATACTATCGGCAAATTGCTAATACAAAATCAGAACTAAAAGATAAAATTGAAGTGTTACGCAAGAAGGAAATATCTCAACAAGACAAACAACAGGTTGAAGGTAGGGTGCAGAACATCGTTGTTGGACATAAGGAAAATTACGCCAAAGCTATAGAACGATTTGCCGAAAATATATCGCCCTTGAAAAAGGAATCATTCAGTACTATCGATGATTACCATCAGGCCATTCAGTTTAACGAGGCTCTCGATAAGGACATAGAAGAATTGGCCAAAAGAACCGCCAAAAGCTATCAAGCAGCGCAACATCTTTTCTTTGAACCGGTGGAAGCACTCTTCAAACAGATGGGAGAACTTAACATTCTAGTCAAAGATTTCCGCAAAGTGGCAGAGGAGAGAAAGCTGACCAAAATGAAGGAGATACAGGAATTGACTGAAAGGCTAGTGGAAGATAAGAGAGGTAAGAAAAGACTTCAAGCTTCTATCAAGGAAAAGGAGGAACGGATCGGGAAGCTGCAGCAACAGCAACAACAAACAGAGCAACAGCTGAATAAACTTAAAATGAGCAAAGATTATCAGCAGTACAAAGAACTGAAGATGAAAAGGGAGGCACTAAAGAAACATAAGCAGACCATCAATGACGAAATTTTTTCCTTTTTTTCAAAGTTAAGCAAACCTTTGAAGAAATATGTAAGGGTTGCCCTGGATGATAAACCGATCCACCCATATTTGGACAACAGCCTTAAAGCTTTCGGCAGAGATGATGAACTAAAAATTGTCGTTGCCCTGCAGGGGCTGAAAAAGTGTCTGGCTGGAGGGACTCTTCAGTTTAATGAGAAGCAGAAGAGTAAGTTTCTTGATCTGATTGGGAAGAGCGAAGAAGGTTATCTGGCAGAATTAGCGGAAAGAAAGAAAAAGCTCCAAAGCGATGAGAAAGCTTTATATGAGAAGATTAATCAGAATACAATTACCGCCGAAATCGTTAAGGTGGAACAAACCATAAGCAACATGAGTAACAAAGACGTACAACTTGGGAAAGAACTTTCTGAGTTGCAGACAAAACTGCAAAAAGACAATTCTATTGATGTCAAGAACCAAATAACCGGTCTAATCAAGGAAGTCTTCAATGTTGAAATGACATTATGACATCCTCCCCAACCTGAAGGTAGGGGTATGGAATCCTCTGAGTATCATAAAAGCTACTACACTTCAAACTTTATCTTATAATCTTTCACTACATCCCCATCGACCACAACTTTTCTGGAGATCTCCCCTTTCCTCACTGCTTTTTTCCGGGCCAGGTTGGCATCTTGCTCCAATAATTTCTCATCGACCTCAATATCCTCTATAGTGTAAGTCTGCTGAACAGTCAATTCTTTGAAAGGTTTTACATCGATATCGAAAAGGTAATCCCGGCTTAAAGGATCCAGAAGAGCATGTGGAGCTTTAAGTGTAACAAACTTTTCAGTAGGAGAGCCAAGTTTTGGAGTAGTCTGTTTCTTGACTTTCAATTTTCCACCATCAAAACTTACATTGAACAGGAGATATTCACTGAACAATTCATCAACAAGCCTCTTGTAAGTGTCAACCTGAACTGTCTGCTGGTCCAGTACGAATTTGGTCCCTGATTTCCCAAACCGTCTCTTCTCACTGAACTGCAGACCCAGTGCGTTAAGTTTGGGAGAAAGATCGTTCACTGATTCGATCACACCTTCAATCTCAACCTCTCCTTTGAGGTTTTCTGCTAGAAATTTCTGCAGGAAATTAAGATATTCAAAACCGCTCTGCAGGGTGAAAGTCTTTTTGGCCATCTTCACAAAAAATGGCTCTTTGACAAACTCCCCCAGACTATAACGGGTAAAAGCATTATGTACTTCCTCCGTGATATCCTTATCAAATATCTTTTTTATAAAACTTGTATCCATCTTTGTTCACCTCATTTTTGGAAATGGGCTCTAAGTGATGGGTTCTGAGTGATAGGTTCTTGGTACGGTAGTACCCAAAACTCATTACCCACAACTCATAACCAACATCTAACCTTTGTCTAACGATCCTTTTACACCTTTGATAGTATATCCTCCTCGCTCGTCCGTGAAGAAATACATCAACTCTAACCGCTCATTTTCGAACGTGGTATCCACTCTGACCAGATCAACAGAGTATTTTTGGCAGAAATCTTCCAGTTCAGGTTCATCTCTGGAGAACTGTTCCAAAAACAGCTCTTGATCCTCACCCACATACATATAATCTTTTATCACTTTGGATTTACTATCCTTTTCACTTCAATCGATAATGCTGGTCTGTTCAATCTGATGTACCGGGGACATTCCGTCCACTCAAGCAGGTGTTTATCACAATAGTATATAACCTTTTCTTTTTCTGAGTTACTATTGTATCTGATCACTACCACAAAACCAGTGTCCTCTTTGTGAACAATATCCATGTCAGACATATCCTCAATAATATTCCTTCTTTTCTGCTGCAGAAACCGGATTCTTTGTGGTAGCTGGGATAATTTTTCCAAAATGATATTAAGTTGTTTCTTATCGGCCAGCTCCTCAACTGACAGTTTATCAAACAGTTCTTTGTTCTTGCAGGAAATAAATCCACCTCCTCCCGCCTCAACCAACTTCCACTTACCAAAACTGCCTACCAAGACATCTGCATACCTGCCATCACATAGTTCCGTACCAATACTCCCTGAGACATCGACGATGACCAAGCAACCATATTCTTGGCATAGTTGATATATCTCTTTCATAGGCTGATCAGCAAAGTAACCACCAGGATTTTGGTACAAAAAGGCGGAAGCTTTCTGTACAGAATGTCTTTCCTTCTCTTGTGCAAAGCTAATCGAGGAGAGCTTTTGTTTCAAGCTATGCAGATTGATTCTTGCATCGTCACATTTCACCTCCTGATGATCTTTGATTCTTTTGTAACTTAACCAGCCCCCTTCTTCTGGAATTAGAACAGTACCTTCGATAATTGAGACCGCTGCTCTTATAGCTGTGTTGCCTCTGCTTGTCAGTTTGATGTAGTTGTGCTTGGTGAGTCTAGATATTTTGTTGATAATTCTTTCCATAATGTTCAAAAATTCGGACTACTTTTTATTATTTTGTAAATTCGGAGAAAAATCGGCCCCAGTTGATGTCATACCATACTTGACAGGCCAAACTATAGATGCTGGGTACTTTAGCTGGCCAAAATGTGAATTATTCTGAAAAAAGCCAGAACAAAGACCCAGCACCAAACTATAAGATAATTATTTAAATAATAACGCCCTCAGGTACCTTATGCCATCATTAGAAGAATGGATCGAGACGATCATCGATCTGAGGTTCTCTGGATTTGATACCACAGACATCTCCTTGATGTATGACCAAGAGGAAGAGTTCATCGATAGCATCGATGGTTATGTCAAAAACCACCGGTGATCGGGCTATCGCCCTCAACACCGGTGGCATGACAGTATCATAACAGTCAAATCACACCTCCTATTGACCGGTGGTTTTTGAACATGTCTCAACACCACCCGTCAGAAGACGAGTGGTATCTCAACATATCAAAAAGTGATGCCATTTCAGTTCTTCATAATAAAAAGTGAATGTCCTCGCCCTGACCAGCACCAAAATAATCAGCACAGAGAAGAAAACCATCGCCGATTATTCTAGCAGCAGCAGCTCCAGCAATCAGACCAGGAATGAAGCGTTTGTGCCACACCTTCCTCTCTTTGAACAGTCACTCTTTGAATGACATCAGAATTGAAAATATCTGATTTTATTTAAACATAATGCCTACGAGCATCCAAACGGTACTTCCTCAAGTCGATCGTCTTCATCTGCTCCTCTAAAGGTTTCCGTCTGTAAAAGAATCCGAGCAGGCCGGCCCTTTTATTGTCCAGCTTCACCAGAGCATCCCTGTCATACAATTGTATCCTTCTGTTTTTGCCGGCTGCTTCCATCAATTCGTCAGTGAAATAGTTATTGGTTATCAGAAATGCTTTTCTTGCCTTGACAAACTTCCTCCTTTCCTCTACTTCACTTACAAGATTATCGATAGTCCTGAGGCGCTGCCCGGACTTCTTTTTCTTCCCTCCTCTAAGCTGCAGCCCGATCTTTCCGTTGCCAGAGTATTTCATCTCCAGTATGATAAGTGGATTGAACCAATGACGGTCTTTGTATTCTACGTCAACCTGCCGGAAATGATATCTTTGACGATGATAGACAATATTACGACGTACCTGGTTGAATCCAAGTTCTCGCAGCAGATACTCTGTCCATATTTCAAATTTAGTTCCTTTGACCTGTTCGGGAGTGAGTCTTACCACTTATGCAGAAGGGATTTTGGTTGATAAAAATGTGTGTTGTAACAGACGATACAACTCACCCCAAACTATCCAAGATGTCGTGTGCATTTGCTGTATTAAGATATTCTGCTATCTCCTTATTCTCTTCCCGTAGCAGAAAATTCATCTTCAGGGATTTTCTCTCTGTCTCGCTGACTCTAGCTAACCTATCAACTGCTATCAACCCATAAGGATATCCAAGAAAAAGAGCGTCACAACTGTTTTGAATCAGTTGAGGAAGAATTTCCTTATTCCCTTCAAAACGGAAGACGTGTTTTGCTTTCTCATGCAGTTTCACAAAAGAAGTGTTGCCATCGACAAAATAACTCCAGCAACCGCTTGGACCCATCCTGTTGAGGAGAATGACAGGAGAATTTCCTGAAGTTGTGAACAGTGATGAGGATTTTGCTACAGCAGAAATGTTTTCAGGCAGTTTCTTCAGATATTCCTCCTCGTTTATGAATGTTTTTTCCAGAGTGCCATCCAAAATAATATAATCCGCTTTTACTTGAGATGCGAGGGCCAATTCAGCAAAACGACGGGCCATATTTGTAACCTGCGACAAAGGCGCACTTTCATTCCCTGTCCTTATGGAAGAGTCATTTGATGAAATGAAAAGGTCATTTTCATGAATTAATCTATCTCCAAAAATTTTTGATTCATAGAAAATGTCATCTTCGTGGTATTTGGCCGTTGTGAGAAGATAGAATTCATATTTGACATTCTCTTTTTTCCCTTCTTTGAAAATCAAAGCGGCAACCCTGATGAAACTGACGCAGAAATTGCCCGCGGAAATCACCACTGCCTGTCCACCATCGACGAAAGCGATAGATTTGTTTTCTTTAGATAAGTGTATCTGTTGAAAATTTTCCTTGTTGATATTTATTGCCCTGTTGTTGAGAATAATCTTATCTTCTTCTGAGAAACCAATTATTCTATCTTTCAGATGTTTTGATATTTCTGTCAACATTCTTCTATCAGATATAGGTCATGTTCTGCCACAAATTCCATAAATTCCATTAAACCTTCCCTGGTCCTGGTGAACTCGCACGACGCACGTACACCAATTCCTCTCTCACCAGAACCATTCCTAGTAACAAAAGGATATCTTCTGCATGCCTCAGGACGGTGTGGATGTTCATAAATTTTGCATCTCCTTGTATCTTCTTCATATTGCGGGCAGATTCCTTTTGTTATCTTATATACATCAAGCACATTTGTTGTGTAATCGGCAAGGTTAATTGGCTGGTAGCCAAGTACAGCAAACAATTCCTCACAATCCATCGACAAGCCACCCACCCTGTCAAAGTTGCAGCAATGGTCCCCACAACTTTTGATACAATAAGGGCTGAAATGTTCATTCTTCCACTGTTCAAATGAGATCGAAAAGTCTTCGTTATTCCCCATTATGATAAGAAAGAAAAGGGCTGGTTATTAAATCTTCTGCAAAGACTTAAATAATAGTGACGCTTAGATAAGGGAAACAAAATTGGGGGTGGACACTATGTTCATAGCAGAAGTACCAGGTTCATACATCTCAGGGGTATTCAAAGAAGCAGAAGAATTTAGAAAGTACGTCAATGAGATTCCAGATGAGTTGTTGAAAAAGCAAAGGATGTACCACGTTGATATGGAAGAGTATCCTCTCTTTATGTTAGAAGAGGAGAGAAAGTATGCTTTCTTCTCCAAGGAAGAATGGATGCGTGAGGATTTGGAGAAACGTATTGAGAATAAAGACGATGAAGATTACAATATAACCGCCTATTACATAACTGAAGACTATCGACCTCCAGAAGCAGGGAAAGATTCAATGGGTTTACTGAATCATGAGCACTTTTGTTCGGAGGATAATTAACAACTCCATCATTCAATAGAACATCAACCCAAGGCCCTAACCAGCAATGGATCAGTTATGAAGTAACTTTGATCTCTTTTCTCCAAAAAACTATAATCGATTAATTCATTCAGATAGAGACTAAGTTGCCGGTCGGAAATCTTTACTCTTTCCTGAAAGAAGCGGTTCTTTAGCAAGCTCCACCTGCTGTAACCCTGAGCAATCCATCTTAAAACTCTCAAATAATTTGCTTTACTGCGCCTGGCGAGGAACTCTTCTAATTCCTTTTTAGTCATCTTGCTTCCCTCTTCTATTACTTTTGCAACTGCCTGCTGATGGGATATGTTCTTGCTTCTCAGCCAACCATAGTAAGTAGACCATCCAATAACTCCATCAAAAACTTCAATCACATTTCCTATCTCTTTAAGCCCTATCTCCTTTCTGAGCTGCTTGAATCCCTCAGTCAAGAACCGGCTAACCTGTTCGTCATTCAACTTTCTAATTTCCACTTCAAGAAGAGCACGTCCATATAAAGGCGATACTGCATCCTTTCTTCCCAAAAACTGGTCGACTAAACCTATCTCTGAGCCGGTAAGAACCATTTTTATGCTACTGTAATTATCGAAAACTGCTGCTAGCACTGTATCAAATTTAATTTCTCTGAGAAGCTGCACTTCATCAAAAGCAAGTACAAGAATTGTTTTTCTTTTTTCCAGTTGTTCGTTCAGCTTCCTGAAGAATGTAAGGAAATTCTTTTCTATCTGCAAATAAAAAGTTGTGCTGATTTCTCCATAGGCAAGTTTCACTCCTGAAATGTGTTTCAGAATCTTATGAAATAAAGATTCACCTATTTCTGTATGGATCCTTTCAGCAACATAAGACATAAATTCCCTCCTGTCAAAGTATGGTGATTCTCTAACATCAATCTTAACTTTTTTTTGCTTGAACTCCTGCAAGGCTACATTCAGCAAAGAAGTTTTGCCTGTTCTTCTTAGTCCTTTAATTACAATAAAACGAACTGTTTTGTCATTAAGATTGGAAACTAGAGAATCAACTAAGTACTTCCTACCAAAGAGGTCTTCCTTTTTAATTTTAGGGGTTATTTCAAAATACACTTTCTTCCAGAAAGGAGACTGTTCTTTAAATAATTTACTGTTAGTAACTAACAGTCGGGTGTTAGTAGCTAACAGTTGGCATCCCCGGAAATTTCTACTCTTTCCCCCTACAACCAGATTGCCCCAATGTAGGGAGGAATAAGAAAATCATCTATCTCAAAAAACTATCCCACAGATTCCACCCTAGCATCATTAACCATCGCTTGCATTCTACTATAGGTCGCTGCCAGTTCATCTTTGCCAAGTTCCATGGCCAGGGCGGCAGCCTGATCATATTCTTCCTGCAATTCAAATACCCTCATCTTCTTCTTTCTGAAACTCTCATCCCCGGTTAACCTGACAGCGGCGTCAATATCCTTCATCGTATTTGATGGATGATGATTCTCCCTGATCCTTACATCTATCCTTTCCATGTAGATATATTTCACTTCCTGTACTTCACCGATCAGATGGAAAAGTCCTGCCAATTCCTCTGGCCTATTAAAGTCATAATAGTTACTTTCTTTCTTCACTCTGGCCTCATTCTCCGCTACTTTGTAAACAAACTCTCTGGCCTCACCTTCTTCTCCCAACTTCATTAAAGAAGCTACCAGAGCATTATAAAGCCTGGGTGATGAATCAACCTTTTCTTTCCTTGCCTTTTTGACTAAATTCTTCCTCGCTTGCTCTTTTTTTCCCAATATCTCTGCACACTCAACATAGAATTCTGCAAACCAATTTATATCTTTGAAATTCTTAAACCCTTTTCTGGCAACCTCCTCCATCCTGTCGGGGCAATGTTCTTTAGCAATGCTTAAAGCATTTTCCAGATAGCCATCATTGCATTTCATGTATCTGTCTATGGCCCTATCGTATCTGCCAAGTTTTACTAAAGTCCTTGCTGCAGGAGATTTGAATTCTGGATTTTTCAGTTCATACTCCAGCAATCTCTCTAGAAGCTGCTTGGCTTGCTCTTCTTTCCCAAAAGCAGTAGCTATGTCTGCGGCATATTCCAAAGTGCTTTCTAATCTTCGCTTCTCATTTGACACAGAAGACATCCGTGAGATGGCATATTCAGCAAGAGCTGGGTTGTCCCATTCTTTTACAATATCTATAAGTAATATGTCAAATTCATTTGCAATATAATAATCCACATACTTCCTCCCTAACATAACAAACCTGTCCTTCTCATCAGCTTCTTTGGCTTGTTCTATCTCTTTCTCCAAAAGACGGGAATTCGGAGCCATGGAAAGAATCCTGTCAGCAACTTCAGTATTTCCAGGCGAATAGATCTTCTGTAGAAAAGTCAGCCTGCTTGGGACGGAATGTAAACTCTTTAATATGTTATCCAGTGTTGGTTCCATTTTATGAACTTTGGGCGGGAATTGAATATAAATGTTGTGAATTTTACTTTAGAGTGGAAGAATCCTCAGGTCCCATCACCCAAACTCATACCTCCCCAAAACCCTGTCTGCAGCTTCATATCCTTTCTGGACGATCCTTTCAATGTAATCCTTATTCATGCTCAGATGTGGTTCAAAGAAGAAGTCATCATCGTCTTCATCAGGGCAGATGGGAATGTAATCAACTTCTCTTCTGAACTCCAAATTCTTCTCCAAACAGGTAATCAGCTTCTCACGGCCCATCTCAATTATCTCTTTCCCTCCAGGCAACTCTTCCAACAACCAATCAAAGACCTCATCTGCATGATCGCAGGCTTCTTTCTTATTGGCGTTCGCCCTTAATGCTTCTTGTATCTTCTGCTCGATCAAGATGTAGACAGATTGTGTTGCAACACGCACCACTCCGTATTTTTTAATCGATCCCTTAATGTCGTTAAACTTGTACGGTACGAAGATATGAGACATGAATACTAAATCGGCGCCGTTGTCTGAGGCTACATGACTGGACAATGTCTTCCTTGTCTCACCGTCGACCATATCTATCTGTTTTTCATCATAATGTTCCAGACAGAAGGGATGCATGAACTGCAAGGAGCAGGAAGCAGCAACCGTTGCCGAGATATTTGCATCATTCCTGTAGATCAACCGGTCTGTCTCCTCATATGGCCGGCGGCTGTAGACTATCCTGTGGGCGTGATTCAAGGGAGTGCATACGACGAAAAGATCTGATTCCAGTTTCCGAAAATCCTCTGTCTCCAGATAATTATGTAGTCTATCCTCTAACCTGCTCAGAGAGACAGGACTCATAAAACTCATCGCTTCTGCGTGAAGGCCGCCACGTAATCCTCTACGAATAGTCTTTCCGATCTCGGTAGCGATTTGGTAGTTTGGTCCCAGGTAGCTCTGTATCCCTCTTTTCAATCCAACTTTTCTGAGCTTTTCATCATCCATGAAAAGTTCGTACATATCTTTTGGAGAATGACCCATGGCTACACCAATACTGAACAAAGCTCCACCGCTAGAACCCACATACATATCGATTGTTTTATTGCCCAACTCTTGAGAATTGGTCATCTCTACTCTTGGCTCTTCCAATATCCCTCCACTGAACCTGAATCCTTCTTCCTCCAAACGCATACCTACTCCTATGTGAAAGAAATGAGCTTTCAACCCACCACCACTTGAAACCAAAGCGTTTCTCCTCTTTGGTGAGATTATAATCCTACCTGCGTTTTCTGTCATTTTTCTCTCTCAATCCCCCTTGATTATACTCTGTATCAAGAATTTATTAACTTATGGGTTATTTTTTACCGAATTATGGTAAGAAATCTAGGCTCAAGTGCAAATCGCTAATCATCTGGCTTATTATACGTATCAAACCTCTCCTCTGTGAAGACAGATCCCTGTTCAGACAGTTCGGAATATTCTTCCGGCAATGGGTGATAAACGGTGATTCCGTGATAGGCAGCAAACCATTCCAGCACGATCGGTTTGATGCCCAGATTCTCAGACAACTCATCTAGGAGGTATCCTCCGTTCACATCCTTTGCTCCCATCTCGCATTTCATATGTTGAGATACCACTCGTCTTCTGACGGGTGGTGTTGAGACATGTTCAAAAACCACCGGTCAATAGGAGGTGTGATTTGACTGTTATGATACTGTCATGCCACCGGTGTTGAGGGCGATAGACCGATCATCGGTGGTTTTTGATAGAGTTTGACAATTTTGAGAAGTGATTTTCTAAAAAATTTTTAAAGTAGATGATTTATTATGGGGTTGAATGAAATTATCCGATTATGATTACTGTTTACCACCAGAACTTATAGCACAGGAGCCTTTGCAGGAACGGGATAAGTGCAGATTGCTTGTTCTTGGTGAAAAGATGGAGCATAAGAAATTTCACCAACTTATCAATTACCTTTATGAGGGAGATGTTCTTGTGATAAATGAGACTAAAGTGCTCCCCGCAAAATTTGTCGGCAAAAAGTCTACCGGTGGAAGAGTTGCTTTGGTGTTTGAGAAAGAACAGAGTGATTGCTTGTATGAATGCCGGATAAAATCTACCAACATGCCGGTCGGAAGTACATTGCTCTTTGAGAATCTGCGTGGAAAAGTTGTGGGAAGAGATGGAGAGAAGTTTCATGTGGAGTTTGACAGGAAGATTACCTCTTCACTATTGCAACAGCTGGGAGAGATGCCACTGCCCCCTTATGTCAAAAAGAAACTGACGAATGATAATGATTACCAGACCATCTACTCCTGCAAGGAAGGTTCGATGGCTGCTCCCACGGCTGGATTCCATTTTACTGCTGACTTGTTGAGGCGGATTGAAGAAAAAGGAGTCAAAATCGCCAAAGTCTGCCTTCACATCAGCTTTGGTACTTTCTCTCCGATAAAGGAAGACGTTTTACAGCACAATATGGAGAAGGAGTATTTTGAGATCGATGAAGAGAATGCTGCGCTGATAAACGGTTGTAAAGGGAAGCTGGTTGCAGTAGGGACAACATCATTGAAGACGTTAGAATCGGCTGCGGATGAGGAAGGGAATGTTAAGGCTGGTGAGGGATGGACCGATCTATTTATCACTCCCTCCTACAAGCTGAAAACCAAAACATCCATGATGGTAACCAATTTTCATCTTCCAAAATCCACTTTGTTGCTTCTTGTCTCGTGTTTTGCCGGAAGGGAGAGGGTACTGAGAGCGTATCAAGAAGCGATTGAAGAGAAGTACAGGTTTTATTCTTTTGGGGACGCGATGTTGTTGTTCAACTCACAACCACAATAATTCTGCCGGTAGAGGTTATGCTTCTTTGACAGTTCGATAGAATGTCCAAATCCATCCCTCTTCTTGAAATCGATAGGAAGGAACTTCTCTCCATCAATCTTCTTTCCGAACTCAAAGATAACCTTACTGCACTTATGAGGGCTGATGGTTAGGGTCGTGGTGAATTGATTTATCCCCAGTTCATCCACCTTCTCCTTCGTCCTCTTCAGATTAAATTCAAAACACTTGCTGCATCTCTTTCCCCCCTCTGGCTCATCTTCCAACCCTCTAACAAACTCCCTCCATTTGTTATGTTCGTAATTGTCTTCTATCAACTTTATCCCATAAACTGAAGCAATCTTTCTGGCATTCTCCAGCCTTTTTTCATATTCCTCTTTTGGGAAGATGTTTGAGTTGGAGAAAAAGAGAATCACTTCATACTCATCCTTCAATCTCTCAATACATTCCGTGCAACAGCAGGCACAGCAGACGTGTAATAGAACCTTGTCCTTTCCTTCATCTGTTTCCATCATAGACCATCCAGAATTCTTCCATGAACATGGCTGCGATCTCCTCGCTCTCAATCACAAGCACGTTCTCATCATTTCTTGAATCGCCACCAGCACTCGGATTGAAACTGCCGGCGATAACAGTACGTTCATCGATGATGAAAACCTTGTGATGCAGATTTTGAGGATTTATATCTTTAAAAACATTCTCCAACTGATACTTCAAAACTTCATACTGAGAATACTTGCTGACCTGCCTTGCTTCCATCACCCCCTTTACTTCTACTCCATCAAGATGTCTGAGCATGATCGTGTTGGCTATACCACCATGAGTGAAAGAGAAGATCATGAAATGGATCGACTTCTCCGCCTTAGCCAGCTCGCTCTTTACTTTGGAAGCGCAGTGGTCATCAGGACAGAAAAAATTACGTAATCTTACATCTCCTATGACAACATTGGGATTCATCACCAATCCTCCTTTCTTGAATGTCCCGTTCCACATCTCCTGGAATTCATCCTCGTAATTGCTTGCCAACACACTAGAATTGATCAGAAGTAAGTGGTTGTTATTTTTATGTGCCCCATTATCTGTCGGATTCATGCTGCCGGTGGAGATCTTATGCCCGTCAATTATGCAAAACTTATTATGCATCAGCCCAGACCTATCCTTTTTGACAAAAGGATGATTAAATTTTTTCAGGTAGCCATCATCGGTGACCACCTGTACTTCAATCTCTGCTGCTTTTTCCAGTAGCTTTTCCTGGACAGACTTTAATCCGATATCAAACAAGGCGCAATGGATTGAATTCTCAGCCGAATCGATGAACCCGACTAAAGTAGTCTCACAATCATCCCTGGGGCAGAAGAAGACTTCTATGCTGCCAGTATCTTCTACAAAAGTGTTCAATCGGACAGCTGGACCTTGCAGATTATTACAAGAGGCCATGATAAGTGCAACTCCGATCAGAATTATTAGATAGCAGACTCTCATTAGGAAAAAAATGGCGGTGGCGAGACATTCACTGCATACAGGACATTATTCCCTGTATGCTGATTTGAACTCGCGGCCTCTACGTCACCCAGTTTGCTTAATAGTCATAGGCAGATGCCTCATAGCTCAACTTCATATGAGCGTAGCGCTATAACCAGGCTTAGCTACACCGCCATTTATTGCAGTAGAAGCGGATTTTTATAAAAAGGTTGCGATAGTTTTTGGGATTAACCTGTTTAGCACTCCATGCAGGATCTATTCACTGGCATCACCGATTGCATCCTCAATACATACCAGTAATATGGCATGTTCAAGAGGTACTTCACTTTCCCTGTCTTTTACCTGAAGTTCGTAAGTATCGCCGGGAGTTACTACAAATTTCTTGTCCACACTATAATCAGTTTTGCCCTTTCTGTCCATTATCGAGTGATGGTTCAGTGAAGATTTCCCGATCTTCTGCGACTTGCCTACTTCCCGGTCATTAGCATCGTAGAAATGGAAAATGTAGCCGAAAGAGAATAGGTCTTCAAATTGCTCTTCCGCGATATAGCCAGTGACTTTGCCTTGTCCATCATACACGGTTGCAGCCCGATCATAACGAAGATATCTTTTTTCCTCCTTTTCGGAAGCCAATACTCTGCCATCAAGACTCTTAAGAGTGAATACATCGCCAACAAAACTACCGGTGAGAGCATGGGTCGACTTACCGGTAACAGTTGCTACTTTCTTTCCGTCAGCAAGAATGTTGTAATGTTTGCCTACCGACATTGATCTTTCATCAACTGTTATCTCGGAAGCTGATCGTAAAGCTTTTTCATAGTCAATAGCTGCTGATTTCTGTTTCGCAGTCCTTGGTTGTTCTTGTACCTTGTGGGCTTGTTTTCCCTGAGGGCTGGCAGATCGTGGATCTTGACAACCCCCTAAGGCTGCAGCTGCAAAGGCAATGGTGTAAACCGTCAGTTGTAATTGTCTCATTTTGTTGTAACCTCTAGATTTTCTTACACGTATTCTCAAAATATCCCCCCTCAATTATTGAGAATGCCACATACTTATAAATATTATCATTCTGAATAGTAAATTCTGCGGTTGACTGGACTTTTCACCTAAACCCGATCACCTGAAAACCATGTTCATCAACATCCTCCTTGCTCCAGAATTGAACATCCTTCGTCTTCACAACAGAACTTACATCCTTCTCAATAACTCTTCCAGTGTATTCTTTCTTCTGGGGACACCATTCCCGCAGCAAAAGAACATCTCCCTCTTTACATTCAAAATCAGCCAACCTTAATTCCCATTTCTTCTTACCATCAAGGATCTTCTGGAAATACTGTGGCCACACTTTCTTTTCTACTATCATAACTCCTCCCCTGCAATCTCATTCCTTAAACAATCCAGCTACTCCTTCTACACTCATCCCGCCGTGATTCTTGACGACAGAATGCATGCTTCCCCCACCATCTCCATTGTACCGTGGAAGGATGTGGATGTGCAGATGAGGGACAACCTGCCCAGCAGCAGAATTATGGTTCCATCCAACATTAAATCCATCCGGATTTAGGTTGCCACGTATCTTCTCCATGCATTTCCTGACTGACATCATCAGATTCTTATAATCAGCATCTTCCATGTTAAAGACAGTAATGGTATGCTTTTTGGGAATGACTACGGTGTGCCCTTTAGCGTGCGGCTGGATGTCCAGAAAAGCAAACGTATGTTTATCTTCGTATATTTTGTGGGAAGGAATCTCTCCTTTGGCAATCTTACAGAATATGCAATTTTCCATCGTGAGGAGTAAGAATAATATGGTCTTTTTATTACTTTTGGTAATTGGTTATTTCATCGCTGGTTCCCATAACACCGTGCAGGGAAGTAATCTACCACGTGCTCTCTGTTCATCAGGGTTGTGCTGTAGCCTCGGATGGTGTTGCCGAAATACTCTCTCAGGGCTCGTAGATGTCTACGCAATTCTGTTCCATTCCTGACCTCCAGTTCGAATTCCAGATCTGCCCGACCGATAGCTTCCGTAGCGTAGACAACACAGGGATTCAGTTTAAGATATTCCCTCAGTCTCATCTTCATCTGCGGGGAGACATCAACCAACTGCAAAAAAATCTTGTAATGCTGATAACCCAACGCTCCAGAATTGATCTTAGCCTTGAAACCTACGATCACTTTTCTCATCTGCATCTTTTTGATCCTCTGCTTGACTGTGTTAGGGGCAACTTTGAGGTCTCTGGAAATATTGAGGAGAGGTGTCCGGGCTTGCTTGGCGATGAGAGAAAGAATCTTCAAGTCCAGTTGGTCAAGTGGAACTTCTGCAAACTTGCCGCCGATGACCCTTTCCGCCAGATCATCAGTAGAGCAAATGTGATTATGGATGTAGTGATGTATGTGAGTGACGATCGTCACAAAATTTTCCTGGAAGTATCTGCCATATCTGGTAGCGATCTCATCAAACACTTCCTTGAACTCAAAGACATTTTTAGCCCAGATGAGTATGGCCAGGTCATATGTCTCCTCTAAGAGTACAATCCAACCCACAGCATTAATATCTTTTAGATAACTGATGATCTCTTGCTCTTTCTCCATGTCCACATTCTGGAACCGGATGAAGATACGGTAAATCTGGTAACCTAGCTTCGAGCTGTCTATGATCGTGTAGAAGTTTTGGATGATCCCGTTCTTTATCAGATTCTTTATCCGATAGTTGACAACTTCTTTAGAAAGTCTTGTCTTTTTAGCGATGGAAGAATTGGACTGCCGAGCATCCTTATCAAGCTCATACAAGATAGCTCTATCTTTTGCATCAAGATTAGAAACAGAGGGCATAAAGGAAGGAAAGGATAGGAAATATTTAAACTTTGCTGGAATTGAGGATACAATAAAAGAATAATCACTTCTTCCTCAATTCCCGCATCGCTCTCCTGATGTAATCAAGATCTTTCTGGATCCTCTGTATCTCCCTTTCTGCTTTCCGGTTGATTTGATGGTCGTAATTTGCATCAATACGGTCTCTCTCTGCCTGTCTGTTCTGAGCCATCAGGATGACTGGGGCCTGTATTGCGGCCAGGCAGGAAAGAACCAGGTTAAGAAGGATATATGGATATGGATCAAAGCCCCTGTTAAAAAGATAAAAAGTGTTGAGGGCCATCCACAATAATAGGAAACAACCAAAGATAATAATGAAAGTCCAGCTTCCGCCGAACTCAGCGATTTTATCAGCAGCTCTCTGGCCAAGACTCAACCTCTCTCTGAACAAAGGGTGATGCCTGTGCTTGGTAGGATGATTACTACGCTTACCTCTTTTGCCAAACATTGTAGAAGGAAATGAATGATGTTTTATATAGTTTTTGCTACTTCCTTCAGCCTTAACCTCTTAACTTTGCGATGTAAAGTCTCTACTCTGATATCCAATTTTGTAGCAGTCTTGGCTACACTCCAGTTGTTCTCCTGCAGAGCATGGGTAAAGAACTGTCTTTCAAATTCCCTCTCCGCCTCTTTCCAGGTAAGCTCTTTGTGCGGGATAAACTTAGCGATATTCCTGGATAAAGTGGGTACTTCAGAGTACATACGTTCTAGTTTCTCCGGTTGAATGAACTCTTTGTATTGTTCAAGAGTACTCCTTATCTGCTGGTCGATAAGAGACTCCTGATAAAGTTCCTTTGTCTGCCCTTTATGACGGATTTCTTCCATGTCGATATCCAACTCTTTAATAGCCCTATGGATGCTTCTTCTATCGAGGTCAAGGGTCTTGGCCAGATGAGAGATGTTACATTTATGCAATTTCAATTCCTTTTTGATAAACTCTGCCTTGAAAAAACGTTTTGCCTGCTGAAAGGTGTAATCGGCCGGCACATAGATCTGCAACTTTGGGTTCCTCAATTTGTCAGCGATGTCTTCCTCTATCTGCGGGATGGTGATGCCCCAACTCTTCTCCATCGTTTCTTCTACCAGAGGGGCAACCTTTTCTTTGATTGTCTCTTCGAGATTCTTCTTTTCTTCAGTCATTTTCTGTTTTTTTCAGCGTCATTTTCTTCCATCAGCAATGTACCCAAAGGGAAACCATAAACAAATATCAATGATGCTGTTACCAGGCGTAACTGTTGTTCCAGGAATAGTACGTAGGGAATTATGAACAATAGAAAGATACCTATCTGATGCCACTCAGTCTTCAGATTCAGGTCAGTAGCGATGAGTGTCACTCCCAGAGCTGCAAAAATTCCCAGATGGATGTACTTCCCTACTTCAAACAGTCCATATGAAACGGTAAGCAGCGCAGTTACAAAAAGTATCCTTCTAAGCAGGAGTAGATGCTTTTTCCCGGGATGCATCTCTTCGGGAGCGATCTGCGAGAGAGCTATGCCCAAAAGAACTCCAGTTAGTGAGAAAGCTAATATCACTAAGCTTATTGCAAGGCTCATTGTACATCTATCCTTTTATCATGAAGGATTATTATATGATTTATAAAGTTTTAGATTAGGGAAATTTGAGAAGAAAACGAATTAACTCTGGTGAAGAAATTGGCAAATTTCCGGGATGATGCCAACCAAGCTACGCTTTAGGCTTCAGCTGATTAACACTTTGCTGCGTTCGATAATGGAAAATGCATGTATCTGACGCTAGAATATCTTCTCTAGGTTTTCATCGCTTCCTTGAACTGTTCCAGAAACTTTTCCCAGGATTCTTCTTTAATGACCGCTCCACAGGCGTCAGGATGGCCGCCACCGCCACCTTCGACTCCCTCCAAAGCTTTTTCAAGGAGCTTCTGTACATTCTTACCGCGCAAACTGCACTTCATCTCTCCCGACTTCTTCCTGGCGATGATGATCATCTTCTTTGGATAGAACGCTGCTAACTCATTAGCCAGGTTTACTGTGAATGACCATTTTCTTTCAGTGTAGAAATACAATATCAGTCTACTGCGTCCAACACTTTTCTTGGCATCTTCCAAAAGTTCTTCATACATCCTGTTGATTCTCTCGAATCGTTTCCAGAGAAATTTTCCTTGAGCTGTCTCTTGTTTAAGGATCTCATCCGGTGAATTGATCCTGCTCATAACCTTAACCGACCTACGCACATCATACGTGGGCCCTTTGAGTATGAAGAAAAAAAGCTTGACCAGTTTTCCAACCGGGCTCTTGAACACTGCCGTAGCCAGGTCGCTTTTCTTCTCAAGCAGATGGGGATATCTCTTACAGAACCTGTTGATGAAGTCAGGCATATTCCAGTCAGAGAGGCAGCCGACGGTGGCGAACCACAAATCTTCTTCATTCCCGCTGATCTGGTAGGCCATCCTGCTGGTAGGGATGTAAACGTCAGGTTCTTTCAGCCGCGGATTGAAGTATTTTACCTTTGTCCTCTCCAGGGGAGGGTGATGATCGATCCAGAAGATGGGCCTCTTGGCTTTGTCGATGAATTCCTGCTCAACTATGGGGATGTCCAGGATAAAAATCTTGTCCGGGCAGAGTTCATCCACTTTCCTAAGGAATTGCTGGCCCAGTGTGGAGGTAGAAGTGAGAGCGACTGCTTTACCTTCCCTGTGCATCCTGTAGAGAAGAAGGTAGGAAGCCATACCATCACCATCACCATCATAGAAAAAGAGAGGGTTTTTTGCTGTAGCTAATTCTTCGCGCAACAACTTCACTTCTTTTTCTGTGAGCATAATGAGAAGGATTTTGGGGATGTTTTTAAAATGTTCTTTTTCCATAAATTTTATAACGTACCTGAGCATCTTATTGTTCATGGAGAAGCTTAGTAATGTCGTAAAAGAATATATTAAGTCGGTAGACGACTGTCCTAATTTGGGTGGGGTCTGTTGTTTTATTGATTCTCCTCATAAGTTTGATTTCACATTGGATAATAACGATCAGGAAGGTCGATATTGCTTAAGCACTAGTGGATATGGTCGCAAGGGGATGGAAAAGGCAGAAATTCAGAAGGAGATAGCCGAGTTTATTACCAATACGGGATTGGGTGACATTTCCTCTACCTCATTGAATGTCCATTTTTCCAATGGACAGCAGATGCAGGTTGAACAGAATTATTGTCCTGAGATGGGATTGTGGCATTATGAGATAAAAGCATGCTCATTGGTAGATGAAGAGATGGTGGAGGAAGCGCAGAATCCTGAGCTTAACAAGTATAATCCGCTGCTGGAAAAAATCTTAGAACAGCTCTATGGACTGAAGATTCCTGTCGAATATGATTCTGATGTGATGAAAGTACGTAAGGATGAGCCAGATACTGGCGTGATTGTTTCTGTAGTCTCAAAATGGAAGTACGGAACCGAGGCGGAACAGAAAGCGCGTGATGCGATTAGCAAAGCAGACCTATCTGGGGATGATAGGGTTCTTATCAGATGTTACCGGAAGGCTCTGATTGACGATATTCCTCCTACTGAAGAGACAAAAAGTATTGTTTTGCAGAAAGGAGGTTTTCTAAAAGTGGAGAAGCTGAACTCATTTTACAGAGAACTACCTGCCCAGGTTGAGAGCATTTCCTTATTTGCTGAAGATGAAGAATCTTACGTTGTTGCCAGTATCAATGCTAAATGTATTCCTTTGCTACAACTCAGCGTTTTTGGTAGCGAGGATGTCACAGAGAAGATAGACTTGTTCTGGCAGACATACAGCAAGTTCAGTGATGTTTCTCTGGATGATGTCCGTAAAGGCTTTGAAAATCAGGTAGACTAATCCACTAATGATACTCAGAGGATTCCATACCACTTCCTTTAGGTCGTGGTATAGAATCATCTGGTCGACATCCTTTCGATACCCCAACCTTCAGGTTGGGGAGGATGTCATATTATTTCAACCTCATTCTGCAGAGAATCGATGTACTTATGAAAATCCTCTCTCTTCAATTCTAAGGAAGCGGTATTAACGTTGGGATGGAAATTTACAATCTCCGCCCGCCATAATTCTTCATCGATGAGGACTTTCACTTTGTTTTCCTTGTCGTTGATCAGTCCAAACGGTGAGACGGCCCCTGGAGTGAGACCAAGAATCTCTTTCAACTCTTCCGTGTTGCAGAAAGTGAGTTTCTTCACTTCCAACTTCTTCTGCAAGGCCTTAAGGTCCAGTCGCTTCAATGCAGGCATTATCACAAGGAAATACCTTTTTTCACCATACTTGTTTTTTTCCTTTAGAAATAGGTTCTTACCTGGCATTCCCGGAATGTTCTTGCAGTGGATCTCTGCTTCCGCTACTGTAAAGACGGCTGGATGTTGATGCAGGACGTACTTGATGTCATACCCTTGCAGGTATTGTATCGGGGCGGGTTCCATCATGGCAGGAAATCAGAGTTTAATTATAAAATCATCCCTAAGATGGGGCAGCCTCCTTCTGTTCAGTATCTCACTGAGGCTTTTTGGCCGTTCTTTTCTGTATTGGGCTGCTGCCCGCATATGCTTAAGAGCACTGCCAATCCCCATATTTACCCGGACGTAATCCTGCTGAGCTAGCTCAAGAACATCTACATAAGTAACATCTACGTAGACGTATCCATCAAACCGACTTAATTCCTTCAAAAGCTTGGGACGCTCATACTCGGTTATTGGCAGTTCCATCTCTCTGATCTTGTCAAGCAGTTGAGGACGTTGCTCCTCTTCTACAGGAGCCAGACCAACATGGACTTTTGTTTCAAGATCTCTCCCCTCAGGGTCATATATACGCAAGGCAACAAAATCCCGCAGGTTGAAGCCTAGTTTTTCCCGGACATTTTGGTATGTTTCTATTAGATTGTCTTCTGTCATTTTAGGAGGTAAGGGGGACAATTATTTAATGATTATGGTG
Organism: uncultured Methanosarcinales archaeon; assembly: GCA_964632045.1. Classification (GTDB taxonomy): domain Archaea; phylum Nanobdellota; class Nanobdellia; order Woesearchaeales; family GW2011-AR9; genus CAZWBB01. Next base: position 65 of record CAZWBB010000024.1, on the reverse strand, counting down.
AAAGCGGGGATAGGAATACTAAAGATATAAATATTATCAGTACTTTCTTCGCTTCATGAAGAAGA
>CAZWBB010000023.1:0-37255 GCA_964632045.1 uncultured Methanosarcinales archaeon | reverse complement strand
GTTTTCTTCTTACGTAAAAAAGATCCAGGAGAACTTTTCTCAGATCTATGAAGCTTTCTTCCATAAAGATTTGTCTAAGATGGATATCCTGCAAAGTGCTGCCAACAATCTTCTGGTAGAGATGCAGAAGAAGGCGAAGAGATATTCTAAGAACGATCTGTTGTTTTTCAACTATCTGACCGAACTTATCCGGCTGCAATATCTACTGGGTTCTCCGATTATCAGTGTTTTACAGGTAAGAGATGACAGAACTTAATACTTCTTCATACTCAACTGTCCTTTCCTCTTCCCTTTAGGAATTTCCTTAACTTCGATCCCCACTTGTTTGCAGACATCTTCCCCTGTCTTCTGGCCAAGAATCTGGCTCAGAGAAGTAAGACCAGCTTTCTTGATATCTCCCATGTCTTTGATTCCCTGTTTGAACAGGCGTCTGGCCCTGACCCGACCAACTCCTTTGAGTTTGAGCAACTTCAACAATTCTTCCTTTGCTCCATGCTTGATCCGCAATCTTAACTTTCTGATCTCACTGGTAGCTTTCCTGTATCCCAACAACTTTCCCATCTCATCCGAAGCATAGAGCAGCCAGTCCGCTGTGGTTATCTTCGCTCTGATCTCCCCGGGGCGTATGTCATAATTCTCTAACAGGAAATCTTCATTTCTCTCATTGATCCAAGCATCAAAGAAGAGAGCGGTCTTGATGGAGAACATGAAGTATGGATACTCGATGTCATAAGCAGAGGGTTCTTCTTCCAGCAGCAGCTCGTACTTTTTAACCAGCTCTTCTTGTATCCATTCCTGCTGCCTGGATTTGATGCGTAATAGCGGACGCATCTCTAATGTATGGCTGATCATCTGCAGCAGTGAGAAAGCATTCTTCTTCTCATCAAAATTCTCCAGGCAATCCAGAATATGTTTTGCTGTAAGCGGATCAAGGTAAAGCTCTGATACTCTCTTCCCAATCATTGTTGGCCGCATCTCTCTTTGAGAATACGAGTCCAGATCGCCAGCCAACATGAAATCATCATTGCTGCCCTCTCCTCCCTGAATCTTGACAAACCCCCATTCTTCCAGCAGTTTGAGTGTCTCCTCCATGATGCTTTCCAGCTCCTGTCTGTCTTTGAACTGATGCGCCCAAAACGTCTTGTTGAAGAAATCATTCATCGTCTTCTCATCACGGATGATGCCGGAAGAGATGAGGGAAAGCAGGTACATCCTAAGTACCGGGCGGGCTGCCAGCTTGGAGCAGATCTCTTCAGGATGGCCGCAAAGAAACTTCTCATGGATCTCATCTTTTTCGCTATTGTTCCGGGCGATGGAGATGGCTTCTCCATAGGATTCATATTCGGGCCTTCCTGCCCTGCCGATCATCTGGTAGTATTCCAGTACGGGAATCCAGTTCATCCCCCATTTGCCGGAGTAGCGTTTAAGGGATTTGATGATAACTCTGAATGCAGGAAGAGACATTCCTGCTGAGTTATGTACAATAAAACCATTGGCTACAAACATATGATCATTTTTTGGTTTACTTGGAAGGACGATATCATAAACTTCCTCTTCAGCCTCTACTTCATTCACGTTTCTTACATAATCCCAAAATAAATCTCCCTCAAAATCCGAGTCTCTCCATTTTTTTCTTAAGGTTATATTTAATTTATTTCCACATACTGGACAAGTAATTAAATTAAAAAAATCCAAGATTGATTTATTAAGGAAATTTTTGTAGATACACTTTCCAACTTCATTTAGTTGCCAAAACCATTCTGTGTTGCCTCTACTTCCAATTCTTCTTTTTGAAATTAATTCATAATGATGGTTGAGCCTATTTCCCTTTGCGTGTCTTGGGAGAAAATTCAAGATTTTCTTTATTTCTCTGGAACCCAATTCCCCTTTTTCTCCTAATAGTTGAATAACTTTCTTCTTCTTATTTCCCCATTCTCTTTGTTCATTTGTTCTCCCGGAGAAAAGGTCTCTGTAAATTTTGTACTGACAGTTCTTACATTCGCAATATATTGGGGTTGATATTTTTTTAATTAACTTTTCTAAGTTATGTTGTTTTCTACGAAGATTAAATCCAACTAGTTTATGAAAAAGAAAAATGCTTATGTTTTGTGAAATAACGAGTTCAAAGCTTTCCTTAGTAGGGTACTTTTTGGTTAGCATTTGCATAAATCCTGCAGGTCTCTTTCTTAATCTTGAAGTTATACCAAAGCGAAGTAGAAGTTTTTGCAAATCTTTGATAAGCTTTAAGGAGATATTACTAAAACTTAGATGTCTAAGATTTTCTACACAACCATCAGTATCAAATAAGCCTCGAATTAAGTATTTGGCTAAATTTAGATCAGCTTGCATTAGATTGGGGTGAATCTGTTTTCTCATCCCAATATCAACCCCACTTCTACAAAGAAACTCTCTGAACCATTTTGTTTTTGATAAAACTAAACTGGTGGATCCAAAACGAACTTTTTGTGTTGAGATTGAATGTAGACCTTTACTGATATCAATAATCATTCCAACAGATTCTGGATCTCTACTTGTGAATGTTGGACTCCCTTTATACTTGATTTTTCCATTTTTTATTTCTGCTCCAGAATGACCATCGCCAAGCATGGATCCAAGGAAATAAAATTCTAATCCTGAGATCTCTCTGTCTTTAAAAGGTAATACGTTTTCACAAATAAAATCCCCTATTTTTGGTTTTGTGGTATTCTCAATGTTTAGTTTTCCTACAGTTGCAATCTTATCTTTCCTTTTACATTCAGAAGCTGGAATAAGAATCTTCCGCCCGTTGCGCTTAATTAATATTTTATGGTTTGGCGTTAGTTTAATTGTGTGGCCCGAAACACTTGTAATCCTCACTAATCTCATGGAGTTGATATTCTTAAAGACATTTTTAGCTTTCATTACCTTAAGCTTATTGTGTGAAAGAGCAAAAATATCTGAGGTACTCTTAATATTTGAGATTCTTGTGTTCCTAGATGGTTGCCAAATTTCCGTGTCATTAGATAAGCAAAGAGTTGGCGTACAACAGATAATTTTGAGTCTTCCTTTCCTAAATTCATCTTCAATAAGATCCCTTTGTTTCTGCAACAGCCCTGCATGATGAAAAGCGATCCCTTTCCTGATGCAGAGCGAAAGCCGCCTACATTGTTTCGTCGGTGAGGAAGAAGCTCTGAGAACTTCCCTTTCCAGCAGGAGCAGTGAGATATTTGTGCATCTGGAGATTTCCTCAGCTGTCTTCTCAGCGCTAGCCCGTGAAGGGCAGAATACCAATGCCTGCTTCTTCATACGGATAGTTTCTACAGCCAATCTGACAATGTCATCCATTCTACTGTTGGGAGAAAGATTGATTTATTAAGGTTGTGTTATCATTTCCTCTTCCTTCTCACAGAATCAATAGCTACAATATTATCTATCTTACTAAATCCTGGGGGAGGTCGATAGTAATCGGTGATTTCCGGCTTGACACTGGCAGCGGTTATCACCAGCTCATCCATGTCTGTATACCAGGAATTTCTTACATTCTGGATGAGGTTGTTGCCCTGCGAACCATACTTCTCCTTCAGTCCAGTGTCCGAGGCAATATAATTGTTGTTGAACTTTCTCCCTTCTTGATGTAGAAATCAAAGAAGTTAATGAGCTGATTTGTCCATCTGCATCTTACAGCTATTGAAGCGACTGCGCCATACCCTTTGTTTAGAGTGGCATCAAAGATGTAATCTCGTAAAGGAGCAGTTAAGTACTGGATTCCGCAACCATCGCCTTCTCCCAGTAGATACTTTGGATGGCGGCATCGGAATTCTTCAAATTTTTCTTTTTCCGATATGGAGAGAGGCAGGTAGTCGGCCATCAGCCATGGGTATGTTTTAATTATTGAAGTAAGTTCTGGTCTGGCTTTTTCTTCCTTGGCAAGAGCAGATAATATCAAAACCCTCTCCTCTAACTCCACATCTTTCAGAAAGTCTCTTTGTTCAGTCCTTTCGGGGAATAATATGATGTTCTCTGCCACATCATCTTACAGATTGGCAGATTATTTAAGTTTTGCTATTTCTAAGTAGTTCTCATAGAAACTTTTATAAGTGCTTATCTCTTATTTTCTCTTATGATAGAAGCAGTAGTATTTGACTTGTATGGGACTCTGATATATATACATGGATCAAGCAAACCAACCCAAAGGATGTTTGAAGAACTCGGATTGTGGACAGAAGAAGAGTTGGCGGCTGCGAAAGATATTGCTCTCACCCAGTCTTTTGACAATCTGGCCCAGTTGGCGGAAAAGGTAAGGCCAGGATGTTGCATTGAGACGGAAACTTATGAACTAGCGGTCAGGGAAGAAGCAGGAAAAACAAGTCTATTTCCTGAATCTCTGGATGTTCTTGAATGTCTGAAAGAGAAAGGGCTAAGAATCGGACTTATCTCAAACATCTCTTCTTCCTACAGGAGGACTTTCTTTGATCTGGGTTTAGCAGAGCGGGTGGATGAGTACATCCTATCATGTGATGTTGGGGTAAAGAAACCAGACCCGAAGATCTATCAATCAATGAGTTCCAAATTAAAACTGCCTGAAAGAAGCATCCTGATGGTAGGAGATAGTTATCGCTGTGATTTTGTCGGACCAAAGAAAGCAGGGATGCAGGCAGTGTGGCTTAACAGGAGTCATTCTACGGATTCCAAGAAAATAATCTCCTCACTAGAAGGGATTTACCGCTCACTCTAAACTTTCAGCACATAGACTCTGAAAGTATGCTTTAGTTCTTCGATGGGCGTGGGCTGTGTTGGGGGTTCTTCCCTTGGCTCTTCAATGACTTCCTCATACTGCCCTCTGCCCTCATCTTGAACAAACGTCTCACCGACAACCTTCACTTTCCATGTTTTCTCAACTTCCTTCCAGCCATCGCTTACTACGACCCGAACTTCCTTCTCTCCAGGCGCAAGGTAGGTCCTCTGTACGGTATCGGTTCCGCTTACTTTCTGCTGCGAAAAGCCAAAATCCCACTTGTAACTCAGAGGATCATCATCAACATCTGTGGCTGTCACCTTAAAGATCACCGGTTCATTAACATCAACCGTGGTCACTCCTTCCGGAACCGCGCCGATAATCTCTGGAGCCTGGTTTACATTCTTCACGGTCACTTTCACCGGATGGACTACATCCGCTTCTCCATCAGTGACTACAAAACTCAGCCAGACAACAGCTTCATCCTTACTCAGCTTCTTATTAAGATAACCCGAACGGCCGACAAAAGAGTTCCAACCGTTGGTTTTGTTTAGAACAGTAGCATGGTTCGGTTCCCATAAGAAGATGCCGTCGGCAAAAGAAGCTCCCCACGGGATGTTGTCTAACCTTATTGTCAATTCATCTTCTTTGTCTGGATCTGAGGCGTCTACCTTGAACATGAACTGCTGCCCTTCATTAACTACCAGTTCGTCATCCCTTACCTTGATGGTAGGTTCCCGGTTTTTCTTCTGTACGTGAACCTGTACAGGAGTGGTATGGCCGAGCTTTCCGTCAGTTGCCGTAACCCAGATCGTATGCGTTCCTTCGTCTTCATAATCTGTCTCCCATTTTCCGTCCCTTTTCCCAAGGGGTGAAGTGAAATAATAGTGGATTATGTCTCCATCGGGATCGACCGCAGATGGTTCCAACCCAGTTAGCTCCGTCTCAGTTACGGTGATGTCTGCTATCTTGTTAAGTTCGGGTGCTCTATTGACATTACGGATAATCAGGGGGACTGTACCTGAAGTACATAATTCCTTGCCACAACTCTCGATTCCCAGCGAAGTCTCTTTCTCTCTCAGAAAGAAATGTTCCAAGCGTAGAGCATTAAGGATATTACTGAAGAACCCACCGTCTCTCCTGATAAAATCATAATCTGGTTGCAGAAGCAGGGTTTCCGTCTTGGCGTCGAATTCTGAACCTTTAGGCAGATTTTGGAAAGTTATTGTCACTTCATCTCCGTCAGGATCATTGGTATTGATCTTCCAGGAGAATTTCTGGCCTTCATTCATCTCGATCTGCCTCGGCAGCAGCAAGGAAGGGCCTCTGTCTACATCAATGACCGTTATCTTGATCTCTTCTCTTTCAATAAACTCTCCATCACTGAAAGTAATCTCAACTTCATACTCTCCTGCATCTTCATAATCTGTCTGCCACTCGCCAACATCATCGAGAGGTTCATCAAAAGAGTACTTTAGGATGTCTCCGTCAATGTCTTTCTGAGGAAGCTGTAGCACTAACCTCTTACCTTCCTGGACGGTTACCGGCAGAGGGTTGATTGTGGGTTTCCGGTTGACATTTGTTACTATGATCTCCCACTCACGGTTGATTTCATTTCCACTGCTATCTGTGACGGTGACGCTTAGTTCATAATCTTCAGCGCTCTCAAAGCCAAAAGAGTGTTCTCCTTTTGCTGTTTCTGAGATCACATCTCCATCCAATTCCCATCGGTAAGTTATCGGTTCGTTGTCGATATCATTTACTTCTACCCAGAAAGGTAGGCTACTGTCTTCCTCGGCAGAGATTATTCTTTCATCTGAGAATGAACCTTCAATCACTGGTGGCTGATTAGTGGGCTGGACATTGATCTCGACTCTCCCTACAACATCGAACTGGCCATCGCTCACCTCAAATTCAGTGACCAGATGCCCTTCATCCTCAAAGTCGGTCTGCCACCGGCCGTTCTTGTCAAAAGGTCTTTCAAACTGATAGCTTAAAGGATCATCGTCAGGGTCCTGCACCAGTTCCTTCAGGTCAATCAACTGGCCCTCATTGACAACAAGCTGTTTCCCGCTCAGGAATGGCGGCTGGTTCTTGTTCTCCACGATCAGCTTTATCGTCTCTACACTTCTTTTGTCTCCATCCGTAGCTGTGATCTTAACTTCATACTCCCCAGCATCGTCTGGACCAGTCCACCACTCCCCTTTGTCGTTAAGTGGATAGGTGTAATAGTAAGTCACTTGATCCTTGTCTGGGTCTACCGCTTCGGGTTCTATCTTTACAAAATCTCCTTCTTCAACACGAAACGTTCTGAAGCCAGCTCCGACAGTATTTACTAGGAGCAGGACGAACAGTACAGTTAGAATTAGCCTGATTTTAGATACAGTCATTTCAGTAGCACCTCAGCATTAAAAAAAAAGAAAATTTTGGGATTTAGTTCTATCCCATGTGGATATCAATTATCTCAGGAGGCATGTTCACATCCTTAACTACCAACTTAATCTCTTCAGTCACCTTATCCTTGCCGTCATCTGCTGTAATAACTATCTTATAGTCGCCGTGGTCAGTGTACCTTGTCTCCCACACTCCGTCATCTCCGACAGGGTTGCTGATCCTAATAGTTATTTCATCTCCGTCAAGGTCTGAAACACGAGGTTCAATCCTTACTATGTCTCCTTCATTTATGATAATATCTGCTAAGTTAGAGACTACAGGCAGTACATTGATATCATTCACAGTCAACTTAAATTTCTTCTCAGCTTCCAGCTCACCATCAGTTGCTTCAACCGTGATCATATACTCTCCAGAGCTGGTATGGTCTGTCTCAAAGAGTCCACTCTTAAGAGGTTCAGATACTGTTACAGTGACCTCGTCTTTGTTTGGATCGCTAACTTCAGGAATGAATTTTACTGTTTCACCCTCATCAACTACGATGTCTTTTACTAAGCCAATCACCGGAGGAACATTTACCCTTTCCACAACGATCTTCACTTTCTGTTTTGTGGTAAGCTTTCCATCAGTTGCCGAGATTGTAATGATGTAATCTCCTGCATCGCCATAATTGGTCTTCCACATGCCATCCTTATCCAACGGCTTGCTGAATGTGTGGGTCACCGGATCTTCATCAGGATCAGTCACATTAACTTTCAATCTAACCGGCTCGTTCTCTTTGACCGTAATGATAGGCATTGCTCCAACCAGTTCTTCTTCCACTTCTTCTGTGAGCTCTGGTAGGATTATCTCCTCAGTTACTTCTTCCGCAGCAGGCTCTTCGACTATTTCCTCAACTGCAGGAAGTTCCTCAACGGCTCCCTCTTCCGGAGTCTCTTCAATCACGTCAACTCCTTCCTTCTCTTCTTCCAGTTGAAGCTGCTCTTCAATAGCAGCGATCTCGGCCAGAAGATCTTCATCCGAGGTATCTTCCGCCTGTTCCTCTTCCTGAGGAATATCATACGCTTTGTAGTCCAAACAACCAACTAAAAATACAACCATAAGCAAAACTGCCAAACTCACCATACTTTTTTTCATTATAAAACACCCCCTAGATACATTGTTTGAGTATTGCGGAATGATAACTCTTATTTAAAGATTTATACTCAGGGAAATATATGGTAGAAGGGTTATTTTATTGTGTTTGTGAAGAGGTTTGGAAGTCTTCAATTAGATCTTCTACATCCTCTAAACCCACAGAGATACGGATCAGGTTCTCTGTGACACCTTTCTCATCCAGTTCCTCTGCTGTTTCAGCAAAGTCCATCATCTTCCTGGGAACCTGGATGATAGTACTGAATCCTCCCAGGCTCTGCGAGGCCTTGGCGATCCTGAGGTTGTTGAAGAATTTATTCTCATCTTCAAGCACAACTGTGATGATCGACCCGGATGATTGCATCTGCTTCTGTGCAAGTTCGTGTTGCGGGTGGCTTTTCAGCCCGGGGAAAATTACCTTCTTGATTCCGGGATGCTGCTCCAGCTGTTTCGCCAGTTTCTTTGCGTTCTTGCATTGTCTGGTCATCCTTACATCCAACGTCTTCAGCCCTCTGCTTAACAGAAAGCAGTCAAAAGGAGCAAGGATGCTGCCAGTGGTTTGTTGTATTCTCTTTATTTTTTCCTGCAGCGAATCGTCATCAGTGATGATCACTCCTCCGGTCATGTCATGGTGTCCTGCCAGGAATTTGGTAGTGCTGTGGACAACCGCATCAGCTCCCAGTTCCAAAGGGGAGAGACAGAAAGGAGATGTGAAGGTACTATCTATTATTAGCTTGCATCTGTCACTGCAGATTTTCTTTAGTCTTTTGATGTCAGCTATCTCCAATAAAGGGTTGCTCACTGACTCAAACCAGACAAGTTTGGTTATCGGTTTCATGGACGTTTCTATTTCTGATTCATCTCTAACAAAAGTTACCTCTACTCCAAACTTTGTGAAGATCTCCTCAAGCAGCCTTCTTGTTCCTTCATACACATTCTCAGAGCAGATGATGTGATCCCCCGCTTTGAGTGTTGAAAAGATAGCAGTGATTGCAGCCATACCTGAAGAGAAGAGGGTGGCATGCTTTCCTCTTTCCAATGCGGCAAGTTCTTTCTCAACTCTTGTTCTGGTCGGATTCTCGACCCTTCCGTATTCAAATCCCTGCACTTCTCCAGGAACTTTTTGAGAGCAGATGGTGGAGAGATGGAGAGGCGGGATAACTTCTGCTTCGCTCACTTCCATCCTGCTTTCCCTCTCTTCCTTCAGTCCATGAATTACTTTGGTGGCGAATCTCATCCTCTCGCCTCCGGTTCTTTCTTAAGTACTGTCCTGTACCTGACGCAGGTGATCCCGTTCCTGTCAGTACCGCTGGAAGTTTCCATCCCTGCAATTCTTAACCCGGCTTTTTCAACGGTGTCTTCAAAGCAGGAGAAGGGTCTGAAAAACTCAAAGTTTCCACCTGCTTCGGTAACAAAAGTGTACTTATCTGCACTACCATTCACTAATACCCTTCCAGTCAGGGCATCTGTAGCTGCTTTGTACAATCCCGCATCATCAGCTCTTTCCGGCGGCAGTAGGTCTCTTATACAAAAGGCATCCGGATTGATGGTTACTCCCAGTTCCCTCTGCGCTTGCTGCTGGGTTATCTGTTCCGTTCCCAGTATGCACTGATGGTCTGTAAAACAGATTATTCCCACCCCTCCCGGATTGAGGATCCTGCTCACTTCCTGCATGATAGGAAGATGGGTGGTGTAAGGTGCACAGTTCAGTAGGAAATCCTGCGCAACGACATCAACACTGCCATCCCTGTACGTACCGTTCAGATTGGTAGCATCTCCTACAAAGAAATTTGTGTCTGGCATCTCTATACCAAACCTGTCAAAAACTGCCTGGACGTCGATCAGGTCTATAGCATGTACTTCCGCTTCACTTTTTCCCTGCCTTTCCAGAAATCTTTTTAGGGCCTGACCGTTGGTCGGGGAAGTACAGCCTTCTACTAGGCATAAAGGTTGTTGACGGACTGTCGAAAGTATCTCATCAATGCCGTCAATCATACCTACGTGTCTCAGACTCAATCCCAGGTCCGGAGTGGAGTTCTCTTCATCACGGTCTTCTCTGATGTACTCTCCCAGGAAGACTTCTACTTGGTCAAAACCTTTTCCCAGAGGCCGGGCTATGCTATCGTCTATCCCATTATTTCCTTTACCAGAGATACCGACGACCAGCACGTTGTGCCTTAGCCTCTACCTTTCCATTCTTTTTTTCACTCATTTTTTTCCTCCTTTGCATATTTTGTTGCTATTCCCATGTAAGCTTCAAAGATAACTTGTAACACATCTTTGTCGGCAAAGTTGCTTCTGGATGCCAGAGCTTCTAATTCTTCAATAGAGTTCTTTCTTAGCCCGTCTTGTCTAATCTTGCGAAAGCTTGAGGGAGAGGTTTCGTACATCGATTTGCTCTTCTCTTTATCCAATTCCTCAATTCTTTCCTTCTCTGCTGCCAGTATTTCCTGTATACGGTCATTCACTGTCATTTTTTCCTCCTGTCTTTTTGAGTCCCCTCACCCGGATTCGTGCTCAAAGGCACAAATGTTTTCAACATTTCCGCATTTGGTACATCCCAAAGAACATATTCTTTGTGATGCACCGGGACGCATCGGGTACTGAAAAAGTCTATAGACTTTTTTGTATCTCCTTAGCGGGAGATTACAGCCGATTGCTCTATCTGTTGACTATAAGGGGATCAGCTTGCCTCCATCATCTTTATGCTCTCTATCCACTTCACCGGTATCGCTATCAGATCAATGCCGTTGGCTGCGCTGATGTTTGTAGCTACCACCAGAACCTTCTCGTCCTGCACCACCACTTTTCCAAGGGTATGTGTCGGACATAGCAGCTCCAACAGATTATCACCGTCCAACTCTTCCACATTCATGTGTGCACAGGCATCCAACCATTTTACATCGACTAATGCTGAACCGTCTACCTGCAGTCCCGCATCTAGGTCCTTCTGTGTTGCCATCCTAGCAACAATACCGACGACCACCTCTTTCTTTCCTTATTGTTTTCATTTTTTCTACCTCCTTTGCATATTTATTGTTGTTGTCATCTAATAGTGGCTACTTCCTTTTAAATGTTATTGTAAAATATTCGAAAATGCGCCGAAAATATTATAAAAAGTTGAAGATTATACCACAAAAATGAAAAATATAACCCAAAAGCTCGTGGGGTTGTTCAAATCCGGTTACTGTACTCCTCAGATAGCGAGGATAGCCAAGAAGATCAAACAACCTTCTACTACGATACATTACAACATCAAGAAGTTGGAGAAGGAGAAAGCCGTTCTAGCTTACAAAGCCGTTTTTGATTACAGGAAGATCGGAGCAGGTTTCTGCACGTTTGTTTTGATCACTTTATCTCCTGATGAATATGGCGACCCGGAAAGGATTGGTAAACAGTTAGCGAAGCATCCTGAGATCGAGAGTGTGGATATCATCACTGGCGACTGGGAGATGGTGCTGAAGGTCAGGGTAAAGGACATAGATGAATATTATTCATTCGTCAAGAACGTGATATCTCGGAAAGGGGTAGAAAAGATTAAAAGTCTGACAACGATGAAGCAGCTGAAGACGGAGTTTGTGGAGGTTTGATTAGATGAGTTTGTAGATATTACGACGATGTCCGACATGCAGGACCAGGATCACGATTCTTGAAGCATCAATATCAGCAATTACACGATAATCTCCAATTCGCAGCTTGTATTCAGGCCTGCCACTCAGCTTCTCAAAGAAGTGGTGGGGATTTTCTTTGGTTGATTGTATTTTTTTAAATATGCGCTCTCTTATAAGTCTTGGAAGTTTCTCAAGGAATTCAACTGCTTTCTCATCAAATATTACAGGAATTTAGCTGGGTGAAAAGCCCCGCCCTTTAGGGCGCTAAATTACTGTTCCAAAAATCCGCCAGTCTAAGCGAGGAGCGTAAAGCCATGGGCTTTAGCCCGTGGATAGCGACGAGCGGCGGATTTTTGTTACACTATAAGTCATAAACCAAGTCTCCTTTTCGCTTCCTCTTCAGTCAGAAATTTTCCTTTTTGTATCCTTTCCCTTGCTTGTTCAATGGCGCGGATAGTCTCCTGACTCAGTTCTGGTTCCTTTTTGCAGGTATTTACAATGTAGACAATTTTCTTAATCACTTCATCATAGCTTTCATTTTTGCATTCCCGGAAGTGGTCCAGTTGAGACTTGGTGTCCTCATGTATTTTTATAGTTGTCGATTCCATTGTATACCCTGGTATACCGAAGTATATTTAAATGTTTCGGCAATTGTCACTGGTGAGTGGGACACAGCACTCGCTGGTTGGGAATCAAGTACTAGGTGGATAGAATACTTCATCCATTTAAGATAGAAAATATTAAAAGCTACATCCATTTGTAGTGGTTCATGGAACCCAAACAAATGATTAAGAAAGCAAAGTCGCTGGCTAAACCAAAGAAGCTATCTGAATATTGTATAAGCGCTGAGGTAGGTTGTGTTCTTATTACGGAAAAGGGAACTGTTTATTCTGGAGTGTGTTTTGATGCCCCTAGCGGACTAGGAACTTGCGCAGAACATGGAGCAATCCAAACCATGTTGGCTCATGGAGAGAACAGAATCAAGATAATTGTTGCTGTAGATGGAGACGGAACAGTGCTGCCTCCATGTGGCAGATGCCGGGAACTCATCCACCAAGTCAATCATGATAACATCAATACAGAAGTGATTCTGAAAGATCGTATAGTAACACTTAAGGAATTGCTGCCTGAAACTTGGCAAAGCGTGTATGATTAGATGGAACTTCAAAAACTAAGAAAAAAAGTAGATGAGCTGGATCAACAGTTGGTAGAAGTAGTCGTTAGAAGGTTAGAGCTGGTGAAGGAAATCAAGGATTTCAAGAATGGAAACTCTATTGAGATCACCGATAAAGAAAGGGAGCTGCAGTTGCTCGAAGATCGGTTATTGTGGTTTAGGGAGAAAGGGATAGATGATTCTGAGTTTGTGCAGAAGTTGTTTGGATTGATCATTGAGAAGTCCAAAGAGGTAGAGAATGAAAGAGCTAAGGAAGTACAATAAATATATCAAAGCATACTTGGTTTGGTTGCGTAAAAGGATCAAGAAGCTGGAAAATGATTTCAAGGAGTATGAGGATGCTTCTGGAATTGATCCTAAGTATGCGAAGGGGCAGATGTACTTTGAGACAAAGAAAAAAACCGTCAATGAATTTGAAGATCAGCTTGAGCAGATAAAACATATCCTGAAAGCACGGGAGAAACCTATAGAATACTATGCTGCTTTCATCGGCTATATAAGTATGATGCAAAAGACAGGTTTTGAGGCCAGTAAGCAGTTTGAATCACTGCTTCCTGATTCACCTGCCAGGAGCACTCTGTTGTATGAGATTACTCTCCTACCGGATTATGAAGAGTTCGGGTTTCTTTCCCAACAGGTCAAGTCAAAGATTGAGGCGGCGCTGACGATAGAAAAAGAACAGTTGCATGAAGTCCTCAGGAAAGTACGGAAACTAAAAACCTACAAAGATAGATTCATTGTAGACAAGAAGACAATTACCGTAGTCACTTCGTTTGCTGTCTCTCTTTACAAAGATCTAATTCAGATGGAGGATAAAAATATTGCCATGATGAGTGATTTTTTTGTTGAGTTTGGGAAGTATATCAGGCAAGCGATCGAAAAGAACTCACATCTGGTCCTGGCATCTAAATGTTCTCTTAGCTTTCAGTTTATTTCTCAGTCTGAGGAAGCGACAAAAGGTCTGATGTCGTTCAATCCTTCTATTTCGACAGTGAATCAGAAGTTTTTTACCATCAGCATATCGGCATTACAGTTGTTCTTCGATAATCGTATGGACATCTTTAGTGGAACTATTGCCCATGAGGTAACCCATGCTTTTGATGAGAAGATTGACACTGAAAGAGCTGATCTGCTGAGGAGTCTTTTTGACATATCCAAAGGAAAACTTGAAAATATAGCTGGTTTTGTTTTGGCAGGATTTCTTATCAATGCGCGCTCAGAAGGGCTGGCCAAGTTTTCCGAGAACAATGTTATCAATGGTGATGCATACGGAACAAGGTTTGCTGCCCTCCCCTATTTTATAGAAGAGTTTGGGAAACTTCAGACACACATCCTTGCTGTTGCTCAGAAAGGGATTCACGGGGCACAGGTTGCCAAAAGTTTTGGGAGCACCTGTTACTCGCTTGGTTACTGGATGTTCCATATCATCAGCTGTTATCTGCTTGTTCTTGGGAAGAAAGACAGGAAATATTTTGTATTAAATCAGAAAAGTTATGATTTGTTGGGAGAGGATTTTGCCGAGCATGCTTTCTCTCCGGATCTGTTGTACAAAGAAGATTGGATGAAAGCGATATTCAAAAGACTTAGGATTATTCCCTACAAGCTGAAAGACGTAAAGAAATACACCTTGGCAGAAGACTATGTCGTGCCTTTGCGTCTGAGCAAGGAGGACTTTCCAGAGATCTATGCACACCTGAAGAAGCTGTCTGCTTTTGATCTTTACAGAACATACAAAAAAGCCTGCGAATTCCTGGGAGTGCCCCGGAACACAATACTCTTCAATGATGAGATGGTAGACATGATCAACCAGATTGAAGATCACTTCCAAGCTCTGCAGGCAGAAAAGATGGGTTTGCGTCGGGAGATGTTTGCTGAATTATAGAAGTTCTTTAAGACATTCCGGAAACATCCTTAACCTTCTTGCTATGGCGCGATCAATAGAATTTGGATCATCAAACACCTGCTCCCCGCAATATCTTGCCCAGGAGGTGTAAGTAGGAAATTTGTCCTTCTGAGGTTCTTCCTTCCCACTGACACCCTCAAACTTGATATATCCATCGTACTTGCTGGCCAGCTCATTCTGGATGACAGCTTCCAACCAGTTTGCCCAGTCAGGCATGGCATGACGGAACTCTAATGTGCGTCTTGTCTTCAGCCAGAACTGGTTTGTATCAGGCAGCTCATCACAGCCGATCTGCCAGTTCTCTCCCCTCATCGTACTGTAGAAGATTCCCTGGAATCGACGGTTGAGGATGTCGTTGAGGTTTTCATCTATTGCTGTTGGAGAAAGGTTCTTTCGTGTGATTATGTAGCTGTGGTTTGACATTATTTTCAGATTAGCAACCCCAATCCCATCAAGACAAGAATTACTCCCACAGCAACCCCTATCGGAGCAAAAACTTTCCTCGTCAGCTTGAGAGCTCTTTCTTCTCCCAGCAGTTTCCGCCATAGCCATGCTTTTGGGCTCTTCTTCACGTAATTCTCTGCAAACTGCTTGTCACGGATGAATCTCACCGAGAGATACAGGTCCAAAACACCTACCCCTAACAACAGTATTCCATATCCGATACTCATTTTAACAACCCCCTATGTTTTATCTATGTTCTGCAATGTATATTTTATAAATGTTTCTATTGAGATTCTATAATTCAGATTCAATAACCTTAAAAGCAGAAAAAAAGTTCTCAGGTGCATGCCAAAAATAGCTCCTTCATTGTTTGACCTGGCCGAGGAGGAATTAGAGGATGCAGTAGAGGCAGCAGCTAATGCTGATTACTTCCACATCGACATCACCGATGGCAGGTTTGTCAAAGACAAAAAAGGAGGAGCTTCTTTGTTCTATGATGAGGAGAAGCTGGAAAAAGTTAAGACGGAAGTTCTCCTGGACATCCACCTGATGGTGGATGATCCACGTATACATATCGCCAGGTATGCAACCTTCCATCCCAAATATATCTCTTTTCACGTTGAGGCGACGGATGATCCTGGGCGGGTTATTGACGAAATCGGCTTCTATGATGTCTCTCCTGTTGTGGCTTTGAATCCGCATACTCATCTGGCGGAGATCGTACCTTTTCTGGGGATGATAGATATGGTGTTGTTGATGAGCGTAGTTCCCGGGAAAGGCGGTCAGGGTTACATCCACGATGTTACAGAAAAGATTGTTGAATTAAAGCACATAATTGATGGCAGAGGATATGATGTCAAAATTGAAGTTGATGGTGGGATCAAATTGTACAATGCTCATCGTCCGGCCCGGGCTGGAGCAGATATTCTGGTCAGCGGGACGGGAGTGTTCAACTACGGACCATATTCTCCCGGTCAGATGGTTGGCGAGATGGCTTCCATCCTGGACAAACGGATGGAACCTGTCGTCCTAGCTTCTGACCATGCTGGGTATGGGTTGAAAGAGTTTCTTAAGGAGGATATGTTAAGAAACGGGATTCGTTACGAGGACCTAGGCTGCCACAGCGAGGAGAGTGTTGATTACCCTGATTATGCAGAAAAGTTGGCAGAAGCAGTAAGTAGCGGATCCTTTGAGAGGGGGGTGCTGATTTGCGGCACAGGGATCGGTATGAGCATGAAGGCGAACAGACATCCAGGAATACGGGCAGCTTTATGTAATGATGCTTATACTGCAGCCATGGCAGCGCAGCATAATGAAGCTAACATACTCTGTTTAGGGGGGAGGGTGATTTCTAATGAGCAGGCCCTGTCTGTGTTTGACGCCTGGTATTATACTAAGTTTGAGGAGAGGCATCGCAGAAGGGTTGAGATGTTGGGATGATTGTGGTTGCCTGCATTGACACTATAGAAAATTATTTAAGTGGTCATGACTTCTATAAGGTATGTCTGCTATCTTAGGAGGGTTCTTTGCATCGATTGTCTGGTTTATATTTGGTGGTGTTCTGTATATGAATCCTTTTGTGGCAAGGATCTATAAGGGGTTTGAGAACTCGCCAGGGGTCAAGAGATGGAAGAATACTAAGAAGTATCTGATAAACATGTACCTTTTTGGGAGTCTGTTGCAATGCCTGCTTTTTGCCTTTGTCTACTCTTTTGTCAAGCCAGTCCTTCCTGGGACTTTGCTGTTGAATACAATATTTTTTAGCCTGATCCTGGTTGCAGTAAAGATATTCCCAAGGTTGTTCGACATGTGGATGCAATCAACCTATCCGAACAGGCTGCTGGCCGTAGAATTTGTAAATGGGACGATAGGATGTTTTGTGACCGCTCTTGTCCTCACCCTGACGGTCTGAGTATCTGCAGCAGTACTTTGAGATAGGTCTTGAACTGAAACCAGTCTTCCCTTCTACCAGGTTTGATGTCTGTGAGTTTTATATAGCTGAATACTCCCAGAATATCTTTGGTTTCCAGTCTATTTCTGATATCTTCCGCGTTTTTGATGACGTGAAGGAACGTCTTTTCTTTTGCTTTGAGTGCGAAGTCGGGGGTTGCGGGATCATCACACTTCTCTATATGGCTGATCTCTCCAGTAGGTTTGTTGAAAGAGATGTAGCGAGAGTTGGTGTCTTCCACAAAGATGCCGATAGAATATTCCTTTCCACCAGCCATCGCCTTGACAATATCGGTATACTGAGGCAGATTGTTTAGTCCGTCTTTGACTTCTTCCTTTCTTTCTTCCATGAGCCGGTCGATGGAAGAGTATCCTTGCAGTTCTTCGTACATAAGGGAGCGAGAATATAGGGGGTTTATTTGGGTTGTGGAAGAATGTGTAGTGTTAATCATAAATATCTCTGAATGGAAATGTATTAATAGCAAGTATGATTATGAAGAGGGATGATTCATATCTTACTTTTTATGCTTATTATCCTGTTAATAATATTCTCCATATTCCTCAAGGAATTCCTGCAAGAGCTTGATGGAATATGTGTGTTGTTGAGGGATTTCACTCGTCGCAATAGTGGGGTATTCACTGTATTCTTCATGTTCCTTTTCTTCATGGAGCAAATATTACTAATTGTCATTGTCTTCTATTTTTTTGATGTTGCTCTTTTGGTACAGTTGCTGATAAGTATCTTTGCATTGATAGTGATTACGACCGCTTCACTGGAGAAGTTTATTTTGGAGAAGAAATATCAGTATTTGGTGAAAGAAGTGAACATTGTTACGTATGAAAATCAAGAAATGTTGTTAGAAATGAAGAGAATGCTGTCAAAAAAGAAGAGGTAGTCTACGGTTCTTCTCAATCAAACGGTCTATCTCTTTTTTCTTCTCATCAATAAAATCATACTCTGCTTTTTTCTCTTTTTTGGCCATGCTCATGGATATCTTGTTAATCTATTTAAACATTTGCATAGGCAGGGATATAATTTTATTATGGTTGATGAAAGTTCAGTTATTTTCCTAATAACCACAAATGATAGATGTGGAAAAGTCTAATCACAAATTGTGACCACTGTTTACCAATCCAACAATTTTCTTATGATATGGTACATTTGAGACAATTAAGCCTTCCTTAATATTAGTTCCATCTTTTCTTCGGTAGTCTATCAGGTTTCCCATACTGTCAGTTATAACACCGCCCGCTTCTTTAACAATTACTTCTGCTGAACAGGTGTCCCAAAGGTATGTTTTTGGTCTTAATACCAGAAATAAATCGGCTGCTCCTTCAGCAACTTTACAGAGTTTCAGACCTGCTGAACCTACTCTGACAGGTTCTCCAAGGCTGTGGGATTCAATAAATCGGGCGAGATTCTTATCTGGGTGAGATCTGCTCATTACCAATCGGATACTGGAGAGGTCATCAACGGCGGAAACATGTATTCTTTCTGTTGATGAAGCCGTCTGTTTGTATGCCCCTTGAGATTTCACAGCAGAATACATCGTATCTGATGCAGGATAATAATTGATACCAAGCACCGGTTCTCCATTCTTTGTCAAACCGATATGTATGCCAAATTCACCCGATCTCTTAAGAAATTCTTTGGTTCCGTCAAGCGGATCGATTAACCAGCAATACTCTTTCTCTCTCCATCCACCTATCGCATCTTTGAATCGGTTGTAATCAGATTTAATATCTTCCGGATCTATTTCCTCTTCTGTCAATATTCCAAAGTGTGGATACTCTGCATGGAGAATGTTACAGAGCGTGATATTAGACGATTTGTCAGCGATACCAACCGGATCGTCATGTCCTTTATACTCTACCTGAAAATCCCCAGATTCATATACTTTTAGTGTTTCAACTCCAGCTATTCGCGCTGCTTCCTGAGCAATTTTTAAGTGTTTTTCATATGCCATAGAATATCGACAGATTACTTTTATATAAATGTTGCTGCAGTTACTCCGGAATAAAAGTGATATGTTTTTGAATGATTGTTTTGGTTGGGATTAAGTTTATAAAATATCTGTGATTCGGTTGTGAAGATGAATAAGGAATTGATTGTTGATGAACAGATTAGGAGCAAGATTCACACTATTCGGGGAGTTCAGGTGATGTTAGATGAAGATTTGGCTGAACTTTATGTTGTTAAAACAAAACAGATTAATAGAGCAGTTAAAAGGAATTTTGATAGGTTTCCCGAAGGGTTTATGTTCAAATTATCAAAAGATGAGATGCATAACTTGAGGTACCAAACTGGCACCTCAAGTTGGGGTGGCCGGCGGTATTATCCATACGCTTTTACTGAACAAGGCGTTGCTATGCTTTCGGGAGTTCTCAAAAGTGCTACTGCCGTGAGAATTAGTATTCAAATTATCAATGCTTTTGTGGCCATGAGGCGGTTTATGGCTTCAAATGCGCAAATATTCCAGAGATTGGACAATGTCGAACAGAAGCAGATTGAATTTAAAATCGAATACGATAAGAAATTTGATCAAATCTTTGATGCTATTGAAAGTAAAGATATCAAAGCGGAAAAAGGCATTTTTTTTGATGGACAAATCTTTGATGCTTACACTTTTGTGTCGGATATTGTCCGGAGTGCTAAAAGTTCTATAATTCTGATAGATAATTATGTTGATGACTCAGTTTTAACTCTTTTCAGCAAACGAAATGCCGATGTAGATGTGACCATCTTCACCAAAGATATCTCTAAACAGCTGTTGCTTGACCTAAAGAAATTCAACTCTCAGTATCCTCCTGTCCAGATCAAAGAGTTTAAGAGATCTCATGATAGATTCATTATAATTGATGATGATGTTTATCACTTTGGAGCTTCATTAAAAGACTTGGGCAAAAAATGGTTTGCTTTCTCTAAGTTCGATAAGGAAGCTTTCAAGTTATTGGAGAGGTTGGAATGCCGCTCTTAACTAAATCCAGATACTTGATCGGGCTGCAGTGTCCTAAGTATCTCTGGATTTCACTGCACGAACCAGAGAACATTCCAGAGGTAGATATGTCCGCTCAACATAGGTTTGATCAAGGCCATATTGTAGGTCAATTGGCTAAGAGGCTTTTCCCGGATGGAATAGACATTCCAGAAGAAGATTTTAAAGAAAATATTGCTAAGACAAAGGAATTTTTGAAATTAGGTGAGCCACTCTTTGAAGCTGCTTTTCAAGTAGGAAATATCTATTCACGGGCAGATATTCTTGTTCCTGTGGGGAAGAAATGGGACATCATCGAGGTGAAGAGTGGGACCAAGGTTAAAGAGGTCAATATCCATGACGTCTCTTTCCAGAAGCATGTTTACGAAGAGTCTGGATTGAAGATAAGAAAATGTTTTCTTTTGCATGTCAATAATGAATTTGTCAAAAATGGTGAGATCAATCCTGAAGAGTTCTTTACAAAAGAAGACATTACAGAGGAAGTTGAGGCAATTGTTGACATATAAGTGAGATTATCCTCTCTGCTTTCTGTTATGAAAAGTTATATCTGTCCCAACGTTACAATTTGTAAAAGTTGTGCTGATCCCTATAATTGTCCTTTGGAAGATGATTGTTGGGGTTTTCTTCCTCCATCTAGTGTTTTTGACCTAAGCAGGGGAGGGAAGAAGTCCTTTGAATTGTTCGCTAATGGAATCCATTCAATCAAAGACATTCCAGAGGATTTTAAGTTAAGTGACAAACAAGGAATTCAACATGAATGTGAGAGAACAGGGAAGATTCATGTAAATAAGGAGAAGATTAAGGAATTTTTGGATACTTTGGAAAAACCGGCGTATTATCTTGATTTTGAAACTTTTAGTACGGCAGTTCCACTTTTTGATGGTGTGAAACCGTATCAACAGATTCCATTTCAGTTTAGTTTACATATAAATGGGAAACATTTTGAGTTCTTGGCTGATGGTGGTGATCCACGGGCTGAGTTTATTAAAGAGTTGCAGAAAGTCTTGGGTAAAGATGGGAGTATAGTTGTTTATAATCAGTCATTTGAGAAAATGATTTTGAAACAGTTGGCTGAGAAATTCCCCGAGTATGAAGAATGGGTTTCATCTGTTTTTAAGAGGATCGTTGATTTATATGCTCCGTTCAGAAACTTTTATTACTACAATCCCAAGCAGAAAGGGTCTGCTTCTATCAAGAAAGTATTGCCTGCTGTGACTGGGAAGGATTATTCCGACTTGGAGATTGCTGATGGTGGGACGGCTTCAGTGAGTTATTTACATTCAGTTTATGGGGAATGTAAGGAAAAGATTAAAATAAGAGAGGATTTATTGCGGTATTGTGAATTAGATACAGAGGGAATGATTTGGATTGTTGAGGATTTGGAAAAGTTAAAAGCGGAAAAGGGCGGAGAATTAGTTTGAGTAAGAGGTAAGTGATAGAAAAAATGATACCAAGTAAAGGAGTGGTTATTTTAATGACTTTGTTTTTCTTTGTATCATTTGCTTACGCAGATCAATTGATTTTTAGTGGACCAGTAGATGAAGCAGGAACATTTCATGTAGAAAATATAGAACACACTATTCGCATTGGAACAAGTTTAGACAAAGTATCTATTTCTAATCCATTTAACCTTCTAATTGTAAGTAAAGGTAATTGTGAACAAAAAGGGTACTATGTTTACTGCGTTGACGGAATCGAAGACGAGGGAGTATTTCCATTACATACTAAAGCAAAAATTAGAGTATCCAAAAGGGAGTGTATTCAATATACTTCAGACAATAATGAATCTAAGTGTAAACTGCCGATATATGGTTCCTGTTCTGAGAACAAAGAGTGTGCTTCACTTATCTGTTCCCATGGAGCATGTACATTTCGTCATCCTATTTGTGGAGATGGTTATTGTGATGAGAAAGAGAACTGTGTTGAAGATTGTCAAGTGAATCCAACAGTAATATCAATTAATCCATACAAAATACAAATTCCAGTTGATAAGGGGTGGATTAGTACACTACGTAGACTTGAAGAAGGCAAGAAATATTTATTTACCGTGAATGGAGATTACACCTTAGATTGGACTGGAAAGAAGTACGATCAATCAAGTAATCAAAAAAATCCATCTTCGCCATGCCCAGATGTTAATTTTGGTGCAGTAGTAGGAAGAACTTGTGGGAAATGCTTTGAAATATCTTCAAATGCAGTTCACACAGCAGAGAATACATGTGACTTAGAACTTATGATTAACGAAGAGGTTTTGATAGATAATAGTGGAAATTTAACCATTACCATTGAAGAACAAGAGATATATGTTCCTCCAGAACCCGCCATTGTAACACCCACACTTGAAGAGCCAGAGGAAGAAGAAAAAGAAGAACCAGTAAATGAAAATGTTCAGGAATCAGAAGGATTAGATATTCCTATTGCAGAGGAAAAAGACAATGAAGCTAAGAGTCAGGAACAAGAGAATGAAAGTGGAATTAGTGGATTCATATGGTTTTTAATCATATGTGTATTTGGATTTTTGGCATATAAACATAAGCAAG
The DNA here is from genome assembly GCA_964632045.1 of uncultured Methanosarcinales archaeon. Lineage (GTDB taxonomy): Archaea > Nanobdellota > Nanobdellia > Woesearchaeales > GW2011-AR9 > CAZWBB01. The sequence goes on along the minus strand of CAZWBB010000023.1, from coordinate 14,398 downwards.
TTAAGAAAGTAATCAAAGATTTCTTTGCAGCCATTTTACAGGACTTTTCCAAATCTGATCCAGAAATAAATAAACTGTTAAAAGAGTATCAGGATTCTAAAGTCAAAAGGGAAAAACTGAGTGCAGAATTTAATGAAGAATTGGAGAAAATTAAGCAAACCAAAGACAAGAAAAGTGATGCGGAACTTAAATTCAATGAACTAGTTGAGGAATACAACAAGAAGGAAGAAGAGTTAAACACAAAAATTAATGAGATTGAAAGAAAGATTCAGGGCAATTCAAGTCTTCTTGCAGAGAAATTACGTGAGAATCTACGTCTTGAAAAAGAATTAGAATTAATCAATAAGAAAAATATTGAATTGAGTAAAGAGAAAATTAAAAGAGAGGTTGAGATAGAAGAGAAGAAAAAAGCACAACAGGAATTAAAAAGGAAATACCAAGAGGAAGTAAGAAAAGCAAAACAGAAGTATTCAGGAGATGAACTAGATCGGGAATTACAGGAAATAGGTAAAGACTTCAAAGAATCCAAAGAAACAATTAACAAAGGAATTGAAAAATCCATCCAGAAAGAGAGAGAATTATCTAAGGCTTCCCAAGAAGTAGAAAAAGAGAAGAAAAAAATATCCGAAAAAGAGAAAGATTTGGACAAAATAATTATTGACGACTCTGAACAGTTGAAATTAGTAAAGAGTAAAACACTTACACCCCGTATCCCTCCAAAGAATTACAAAGAATTTCTTGAAAATTTTTCTAAGAATATTAAAAATTGTGAATCTTACCTAGATTTTGTAAAAGAATATATTAAAATATTTAGAAAGGATTCTGAAAATTTGAAGTACTTAGCTAAATATCTTCAAGAAAAGGAGAAAACTGAAAATTACGATTTCGTATATGATATCATTAAAAAATTCTACAATGAGGAAATAAAGAAATTAACACCAGATTTAATCAGCGATCTCAAAGAGATTGACAGCATGTCGGGAGATGAATTTGAAGAATATTTAGAAGTTATGTTTGAGACAATAGGGTATGAAGCAACAAAAACAAAAAGGTCTCGAGATGGTGGAGTTGATCTGATTCTTAAAAAAGATGATAAAATCACACTTATCCAAGCTAAACGATACAAAATTACTGAAACGATCTCTGTTGACGCAGTGAGGGCAGTATTCTCAAAGAAGGATAAATACAAAGCAGAAAGATTAGTTGTCCTCACAACTGCTATGAAGTTTTCCGTTGATGCAAGAAAAGAAGCCAAGGAGATGGGAGTTGAGTTATGGGGACGGGACAAATTCAAAGAATTATTAAAACAAAGCAAACTGATTAAGAATGACTAAGATAAATTACTTTGAGAGGGACAACATCCTAAGTAAGTTGAATAAAGGTAACTTCCAGAATGTAGACTATTTCTTTTTGAATTATACTGCTAATCGACTCCTTTTGAAGGGGAAAAGAGAAAATCTGATGATCTTGGATGAGTTGAAACAGAAAATAATTATTTTTCCTCATCAAATAAGCACTGCCTTAAAATATTTGAATGAAATGGATGGAAGAGTTCTTATTGCTGACGAAGTAGGATTAGGGAAAACCATTGAAGCAGGAATTATTATGAAAGAATTGTTGTCTAGGGATGAAATCAAAAGAGTTTTGGTTCTTTGTCCAGCATCTTTGACTTTGCAATGGCAGGAAGAAATGAGAGATAAATTTAGATTACATTTTGAAGTAAACAAGAGTGTACACCATTGGTCAAGACATGACAGAATAATTGCATCAATAGACACTGCAAAGAGTAAAAAACATATCGAAGAGATTCAACAAATAAATTGGGATCTCCTTCTAATTGATGAGGCTCACAAATTAAAAAATAAGAGTACAAAAGTATACAAAGCGATGTCTACTGTCAGAGCCACCAATAGATTGTTTCTTACTGCAACCCCTATTCAGAATAGTTTGATGGAGTTATATCATGTAATTGATTTGTTGGATCCAGGTTATCTTGGTACTCCCCACGATTTTAAGTCAACATTTGTGGCTGACAAAAAAGGATTAGAATTGAGCAATAAAGAGACATTAAACTCTTGCTTGAAAGGAATTATGGTACGGTCGACAAAAAAAGAGACAGGCTTGGAATTCACAAAACGTAATGTGTTTACAACATTAATTGAAACTGGAAAAGAGGAGGATGAATTAACAACACTTGCAATAAATTTTATTCAAGGACAGTATCAAGGATTAGATGAGGATAGAGCAAAATTAAAGGGAGTAGGAACACTTCAATTAATGATTCTAACAAGAATGTTGTGCAGTTGTCGGTATGCATTTGCCAATTCGTTTAGGCGATATGTTAAAAAGAACGAATTTCGTGGGGAAGATGAGGAAGACGCAAAGAAAATACTAGAGATTAATGATAAACTTCCTGAAAATAACAAATTCCTAAAAACAATTGAGTTAGTGAAGAAAATTAATGACAAAATAATTATCTTTACTCAATTCCGTGATACACAATCCGCTCTAGGAGATAAAATTCAAAAGGAAGGATTCAAAACAGATGAAATAAAAGGTGGGATGACTTCACAAGAGAAGAATTATGCTATAAAAAGATTAAAGCGTGGTAAGATTGATGTATTAATATGTACGGAAGCAGGTAGCGAAGGTTTGAATTTACAATTCTGTCACAATCTGATAAATTATGACTTGCCTTGGAATCCTATGCGTGTTGAGCAGAGAATTGGAAGAATTCATCGTATTGGTCAAGAGTATGATGTGAATATCTATAATTTGTCGATAAAAGGTACTATCGAAGAATATATGCTTCAAAGACTTTACAAAAAGATAGATTTATTTCAGGTCGCAATAGGAGACATGGCTGAGATTATTTCAAACGTTGTAGACGAGGGTTCGTTTCAAAAGACCGTGTTTGACTTATTGATGAGTAATAATAAGAAAATTAACATGAAGAAAAAATTGGACGAATTATTCGAAAAAGTGAGTAAATCAAAAAAATTCCAAGAAGATGTAAAGCGGTTGGATGATAAAACTCTTGGCTTGTTTGATTTGTCTGTTATTAAAAAATGAAATCATCATTAGTTAAGAAGTTTGTATTAGATTACCTTAGTCTTAGTGATGTCAAAGTTGAAGAGGACAAGAATCACATTTATACTGCACATTTTACTGAAGTTCTGGCAAATAAGTTAGGAAAGAAACGACGTTTTACCTTCAATCGTGAAATATCAGACGATTACGGCGTTGAGTATATTTCTTTAAATAACGACCTCACAAAATTTATTCTCAGAGACAGTTTAAATAAGGGACAATTGGTGAAAGCGACTTTAGAGATTCCAGTAAAAGTTGAGGAGAAACTCAAACTTGATAAGAACATTTTCATAAAGAAAGAATATAAAGGACATGAATTGGCAATTTGTTTCTTATTTAAGATAAGTTCAACGAATAATATATCTGATAACAATCCGGAATTTCTAAAGTTTGTTGTTGTTGATTACAAAGATGGCTATGTCTTCCCTGAGGAAATTTCTGAAGAATTTCATAATTTTCAGTTCAGTGAGGCTAAATTCAATTTCACTCCAGATAATGTTCCAAAAGCTCACTCTGTTGCCTATGAAACTCTTGAAAAATATCTTCGCACCAAGTATTTAGAATATGAAAATACTAATCGTGCTTTGTGTGAGGAAAGAGTAAAGGAACTACAGAAGAGACATGAGGAGTTTAAACACGAATGTCGACTTGATGAAAAGAAGAAAGAAGATAGATTAGACTATTTGAGAACAAGAATCGTGCATGCACGTACTTACCAAGCAGAAGAAAATTATGGTGATCAGAAAGAAAAAGTTGAACAGCAACTCAAAACACTGAAGAAAGAGAATATCCAAAAAGCCAATCTTCATTTTCAACAAACAAAAGCCCGAATTGAAGATGAGAAAAGCCAATTTGATTTTGACATTACTGTACACTTGGTATCCGCTATTGTATTTCAGTATGGGGTTTCCAAATTACAGTTACAATCGACAATAACAAATGAAGTTGTTTCTGTAACCTACAATATATTGACAAACAGTATTCAAGAATATCCTTGTCCGATTTGTGAGATTAATGCTAAGCAATTTCATATTAGCATTAATGGTCATTTTTGTTGTCCAAAATGTTCAAGTTATGAGGAAAGAGAAAAAGGTTATCTTTGTAAGAAAGATAATGTTGAAAAATGCATGATCTCTGGACACTTTGTGAGAAAGAATCTTGAGAATCAATGTGTCTCATGCAAAAGATACTTTGATAAGAAATATGTTAAGAAAGATATTGTAGGTAAGAGAACTTGTCAGTTGTGTGTTAAGAAGACATATTTTGGGGAGGACATAAACAAAGATGATGCTATATTCTCAAAGAAATATGATGCTTTTTTCAAGCCATCTGATGTGAAAAAGTGCGATTATTCAAATGAATTTTATCCACTGAATGATTTAGTTGAGACGAGTGGAAGCAAGAAGTTAGTTGGAAAGGAGTTTATTGGAATGTGCAAGTTCACTAATCTAACTTTTGTAAAGAATGAAATGAAGACAGAGAAAATGTCCAATTTAGTCTTTAAAATGAAGGAAATTAGCACAAAACAAATAAAGTACAAGGCTTTGCAAGAAGCTATTAACAAGAATACAGTGGAGTTTAATGAAAATAAGTATTGGGCTATGGTAAGGATTAAGGGTTTAATCAGATCAAAGTATTTGTTGTATGATAAGATGAGGAAAAGATTAATATGAGGGGGAATTTGGAAAAATATTGCGGATTGTTGAGGGGTTGACGAACACATTAGGCATTCCAAGCCGTAAACTATAAATAGTAGGTAGTCTTCCAAGCATGTGATGGATGTTAATTTATTTGTAAAAGAGGGTGGAGGATTAAAGTTCTTAAAAGTACCCAAGTATGTAGTAAAGGATCTCTTAAGAGATAGACTGAGTGTAAGTGAGTTAGATAGGATAAATCGGCTTGCGGAAAAGACTGAAATGCCTGAAATTTTTAAATCAGGGACAATAGTTATTGATTTTTCTAAGAAAACTGCGCAGTGTTTTCATGCTGGGATTAATGTTAAAGAATTAGATCCAACTTGGAATGTAGAGATGGAGAAGGTTACGCTAGAGAATTATTGAAGTGATTTATCAATTATTTTCTTTTCTTCTTCTGTAACACCGTAAAGTGTGTAAGCCAATTTATCTATCCTGTTGTCTATTTTTTCAATTTCTTTTTGTATTTTTATCTTATCCTCGGAATTGCCCGTTTCGTTGAGTTGTTTGTTGAGGGAGAGGATCTGAGTTACTAATTTGACAATTTCATGAGGGGATTTGCATGATGGAATTGGGACTATGTCTAATTTTGCTGCCTTAATCTGAGGTATAACCCGTGAATCCCCTTGATTGGCAATTCTGTAAAGGTAAAGGAATACTTTAGATTGCATTAATCCCATAATTGCTAATGGGTCCAAGGGTGCTTTTATTTTGAATACATACATCGCATCAGTTACATATAAAGAAGAGTTCTCATCATAAATCAGTTCAATTGTTTTTGTTGTAGTTAGACCAATGAATTTTGGGGAGTCAAAGATTTTTGGATTACGTGGCCGGTGCAAGGCCCACCAGGGGTGCTTTTTTTGTTTCACTTCTTTGCAGCTATTCAGATGGTGGAATCTCTCAAGGTAGTTCAAAGTATTGGGGTATTTTTTTATAATAGAATCTCTAGTGGTGTAGATAATGAGTTGGTTAGCAGTACAAGGATGATAGCTTTTAATTTGTGTACCGCTAATACTTGGTTTAAGGAGATCTTCCTCGAGGTTAAGTTCTTTTGCTTCTTGTTTGGAGATTATATGGGCCGCAGCCACATCAGGACTGACACCCCTCTGGATTTTACCATCAATAACATCTTTTAGACTTGTAAGTTTTTTCCGCAAGCGATTTAGCATCACAGCACCATCTAAATTGTCTACGTAATATGTGAAGTGGGGGTCACACTCAACAAGACGTTTCCATTTCATCCAAGAGACTTTTTTCTCCCGAATGATTGCTGAAGCGCGTTCTTTCAATTCCAAAAGTGATAGATTGCTAAGGTTAAAGTCACAACGACTACCTAAATCTGCTGAGATAAAAACAGTTGATGTGTTCAAAACTTCCTTCCCAAAAATCCCTTCCCCTAAGCTAATCAAGGACGATAACTTGCGCTCAAGTAGAAGCTTTCTTACTGGTTTCACGTCAACTTGGTTCAGCAAGGTGCTTGGAATAATAAACCCAACGAAACCTTTGTCTTTAGCAATACGAAACGCTTGATCAATAAAGAAAATGTAAGAATCTATCATACGGGAAACGACCCTCTGATACTTTTTCCGGAGATATCTCAATTCTCGTTCGAGGAGTTCCGCTCCCCAAGGAGGATTCCCCACAACAACATCAAACCCACCATTACTCATAATCTCTTTAAACTCATCTTCCCAAACGAAAGCATCCCAGCCGACAATCACTCTATCATCAATTATACTATTGCCATGTCGAATGTTATCTCCTAGCATTGGTAAAGACTTGCCTCTTTCAGCCATTTTCAAAGATAAATTGAGTTTAGCAATCGCTACTGCTCTTTTATCAACATCAACTCCAAAGATGCAGTTTAACATTAGGTCCCTTTTCTCTTCATAATTCAATGCCCTTTTCAGCCTTTTTGAACTTTCCTCAATTAAAACATCAAAAGCTCTTAACAAGAAACTTCCTGAACCACAAGCAGGATCCAAAATCTTCACTTTTTTAATTTCTTCAAACGATTTCTTCTTAATATACTCACGGACTGTGTTATTAACAATGTAGTCAACAATAAACTTTGGGGTGTAATAAATTCCTCCTTTCTTCCTTTTGCCAATGTCTTCTTTCTCCTTAAACCTTTTTTTCCCAGCTTGTATATGTCCAATAAAGTTTTCATAAACCTTTCCTAAAATGTCTGCTTCAATACTCTTAAAATCATAAGCAATTCTTCCTTTTGGTTCCCTTAAATCCTCCAAAATAATCATTAATTTATCATCATCAATTCTGAATTTATCACAATCACTAATATCAAACAAATCACTATTATAATCTCTATTGTAGTCCGCAAAAAGTTCATTAATTTTTCCTAACAAATATCCTGGTTTATTCCAAAATCTGCTTTTCTTATCATGAAGCAAACTTTTCAATTCTGCTTCTTTAAGTTCCTTATCTTCACAAAAACAGATAAAAACTAATCTATCAATGAATTTCTGTACTTCCTCCTCAACCTGCAGCACTTCATCATGAAAATCTTGTTTCTTTCTGATATTAGTAAGGAGTATCTCCCGCCAGCGTTTCATATCATCAAGTAGTTGCTCATCAACAGGAATATTACTTTTATAGTTGGCTAACTTGGCAAATAAAGAATTGTTTTTTCCGGAAGAAACCCAATAGTCCTTTTCAAAAGATAGTAAAAGAATTAGATCTTCATCGGAGATGTTAGTTAAATCAATACGAGCTATTTCTGCTTCACCAACAACTCTAACATTAATCTTACAGGCTAAGATAACAATCTGACTGAAATTTGTCAAGATAGCAAAATTGTGGTCCTTCGAGTATCCATACTCCAATGCCTGCTTGTAGAACGTGAAATTATTAAAAATATCTTTACTAGGTGCTTTGGCCTCGACGATAAACTGGGATATGCCTTGATTGTAGACCACATAATCGATTCTTTTACCACTTTTGGACTCCTCTGCTTTAAATTCAGAAGGATCTTCTGTTTCCCAATGGAGAATTCTCTTAATAAATGGAACAATCAAGCTTTGGCAGGCCTGTTTTTCGTTCCCCATAAATTTTCTGTCGTGCTTGTGTTTATTGTAAAGATTAACTAACTTTAGGAGTTCTTTTCTTACTTCAACAATGCTTGGCATAGACTATTTGAGTTATGAGTCTTTTATAAATTTTACTCAATTCCAAAATTAAAAAAAAGTCCCCTTAGAATAAATATTCATTCCATCCTCTCCCTAAACCCACAACTAAAACACTCCAAACCATGTCCTCATATTTCACCTCTGTGTTTTTGCATTTTGGACAGGAGTGACTAATTCCCGAAGTTTTTGGACCCATCTCGTAATCATATTCATCCATTGGAATGATTATCATTTACTTAACCAAAGGGTCACCATCCCAGGAAGAAGAACAGGGCGAATCCCCAGTAATCCCCCACTTAGCTTCCACAAGGGCACGACACATCTTATAAATATGCTGTCTTGTTTTGCTTCTGTACCGATACCTTGGGCCCCGATACTTGTGGATATGCCCATTTTTTGTCCACAAGGAACGAACCGTCTGTTTCACCTTTGGCAAATCCATATCCAGAGCCTTAGCTATCTGCTTCTCTGTAAACCTACTCCTTTGACCAAGCTCCTTCGTATCGAAGTCCATTTTCAAAAAATAATATATTTTCCTCTCCGTAGCACCCATCTTAGTTTTGGCCATCTAACATCTCCTCCCAGCATCTCTTCAACAACCTCCCCACTCTCTCATCCTTCACTGCATGATTCTTCTCATCCACAACCACAAACTTCCAGGGAGCATACTTGAAGTCCTTAGTCACAATCGGCTCATCAAACGTCTTCTTCTCAGCCAACCTCATTAATGTTCTCCTGGCTGAACTGCTGTTCTTCATGCTGGGAATCTTCCGATGCAGTCCCTGGGATGTCCCTTCTTTCTTCAGATAGGCCAGGATACGTAAAGTAGAGAGCGGCAGAACCCCTTCTCTTTTCCGATCCCATCTTGTAACGGTTTCCTCAGGCAGCTTGCTGTTTAGCCATAATAGACCAGGATCATTTACCAAATCTCTCATCTTTGAAGCGATATCAGCCCTGAACTGCTCCCTCATGGCAAAGAAAAAGACAGTCTCTCCTAATATTACAGCAACTACAATCCCTATTATGTACCCGGCTTTTCCCACCCAGGCTAGTAGTACTGAAAACAGCAAAAAAATAAATATTGTAATCGAGAAACCCAGGACGAACCGACTGCTTCTGAATGGATTGAAATAAGCAAGGTAAGGCTCTCCCAGGTATTCCTCTAATCTCCTTTCCGTTACGCGATAAGTTGGCATTCCCATAGTAAGTAGAAAGGAGTTTATAATATTTATGACAGGTGTCGCAGGGAGGATATTAGACTCTTGAAGAAAAAAATGTGAAAGTCTTATCCTATGAATGAATTCAACTTGTCTCGTACCGTTTTTTTGTTAGTCTCATTGTCATTTAATTGTATGTGTTCATCATTTTCTCCAGAGAGTATTTCTAACATACATTCATTGGTGTCTTCATCTCTTGCAACATAAATTACCTTAACTTCCTTTATATCGCACCGCTCCAACTTAGCTAATTTATCAGCCAAGTGCATATAGAATACTATTTTATAAGCATGTTTTACATTATTATTGAGCTTATTACAATCTGCGTTGATCTCTCCAACAATTGTGTCCATTTGCTTTCCCCATCCCCATTTAAATTCTACAAATATGCTTTTCTTGATAGAATCATCGGTCAATCCCCACTCGCTATCTTTATTTTCTTTCACAATTTCAACTTCATCTTTATCCAATATTACCAAATCACACTTCCTGTCGTTACAATCTTTGTCAGCTACGTTTACTTCAGTATAGATTCCATGTACTTTTCCTTTTGTACGTTGGTTTTTTATTTTAACCTCGGTCCAATCGTAGTATTTCCTTAATTCCATTAGTCTTCCATAAACTGTACAGAGAAGATCGCTCTCAGACATAAAAAAATACGAATCTTTGGTGAAAAAATCCTCAATTACACTCGCAAAAACATTTTTCAAAGTTGTTAAATCATTTACCATTTTCAAATACCCCCAAACATCTCCTTCAACTTTTCAATTTCTTCTTCTACTTTTAATTTCATCCCATCTTCACCAGAATGCTTCCAGGTTCTGACCATACAGAAGACTTTGCGTGCCTGCTTCTCAAGCAGCCTCATTGATTTTGACATTCCCAATCCTCTCCTCAAACGCCTCCTTCTTCTTTATCAATCCCTTCAACTTCATTCTCATATACTCTTTACTCTCACCATCCCACTCTTCCAGCAGCGCCTCCCTGAACTCGTCATCTCCATAGATCCAGGTCACATCTTTGTTGATGAAGATGAGATCAGAGTTATTCGGCCCTTTCACCCAGCGCAGGATGTCCAGCCGGCACATCCTCTTCAGCGGCTCTCTGGTCGCCTGATATTGGCTTGGGTTCCTGCCGAGTAGATTGTTGAGTCTAGACATGCTGAGATGTTTTCCTTCTTTATCAAGCAGGAACACAATAGCCAGCAACTCACTGATCTTCTGAGACCACAGGAACTCATAGAGGCGGTTATGGAATTGCGTTTTATCAATATCCCCCGGGTCTCTCTTCCTCTTGAACAAATGCCTGTGCTTGTTGAAATATTCAGGTGAGAACTTCACAATCTCGATGTTAAAATATTTGTAATCCATGATGGCCAGCTTCAGATGTTCAGTGTTCGCTGTAAACTTTGCCAATTTACCCATAGTTCTTGGAGAAAGCCACTCCTATAAATATTTTCGCCCTCGAACCAACGACATGTCGTTCACTCGGGAGCAAGATATATTAATCAAACATATGATAACAGTAAATATGGCCAGGATTTTTGTCCCATCCACTTTTGATCCAATATTAGGCGGCACTCCACTGGAAAATTCTGAACAGGTATCTGATTCAGACATGGTTTTTGATTGCGTAGAAAGGAGCAGAATCAGGATAATCATGAACAACGGAGAAAGTCATGTTCGTTGCAGGAATAAATACCATTTCATAAAGCAGGTAACAGAAAATATTGCCCTGCCTTGCATGGTCGGCCTGGATTATACTGATGTAAAGAATTTCTTCAATGAAAATCCAAAAACAGAAGTAAAAATCTTCCGTTCCAACAGTATCAAAGACCTGCTCAAAAAAGCAAATACATCAAATCCCTGCTTCTTTGTCATGTCAGTGTCACTAAAAGTGACCCTTGATGATATCTCCAGAATAGGTGAAGCCATGTTATATGAGAAAGTTTTCTGGGGGGCAAGGATGAATGATAAGCAGAGGACGAAGTTTGTCATGACGCTTGTGAAAAATGAAACCTAAAAGATGCGGCTATTGCGGAACCATCATCGCAGAAGAGTGTTTTTACTTCGACCATGTACTGGACTACCCAGATCAAGATTCATTCAGGAAAGTGGTCATCCTTTTCCTTGAGAATGAGAAGTCATCAGCTTTGCTGGAAGATTCCTTTGGCTTCTCATGCAGGAACAACTTTGACTGTCAGAAAGAGCAGACTGATGCTATCAACGAAGTATTTGATGAGAGATACGGAAAAGGGTTGGTCAGGTGGCACTTCAAGACCAGGGAGGATTGCAGAAAAGGGGAAGTGTGGGGAGTATATCTGATCATTAAGGGCCAGGAACATTCCATCTGCAACCGCTACAAGAAAAGCGTCGATTGTTACATCTGGGAGAAGCTTAGAGATGGGAAATAAAGTTGCCACCATTAATTTTTCCGATAAGGATGAGATGACCCGGTTCTTGTATAAGCATGAAATCCCAAAAAAAGACATCATAAGCATTGAAACCAGACTGCTTCCCTTCCCTAGGACAGTAATTCATTGCCAGGCAGATGAGAAACTGATGAAGATAATTAAAAATTATGATTTTCTACAGTGGAAGCAAGTTATTACGATGGGCTTCATTTTGATGAAGATAATCATATTGATCATATTGACTGTGACTCTAATTCAAAGGTTATTGTGACAGCTATCATATATACCAGTACTTACAGCTACATTGAATGAACCCAGAAGAGTTTATCTCCCATCACAGAGATGATGTTTGCAGTGAGCTGTTGGAGATAATCAACAAGTACAAATTAGAAAAGAGGGAGATCTGCTTTTTGGTTAGTCTGTATATGAATTACCTGCGTAGTGCGATGAAAGAGATGGATAAAGGGGAGGGAAACAGAAGTGGAAGGCAAATACACCGGCTTTTTCATGCAACTGAAAGTGATAGAGAACGCTGTTGCTGAGATAAAGAAGTATTACGGATCAACTCCTGAAATAGATAAGAAACTATCACGGATAAAGAAGGCACTGAGAGAGTTGGAGAAATATCCCAGAGATTCAGAATTTGCAGGTGGTGACTTGGTAGTAGAAGCTTTCAAAGAGATAAACAGTCTTCGTAGGGCTTTTGTTGATTTTCACAAGCATAATCCTGCGATGATAAAGTATAGAACGGTAGTTTCATGATGAAAGAATTTGACAAATTACTTAATAACTCAACCCTAAGCGAGGTTGATAAGAAGAGCCTGAAGTTCCTTATCAAGGACTTCAAAGGAAATCCATTACTCACCAGCAGAAGCTATATCTTTACTGGTGATGTGGGTGTAGGGAAAACATTTCTTGCACGTAAATTAATTGAAGTGATTGGCGAAGAGATGATATACCTGGGTTCAGCCGAACTGAAGAACGCCAAGAGATGCTCATCTTTTCAAGAAGTGATAAAACAGATGAAGAAAGGAAAGACCCAGGTAGTCTTTCTAGATGACTTGAATAACCTCTTTGAGAAAGATAGCTGCCTCAATATCACTTACGAACATCGCAAGGCGTTCATGCAAATTCTGGATGCGACCAGAGAAGATCACAGTAAATTGCTTATCACCACAATAAATTATATGGCTGAATTAGAAGAAGGGATGATTGACCGGATCGAAGTTAAGATCGAGGTAGACTTGCCATCTGAGAGGCATAAAAAGAATTTCCTGGGAAATTCATTTGGTGATTTCCTCAGCAGGAAAATGATAAATTATCTGGCAACCAACTCCATTGGCTATAACCTCCGTGACTTGCCGGAACTGGTCAGGCTGTCCTATCGCCTAGGCATGAGGAACGTTAGTAAAAAGTCAGTCATGGATGCCCTTCATAACTACAAACCCACACAACTGCACGGATTGGATGTTCAGAATGGGATTACAACCAGGTTAAGAGACATTATCGGTAAAAGAGAGCTAATCAAACTAATCAGACGTCTGGTCCAGGTACAGAAGAAAAGAGACTTAAGCAATCGTCTGGGATTGCGAAGGCACAACCTGCTGCTGTTTCACGGTCCACCAGGAACTGGAAAGACTTTCATGGCCAAGGCCCTGGCTGGGGAGATGGATTATCCAGTAATTAGCGCAAAGGCAAAGAACATTTACAGAAGCGATGGTCTGTTTTCTATTGTAAATCTGGCAAAACGTTATAGTGACTGTATTATTTTCATCGATGAAGCAGAGAAAATATTTGGAAACGACCGTTTTGAAAAAGAGAACGACCTTATGGGAGAATTTAATAGAGAACTGGAAAACATTGATGGAAGAGATATCAACTGCATCTTGATCATGGCTGTGAATGACTTGAGCCGTATAGGAGATGCCCTTAGAGACCGGTTTGTTCAGTTGGAATTTGGATTGCCCTGTTATGATGAGAGATATTCTTTTTGTAGAATAAAGAGTCATCATAGCAAGATAAACTTAGATTTTGGTTATCTGGCAAAACTTACTGAAGGCATGTCTTTCCGTGATATTGATCGTATCTGGAATGAGCTGATGTTTCATAGAATGGAGAAAGGTGATGTTATTACTCCAGATACTATATGTAGTACGGTGAAAGAGTTGAGGGGTGATGATGTGGGGGGCATGATTGGGTGAAAGCCTGCTACAGTCAAACAGACATATCGCTGAACTGCACAACGAAGAAACGAAATTATTATATACTTCGTAGGGATAAAATATTTGGGTGGTTTAAATGATTAGAAAATGGGTTATACTTATTTTAGTAGTTTTATTTGTAGGATGTTCTGCAAACAATATGGTCCAGACAAATGAATCCCCCCAGATCGCAAATCCCGCTTCTGTGCATTGCATTAAAAACAACGGCACCTTGGAAATCAGATCTGAAGATGACGGTCAGTACGGAATTTGCATATTCCCAGATGGCTCAGAATGTGAAGAATGGATGTTCTTTAGAGGAGATTGCTTACCACGGGGTGAAATATGAAAAAAATATTATTTGGCCTGCTTATTTTGCTGCTGCTCCCTCATTTAATTTACGCTGAACCATATAAAGAGATGAATACACTAGATAACCCTCTATCCACAGAGGAAAGGATTGACGAAATAAACAAGATCTCTTCAGAAAAAGACCTGAACTGGATCGCTGGAGAAACCACTATGTCCGAACAGTCTTTGCAGGAGAAAAAAGCTCTGCTCTCACAGACAAAGCCTCAGAAACATAAGAACATTAAACTACTGCAGACCCATCTAAAACAAGCTTAACCTTCCT
>CAZWBB010000022.1:6255-38331 GCA_964632045.1 uncultured Methanosarcinales archaeon | reverse complement strand
AAACGATCCAGGAATTAGGTGGCCTACACAAGTTCATGGGATTCGATAAACCTATCTGGACAGATTCCGGAGGATTCCAGGTATTCAGCCTGAATGAAAGGCTGTGTAAAATAAAGGAAGAACATGTGGAATTCCGTTCCCATATCGATGATTCAAAACATCTTCTTACACCTGAGAAATCGATGCAGATCCAGCATCAATTGGGAGCAGATATTATTTTTACATTCGATGAATGCATCCATTTCGATGATAGTCATGAAAGAACCAAAGATGCGATGGAAAGGACACACAGATGGACAGAACGCTGTTTGACAGAATTCAAGAGACTGAAATCAAAGCAAGCATTGTTTGGTATCGTACAGGGGGGCAGGTTCAAAGACCTACGTGAAGAATCTGCAAAATTCATATCTTCTCTGGATTTCCCAGGATATGGTATCGGCGGTATCTTCGGCGATCCGACGAAAGAGATCCATAACGTAGTCAAGCACACGATGCAATTCCTCCCTGAGGATAAACCAAAACATATGCTGGGAATCGGTAGTGTTGAGGATCTGTTTGATTACGTGGGATGCGGAGCAGATACTTTTGATTGTGTTCTCCCCACCAGATTGGCTAGGGTGGGCTACGTTTTCCTCACTCCTGGTTCAGGGGGGAACATAAAGAATAAGTTCAGGATGAGGATCACCAACAGCAGATGCAAAGAAGATGCACAACCCATCGACAAGGACTGCAGATGTTATGTCTGCCAGAACTTTTCAAGAGCATACTTACTTCATCTGTTCAAGGCAAAAGAACTTTTGTTCTACACCCTCACCACTTACCACAACCTATGGTTCTTTGCCAAGCTGATGGTGAAAATAAGGACGGCTATAGAAGATGGATTTTTTTTTGAGTTGAAGAAAGAATGGACTGGAGATACATGATTTAAGCTATGTGATCTTGTATATGTTCTAGAGCACCGAAATGCATTTATTCTTTGCAGTGAATCGAGTCAGTGATGAGCGTCGCAACAATCCATGATGAAAATGGAAAGAGGACAATCGACCTTGCTCCCGTAGAGAGCATCGTCCGGAAAGTAGAGGAGCAGCTGGTTCCCCGGATGGGAAAAGAGACAAGACCTCTATCAGCAGACATTGTAACAAAGGTTAGAGAATTAGAAACCGATCAACTGAAATATCTATCCATCGGGCTTATGGATCTGGCCTATCGCTATGCTTCTGTATATCAATCTGTGTTGAATAATCCTGACAAGTTCAAAGAGGATCATCAATTCTTCCAGGAAGTTAAGGGATCTAATCTTGAACTGTGGAATCAAAGCCAGCAAATGCGTGATTTGATTGAAAAGTATTTTAGGTAGCAGACTTCAGGTGTTTGACATACAAATATTTAATAACTATCCTCAATTCCTAGCAAATTGGAGGTGATCTTATGACAGATAAGAAAAAGATGTTTGATCTGATGGAAGATGTGAAGGAGGCAACTCGTATCTATTGGAACCGAGCCGTTCCTGGAAAAGACATGGCAGGTATTGCCAAGATTGTGGGGGAAAAGATCGATGGTATTAGAGCGATAGATTATGAAGAAGAGGTTGTCGAAAACTCAGCCCATACTCTTGCCAAGATCATGAAAAAGGAGATCAAAAAGATTGTGACAGAGGATGCAAAGTGGGAATACGAACTTCAGCAGGCTGACAAGATTCTTAAAGAGCTTGAAGAAAAGAAAGTACAATTGGAATCCCTTGCAGAACATCCTGAAAGTACATACAACACGACTCTTTTCAGGAACGTTATAAAGGATGAAATCCCCGTCTTGTTTTCCGATCTGAAGGAGATGATAGACGAGAATCGTGAACTGGTACCCGCGATCGAAGAACTGAAGCAAACGTTGAACAAGCTTCTTGCAGAGATAAGGAAAATGGAGAGATAATTGTCCCCACTTCTTCTTTCGTCACATTTATATATTAATTCTTTTTACCAAGTCTATGCAAAAAAGAGGACAAGTGACCGTTTTTGTAGTTGTGGGGATAATAATTCTGCTTTCGCTAGTCGCTATCCTTGCAGTAAAATCATTCTTTATGGAGGAACAGGGAAAGACTGCGGAAGAGCAGGTAAAGCAGGCCAGCTTGACTGGTTCTTCGGTTCATAACTATATCCGGTTTTGTCTTTCGGAGGTAGCAGAGGATGCAATACTTTATGTCGCCAGGCATGGAGGATATTACCAACTACCACCATCTTCTAACGAGGTGATGGGATTACCTTTCTTATATGTGGATGGGGAAAGCCGACTGATGACCAAAGAAGAGTTGCAGGAGCAGATATCGTCTTATGTGAATAATGAACTGTCATTTTGTCTACGTAATTTTGCTCCGTTCAAAAGTAAGGGATATCAGATTAACCGGGGAA
Organism: uncultured Methanosarcinales archaeon; assembly: GCA_964632045.1. Classification (GTDB taxonomy): domain Archaea; phylum Nanobdellota; class Nanobdellia; order Woesearchaeales; family GW2011-AR9; genus CAZWBB01. The sequence continues at coordinate 35,929 of CAZWBB010000022.1, read as the reverse complement.
AAGTTGAAACCTCCACAACTATCCTGCCTGAAAAAGTACATTTTGATGTTAAGATTCCTGTTGAGGTAACTCGGGGAGACTCAACTCAGGAGATGATCGACTTCTCTGTTTCTGTTCCATCAAAGATTGGTACTATCCATTCAGCAATCTTGAGGTTCTTTGAGAGGCAGATGGAGTTACCATGGTCGCTCTGTGTCAGCTGTCTTGTAGGTATGATGGCCGAGAATGACCTGAAGGTGGAGATAAACCCATCAGAAGAAGATATATTCATATTCACCATCGCTGATGAAACGCTGGAATATGTTTTTCTGGCAAAATATGATTTTGAAGATGAGACTATCTAAATCCATTGGACCTGTAGTCATGCTATTGGTAGTTTTACTGATAGTACAAGCAAATGATATCGACTATTCTACCGCAGACTTCAATGATCCAAATTTCAATTGGGAAAGCGTCCGATGGGAAGACATTCCTCACAACAGGATAAGTGATATTCCTCCACAGAGAATTCAGATAGAGTATTTCCTTGATGAGGATAGGGTAGTTGAATTGACACCTGCCCAACTGGTTTATGGTGATAACCTTGAAAAGCTGCCTGACCTGACATTGAACCGGGAAGCGGCCAGGGCGGCTGTTGAAGACATGTATGGTGTTCATGTTGAGTTTGGAATGGGAGCAGTGATCTCTGGGGGATTTCTGAAATCTACTTACGGAGTTGAAGGTTCTGTGCCTCTTGACAAACTCTCCGAAGGTACCCAGGTGTATATTGATGAAGATGGTAAAGTTGTTCTGCTAGGAGAGACCATACTACCTGAAACGGGAAAATATTTGGCCAAATATGATACAGAAACACTTGTGGTTACAGCGGATGGCGAGTTTCTGGTTGAAGGTTCGCTGCATTATGAAAATGGAGTAGCTTATGCCAAAGAAGGTGTGACGATTGATCATGTAAGCGTCGGTGGAGATAAGGTCGAGATAAGGTTTGATTCTTCAGGGTGTGTCGGGAAAGATAACTGTATTTCTATGGATCGTGAAGAAAGGACGATTATTGTACATGGTCCGAATCTGGATTTTTCATTAAAGCCGGGAAATGTTTACCTTGACGTCGAACCAGGCGATCGTCTCAGTTTCTTCCTTCCTGGTATGGTGATTATTGAAAATGATAAAGTGCCCTCTGTCCATGTTCTTTCTCAGGTCAGACCAGATGCCAAGAATTCGGATAAGCCCGATATGTTCATGTATAATGGTAATTGGGTCTATCATGTGAGGAATGGAGATTTTTTGAAGGGTAATGCCGGTGACAAAGATAAAGGGAGCGTACCATTTTTCTTGTACATAATCGATGACAGGGGCGCAATTTCTCCTAAAATGCATGGTCAGACTATATATTTTGACAACAAAGGTGAATATTATTCCGTTCCAAGTGTTTTGATTACAGATTTCCGGGACAGGGAGATCAGTTTTCAGGAAGTGATGGAAGATGCCGTGAACATGGAGGAGCTGAATGATAGATTCTCTGAGGGGGTGGGCAAACTTCGTTATAAAGCCATCCTTAGTGATATCAAACAGATCTCAAATATCAAGAAAGTAGTTGTTGATGAGGATTCTGATTTGATGTATCAGTTAAGGAGGTTCGTGCAGGAAATGACTCCTGATATGAAAAGTTCTATCAATGAGATTCATGTGGTGTCAAAGAGTGAGCTCGTTGAAGTATGTGGCAGGGAGATGGCAGCCGCCTGCGCCACTTATGATGGGAAACTCTATTTCACTGAACTGAGTTTAAATGGGGATACCTTCGCCCATGAGACATTCCATGCTCTGAGAGGCAAGAGAGACAGAGAGAACGAGTTGAAAGCTGGAAAGGCCCGCCGTGAGATGCAGCTGAGGATAATGAGAGAGAATCCAGAAGTGGCCGGTTTTATCAACAATGGAGATGAATTGGTCGCACACGACATTGAAGGGGACGAACTGGATATCAAGATTCGAATAACCACTCTTGCCGAGCAATTTCCACAATCAAAATCGAGAACATTTGAGGATCGGGAGATGATGGGGATAGAGAAATTGGAGAAGCTTGATAAGGAACCAAGCTATCGCTATCCGAAAGAGGGTTATGTCTCTCAGTATGCTCAAGTTAGTGCTGGGGTAGGTGACAGGGAAGAAGTACTTGCTGAAGTGGCTGGACTTGTGACAAGTGAACCGGATTTTTACTCTGAGTTATGTGATTCTTCCAGCCAGTTTTATCAAGGCAGGATGGGAAAACCATCTTACCCTGGTTCTTCTGAGATGATGACGTCCGAGATGGCTGAAGAATGGTCACGCAGGCACAGGCAGGACCTGGATCAAGTGTGCAGAGATGGCGGGGCTGATCTCAATATCTGTAAAAGCATATTGGGAAAGTGGGGTGGTTACCGATGAAGTCCGTTAGATTCATATTACCTTTACTGCTCATTTCCTTGCTTGTTATCTCAGTGGATGCGATGCACTATTTTGAGATTGATATCAGATACGATCATGGGAATCTCTCTTATGGGGCGATAAGAGTTATCCCCTCTCAGACGGAGCTTAGTGCAATAGAAGGCAAGTTTATTGCTGAAGTTGTCTCCTACGACAACGATATCCTCAACCTAACTTTCTTCAGCGTTCCCCGGCTGATCTTCTATGATAAGGTAGACCCTTTGGGCAAGATTGTTGGTGGAGGCAGTTTCGAACGGAACATGTCTGAAGTGAGATTATACGTTCCCTACTATGTGGATGCCAAAGAGATTAATATATATGACTGGGATCTGGTGGAAAGGTTAAAGATAGACGTGAATGATTTTGCAAAAGAAAGGAAAGTCCAAAAAGAAGGTGTCCTCGCTGATATTGAAGATGAGCCGCCTGTAATCTCTGCGGAAAAAAAGGTGGCTGAACCGCTTCCATCCGGGGCACTTGCTGTGCTGATCAGTCTTGGTATTATATTAACACTGGTAATTATAATCACTGTCCTGAAGAGAAGGAAATCCTGAACTGGTTCCAGAATCACATCACTTTTTTCTTCGCTTCCTTCCTCAACCATTCTTTATACTCGAAAAGAATTTGCTCGTTGTCAAGTTTCCCTGTTTTCTCTTTCACTTTGTCGCAGATGAGATGAAAACGATCATTGCATTTGATCACAAATTCGGCCTCAAGGACCGAAGGGTCATCAACCTCGTTAAAAATATCGACGATTGCCTGCTTGCAGTCTGCCCGTAACTGAATATTATTCCACACTGCATCCCAATCTCCAGCAAATTCTTTGATGCGGCCGGCCATCCTTTTAAGGATCACTGAATTTCCGTTGCGCAGCTCGTCGGTTATCTCCATTTCATCTGTCTGTGGATTGTAGACCATCAGATCCACGAAAGCACCTTCCTTGAGAGGATCATCGTCCCATTCTTTCCTTACTTCGGTGACTCTGAGGATTCTTTTATATTTCTTCAGACCGGAGATGACCGGGTTTGTGATGACGATGATGTCGATCGCTTTGAAAGATGTCTTGGGCACACCGATATCATTGACGACCCTGTCGTATACACCGTAAGGAGAATCGGCGTGGATTGTACCTGCAACGACATTCGCAGCTGCACCCACCCGCATCGCCTCAAAAAGTGCTATGGCTTCCTTTGAACGGACCTCTCCCACAAAGATGGCTGAATCTCCCAGACGTAGCGTAGAACGTATCCCGATGGAAGCATCAACTTCTGTCCCGGGAGTGGCCAGGGCCCCGGCAACTTTTAAAGATTCTAGGTTGTATCCCAGAGTACGTAGGGATTCCTGGGGGAGTTCGTAAGTGTCTTCCACGGTGATCGTACGTACCCTTCGGGTCATCTCCACCAGGAAACTTCCCAGCAGACTACTTTTCCCGCTCGACCTTGTTCCCGCTATCAGGATGGTGGCGTTGTTGTCGATGATAAAACTCAGTAATCCTGCTGCCATCGGATTCATGTACCTTATCTTCGGCTGCACATACAAGGGAAAAGTCCAGGGATGATCACGATGGCGGCGGAAGGAGAAAGCAAGTCCAGTTGGATTTAGCGGAGCAGTCAGTGCGGAAACCCTGGAAGTGAAGCCTTTAACCTTAAGTTCGGTATCTAAGATGGGATTGGCTTCGTCAAATGGTCTACCCGAGATCAACCTTAACTTGGTCGCCCAACTTTCAACTTCCAGCCTGGTTGGATAGATGTTAGTGTAACAGTCTCCAAAATCCTGATGCACAATAAATATGGGAATCTCTCCATTGGGAGAATTGATGTTGACATCTTGCACTTTTGGGTCTGCCAGCAGTAACTCAATCAATCCAAAACCAACCGTGTAACGGAGTAAAGCATTGGCTAACTGTTCAATCTTTTCATCAGACACTTTCATGCCTTTATGTTTTACCAGGTCATTAAGCAGGTCTTTCCCTATACTGAAGAAAACTTCCCGCATCCTTTCTGGATCAACAAACTCCTCTCTTGTTGGCTTGTGTTCAGCCAGGATGCGTTTAGCGTCGTCAAGCAACTCATATACTTCTTCTTCAAATTTGAATTCTGGGGGGGTTAGATGGTACATGGTTTTGATACTATCATCAAAGCTGAAGATGTTTACTTCACATGATTCTTCTCCTACCTTGAAGTCATAACTCTCTTCAATGCTACCTTTCGGGAATTCTGTTATCAATTTAGTGTACATAAAATCTGGTCGAGTTGTGGGATGGAAAGCATTACCATAAATTTCTCTCTGCCCAAGTTTGTAGTCTTTTGAATGCGGCATCAACATTTTGATCAATTTCATCTCCTCGATGAGATGAATAACTGCCTGCACAATCTCTATGAATTTCTGTTGACTGGAAACGTGCCGTTGGTCGATCAGGTTGTGATACTTACTTTTCTCCCTCCTTTCTAACCTCTTCAGTTCAACGTAGGCGGCGAAAGGATCTTCTTTCAGACGCTTGGAGATGATCCGTTGGAACTGAGCGTAACTCCCACGGATATAGCGTTCATGCTGTGGGTCTACCACAATTTTGGAATAGGAAAAACGTTCATCCCTGTTAATTTTCTTATACATGGATGCTAGCTCATTTAGCATGATTGTCTGAGAGTAATCATATTCATATTCCCTTAACTGAGAAATTGTGATGATGGTCACCCCGCTGTTTTGTATCAAAGCCTCTACCACTTTGCTCATGCATAATTCGCTGTATTCAATAGAAGGTGGAAAAGTACACTTGACTGCGTTGATTTTGAGGATCTTATTCTCTGCTTCGTGGAATGTCTCGTAATCAAAACATTTTTTTTCGATTGGAAGTGGCATAGTCAACTCTTTTTTTGTGTAGAGTTGCCTAAGAGTTTATTATATTTTCTGTGATGGAAGTCTTAATTGGGGGTCAAGAAATTTGAAAAAGAAAGTCTCAGACACTGACAGAAAAAAGTTTTGAGGGTTGGGGGGTTGTTGATTGCCAGTGTCGAGACCCCTTTTTATCATAATATTGTATAGAAATACGTACTTATATATAAACTTTTTGGTATTTTTGTCCCTTCTTAGTGGTAAACTCCCTCCCGGTCCATTTGTGGGCAACAACACTACTTGAGGATACTCACATAACTTTATTATAATTTCCTGATTATCAACTGGAAAAAAGATGGCGGAGCAAAAACCAGCAAAGCAACAGGGTGCATTTGATACATCTAAATTATATCTCTGGGTGAAAGGATTAGAAGCTAAGGTTAATAATCTGCTAAGGGAAGTGGATGTCATCAAAAATGATTTCATGAAGAAAGTAGATGAGCTGAAAAAGGAGGAGAAGACAATCAATGACGATGTGCTGGAGATAAAACGTCAGCAGGAGAAAGCGGTGCAGAAGATGGATCTGATTATTAAAGAACTTAAGCAGACGGCTGGCATCGAAGAAGTGATGATACTGAAGAAGTATGTTGAGTTCTGGAATCCGATGAATTTTGTAACGCAGAAGGATTTGGATCGTGCTGTGGAGAGCAAATTTTTGGAGATGGGACATGCAGGCCAACGACATGAAGAAGCACATAAGGAAGTAAACAATAATGATGAAGTAAAGGCTGGGGGGAAAAAAGAAAATCGGGGCCCCCATATTGGATAAAAAATAATGAAGGTGATGTCAATGTTTGATCAAAAAAATGATATTATGGGAGATGTGGTGGAGATGCGTAATCAGGGACTCACTGATGATTTGATTACTAAAGAGCTTGCTAAGAAAGGTCATACACCAGCACAAGTGAAGGAGGCCATCTCTCAGGCTGACTCGGCTTCTCCACCAGCACCGGGAGCTGCCCCTGGAGGAGATTTACCCTCTGGTTTCCCTGGTGACGGCGCGGCTGAAGCTGTACCGGAAGGGGGAAATGATGCTACCTATGCTAGAATAGAGGAAATTACAGAGAATATGATTGATGAGAAGTGGGACGAGTTGATTGCGGAAGTTAAGAAGATTGTTGAATGGAAAAATCAGATGGAGGAGAAACAGGGTAAGATTCATAGTGATGTAGATAAACTTAAGGAAGATTTTAATGTCCTGCATCAGGGAGTGTTGGGGAAACTTGAGGACTACGATAAACGGATGCGTGACGTGGGAACAGAATTAAATGCCGTGGGAAAAGTGTTTAAAGATGTGGTTCCTGAATTTGTGGAGAATGTAAAAGAACTGGGTCATATGACCGGAAAAATTAGGGAGAAAAAAGAGAAATAGTAGCGAAAGGGATTCTTTATGCTGGTCGTTACCCACTTAATAAGGCAATTGCAAATATTGCAACTCCAAATAGGACGAGCATTGCCAATATCTTTGGATGGAAAAGTGTAGCGTATATGTTTGCTTCAAAACTTCCGGTAGCAACCCCTCCATCAGTTGCGTTGATTTCTCCTGTACTATCCCCTGCTTCTACAAATCTTTGCCCGAAGACAGTAGCTCCTGCAGCAACAAAAATGACGATGGCTATTCCCAGAATCGTCCAATAAACAGCTTTATCCTTGGCCGCAGCTGCTAAGTCGGTTTCCTTTAATCCAAATATTTGGAAAATCAGGATTATCAGGACGAAAAAGATTATGGCGATGACAAACCAGGGAATCATGAAGTTAATGATCTCAACCACATCCCTTGACAGAGCAACAAGAATTCCGGCTACCACTGCGATGATAGAGTTGACCGCCAGACTGTCGCCAATCACTTTTGTCTTCTGCAGGGCAGCGAAAACTAATGCGAATACTAGCAGTACAGCATAAATCACATCAAAATAAGCCAGTAACCCAACATCTAAAAAAGTTGCCATTTTTGTTTTATATTTCCTCTTTATTTCTTCTCAAACAATTTACCTATCCCTTCAACGAGTCCTTTACCTGGTGTACTGTCACTATCTTCCCTGGTAATAAACCAGACAATCACTGCAAAAACTAGGATAATTATCAACAGTTCTGTGGTTTCCGTAGTCCACCAAGAGAAGACATCGTACGGAGCGGTCCATAGATGCAGTGCTGCTCCAAAGATGTATACTACGAAAGCGATAGCCAGGATGGCTATGAATGGAGCAGCACTTTTTGCAAAGTCAGCGCCAAAAATTCCCATCAGCAACAGCAGCATGATTGCCGCCACAGCAATTAGAGAGATGCTGGGCAGCGTTTCGTTCAGCACTTGCACAGGGTCATAGCCTAAAGGGTACATCCCTATGATGTGAGGTACGACGAACATCAAAGCCAGTACCAAAGCGATAATGACATTGAAATTCTTTTTTTCTCCCAAAATTTTTGTCTTCTGCATCACGGCAAAGACAATGGTAAAAACAAGGATGAAAGGAAGCAAAAAGTCCATCACCCCATAAGTTTGCAAATAGATCGCTAATTCAGAAAAACCTGTACCTACCATCATGAAAACCTCCTATTATCTATTTTGTTATCTTTCATTTTATTCTTTATTTTCTTCCTTCTTCCCCGATTTTGCTTCTGATCCCGGGTCCGCAACTACATACCACATGAAAACTCCGATGATAATCAGGAAGATGATTGTAGTAGCCCACTCCGCGTCCCAGTATATGAAAAGTGCGAAGATGTACTGCAGCCAGTCCAGGGCGTTGAGGAAAATGATGACCACGCCAACAAACATGAAAATCATAAAAAACTTAGTCCACGTGGGGAAGTCGTCTAGTGTGAATTGCTTGTCTCCAAAAAAAACTCCGACCAGAAGCAGGAAGGAGACAGCAAGTATAAGCAATAGGACAACGTTAGCCATAACTTCGTTGATGACAGCAACCAGCTTTGTGGAAGCGATTACCAAAAAGGAGATAATGAAAGCGACCATGGCATTCAGATTCTTCTTTGTGTAGTCCTGGTCATTAATCTTTTCTATACCTAGAATCTTGGTTTTTTCAAAGATGGCAAATACTATAGTAAACACCAAAAGAAAAGGTAAAATTACGTCATATACTCCAATCTTTCCCAGGAAACCAATCACTGCCCGAAAAGGGGTTTCTTCTACCATCTATCTTATCTTCCTCGTTTTTTAAATGGAATTAAAAGACTGGAATATATAAATGTTTCCAAAAACAGCTGTATCTGAAAAACGTAAGTATTAAGTTTCCCTGAGAAAAATGTGGGCAGGCCGTTCGTTCGACCGAGCCCAGTCCATACTTTCACCAGAGAAATCGCTGGACAAAAAAATTGGCTCGGGCTTGTATACTGAAAGCACTAACTTTTCGAACAATCAATCGTGCTTTTAGGATATCCCAGCGGCATTTTTCGTTCGAATATTTATTGCCGCTGGTATACTACTATCTTACGAGTGGCACTATCTCACTCATCTCTTGGCGCAGCCCACATTTTTCCACCCAACTTAATACGTACTGAAAAACGAAGTCTTTAAATAGAAGTTAACTTTTATTCTGGCAAGAGGTGGAACAAGTGAGGAGTAATCATATAATTATTATGTTGCTGGTATTGTTAGTAGTAGCATCAACATTTTCTTTGGCTGGTTCAGTAGTTGAAGTCACTCCTATCGTAAATCAGATCACTCCCTCTCAGGAAGCCAAGTTCAGTTTGAAGATAACAAATCAGGCTATGGCTACACAACGTTATAGTATCTATTCACTCAGCTCCGGACAGGGTTGGGCGGTTGATCCTTCTCCGCTGAAAGATCGCATTGTTGAACTGGCTCCCAAGCAGACACATACTACTATGATGATAGCCCGTCCTCTTGAGCAATTTACCCCGGGGATCTACAAAGTGGGAGTCACAGTAGAGTCAGATTTGGGGGAGAGACATGATGAAGAACTGAAGATGTATGTAGCTACAGAAGGACCGGTGAATTATTTGCCATCATTTAAGGTTGGTATCGACATGAATGAGAAAATCAGTCCAAAGGATCCCGTCTTGATCAAACTATTCTTGGAAAACCGCAATCCTTTGAATCTCACAGGATTAAAAATAAGTATGCGCAGTGATGGAGATATGCCTGAATTTGTAAGAGAAGCATTTGTTGACGTGCCCCCGTTGGAGAAAAAGAGCGTGGATTTTTCAGTTACTCCAAATGAATTTCAGCAACCTAAGGAATATACTCTCTTTTTTGTCTTTGAACGACTAGGAGAAACGGTGAAAGTGGAAGAAAGGAATATTGAAATAATCTCGTTACTTCCTGAGTTTAGCGTGGAACCATATGAAGAAGAAATTTTCTTTAGGAGATTCTACCTGCTGTCAATCAAGAACGGAGGCAACGTGCGGAACACCCAGGAAGTGAAGTTTCCCATCTCTACCTGGCAGACGCTGTTCACGAAATCTAGTGGCAAGGTTAAAGAGATAGATGGGAATAAATTTTTAACTTGGCAGGTTGCTCTTGGAGCCAATGAAGCGACCACCATCAATTTTGACACAAATTATCGTCCACTCTTTTATGTTCTGGTGATTATTCTGTTGTTTGGTCTCTTTTATTGCGTGGTAAAGTCGCCGGTCGTGGTGAATAAGGAAGCGACGACCAAAAAGAGCGGCGAGGATGGAGCGCTCTCTCAGATAAAGATTAAACTCAATGTACAAAATAAATCCCGTAGACCTCTTAAAGGTGTTACTGTAACTGATTTGGTGCCCGCAATTGCTAATGTGGAAAAAAGGTTGGAGTTGGGTACACTGAAACCGCACGATATTAAGCATACCAAGCAGGGTACGCGGGTAACCTGGAACATTGCTGAGTTGGATGGTCATGAACATAGGATCATTACCTATACTGTGAAGGCCAAGCTTAACATTTTAGGGACGTTCAGCTTACCTAGAGCGACAGTAAATTTTGGGAAGAGATGGGGGAAGCACAGCAAGGCTTACTCCAATATTTTCCGTTTGAAGCAATAGTCAGCTTAGGATAGTCCAGTATTGGAAATAGAGCACTGGAGGATAAAAACATTTATATAGAAGTTGAATAATAGTCAATCCACGTAATAAGGGACATTAATAAATTTCCCCGGTATAAATGGGAGTGAGGGTATGAAAATGAAGGATTTTTTTTTACAATTAAAGGAAAGGTTTACCACACCTGTGGAGGAGGGCGAGGAGTTGGAGCCTACAGAAAGCAGTTATGTTGAACTGGATTCTACTTCTGCGAAAGAAGAGAAAGCCAAAGTGCTTGTCCGTCCTTTTGTGATGGAGGAGTTTGAGGACATTAAAGGAATCCTTGATGTGCTGCGGGAAGGAAGCACTATAGCTTTGGTCAACATCCGGCCTTTGAAAGAGAAAGATTTAGTTGAGCTGAAAAGGGCAATTTCTAAGTTAAGGAAGACCTGTGAAGCGATTGAGGGGGACATTGCCGGTTTTGGAGAAGATTATGTGGTAGCTGTTCCTTACTTTGCAAAAATACATCGGCAGAGTGTTGCTGGTGAATAGTTTATTATTTTCTTTTTCCGGAAAATTTATATATAGTTTCAATTCTTCGTACATTCACGCCGAGGTCGCATACGCCTCGGGATTGGTAAGCTAGCACACACTTTGTATGTGCACTCACCTCCCGATGGTCGCGCCATCGTCGTTCATTACATTCACGCCGAGGTCGCATAATCTGGTGATGAGATGGTGGAGCTATGGTTCCCCTCATCGGAGAATATTGCGCTGGATTGCTAATCCAGTTTCCTCACGGATATGAGGGTTCAAATGCAAGTTACACTATGCGAGTCGTACTCAGGTGGGGTATGCGCTCCGCTTAACCCCACGACATCGCAAGATGGTGTGGTTTGACTGAATGTCCCTCCCTCGGCGTTTTCTTTTCGATAATTATATAAACAAAAGGAAAATTCTATTAACAAAAAATCGGTGAAAGATGGTAAAAATGAAAACCTTTGTAGGTATTATGTTAATAATTGTTTCTTTGCTGATTAGTGGGTGTTATATGGGGAGTAGGCAGGATTGTAATAGCAACATATTTGGAGATGCAACATGTTATGGTGGGTTCGCAATGTTGCAAGACACTCCGGCAAATGCTCAATACTGCTTACAACCTCATTACCAGAAAGAAAGCGGACTTTGTCTTCTGAAGCAAACTCCAACAAAAACATGTCCACAGTTGATGGAAGACTGGCAAGCTGATAGTTCAGCTTTTAGTTTTGCTGCTCTTGTAGGGAACAATTGGCCTATGGGCATGAACTCAGTAGAGATGCGTCACCGTGATGCTCGGTTCTGTGTTCCTTTGTGCAGCACAGATAGCGATTGCCAAAGTGAGAAATGTTACAACCCCTCTGGTTTCGCTGGGTTTTGTACCCCTTCCTGCTCGTCAGATAGTAATTGTATTGAAGGGATTACCACATGTGAAGGTGGGATGTGTGTCCCAACTTCAAAAGGAGAGGTTATGCATTATGGATTTGATGAAATCAATAATCGCCCTGGTATGAGGGCAGTAGATGATTTATCTGGAAGGGATTATAGATTACAGTTATTTGGGTGGCCTAGTATTAATGATGGTGTATTTACTTCATTTGGGACTATTACAGATTATCTGAGGAGTGCCGGACCCATTGGAAAATTCCCTACTCGTGCTCTCACCGCGATGTTCTGGATGAGAGCTCCTCCTGAAGCAGCTAAGCATCATGCTGGTTTAATCTCTTATGCCGTGGATGAAGATCCTAACCTTGGAGTTCCCGGGGGAGCTGATGAAACAGCGCGGGCAGCAAATGAGTTCTTAATATTCTATTCAAAGAATAGTGGATTGAAAGTGATGTTGAACAAGGAAGGTATGAGTACGGCCAGTGCAAGTAGTGGGTTCCATTTTGAGTCAAAGTATTATGATGTTGCTGACACAATCTATGATGATAATTGGCATCATGTCGCTGTCACTTGGCGCAATTCTATTGGTATTGTTGATGTATATGTGGATGGGACCAAGTTGCCGATGCAGGATAAACGGCGGGTTGCAAGAGGTGGAGGGCGTCAGTTAAGAGCTGGTGGAACTCTTGTTGTGGGACAGGAACAGGACTCAAAGGGTGGTGGTTTTGTCAATAGTGAAGCTTTTATCGGACAGATGGACGAAGTCCGTCTCTATGATTATGCGATGAGCGCAAATGAGATTCGAGCAGCGAAAGGTAGTGCTCCCCAAGGTGCTCCAGTTTTGGAAGGAAGTGTATGTACCAAAAGTGGCGGTTCATCAGGTCAGTTTGTGTTAAGTGAGATGGTTCCCGCATCCTCAGATTACAGAGGAGGGTGCTGTAACGCCGATCAATGTTTCAGTAAAAGTGGTACCTGTCAGAATCCTGGTTTTGTCAGTAATAGGAGGTACATCTGTGAGGACAATAATTATTTTGACTGCAAGAACCATCAAGATATCCATACAGCTCATGTTGTTGGTGGAAAGACGTATACTTGTAACAATAATGCATGGGAGGAGCTAATTATCCCGGAAGAACTCTTCCTCCACTATGACTTTGAGACTCCTGGTGCAGCTAATGACAGGAGCGGCAAAGGCAATGATGGGGTCGTCAGTAATCAGGCTACGGTTGCAGATGGCGTATTGAACTTACTGGGGAATACCAATAGTTATGTTGCAAAGGAAAATTTTGCATTCCCTACTGATGCTGTAACTGTTATGGCGTGGATCAATCATCAGAAAGCTCCCAGGGCAGATGGAATAGGGATAGTCTCTTATGCTGTAGGAAATAGCAAAAATGCAAATGAATTTTTGCTGGAGATAAGAAAACCTGCAGGTGCGAATCCTAGGATTAATACTGTCATTTCAGATAATCGGGGAGTAGCGCCGCGTGGTGTGAATCTGGAGGATACACAAGGGCTGATTCGACCTGGTTGGAACCATGTCGCATCCACCTGGCAGAAATCCGATGGGCAGTTGATCACATATGTAAATGGTCAGGAGCTGGGCAGGGGGATTTTGCAGGCGGGTTTGTCTTTGAGGAGTCCTGGTTCAGTTGTTGTGGGACAGGATCAGGATAAGAAGTATCCTGTTCTGAGTGGAACCCGCAAGGGAGGTTTCCAAAATAAGCAAGCATTTCAAGGGCAGATAGACGATGTCCGTGTATATAATTATGTGATGGATGCAGAGCAGGTATTTGACACTGCATTTGCCACAAGACCTGTAGCTCATTTTAACTTCGATGAGCAGGGCGTGGGCGTTGAGGAACAAGGTGGAGTCACTTGGGAAGCTGCAGGTGGCGTTGATGGTGGAGCATATCTGTTTGATGGAGAGGATGATGGCGTCCAGGCTGAAGTGAATCCATTAAGAACAGATTTCACTTTGTCGGCATGGATCAAACCGACTGAGTGGCAACGCGGAGCGATTTTCTCATCGGGTGAGTTGCAGCTTAGGTTGGAAGCAGAGAGTTGGCAGAATAATGGTCAGCCTGATGGTAATCAGCGTAGCCTCACTCTCTTGTTAAAGTCGGGGGGACAATGGTTTTCCTACAACACGCCCGCGAATTCTATCAGGTTGGGCAGTTGGAATCATGTAGCAGTCAGCTTTGGCGGGGATGATGGTTTTAAAGTGTATATCAATGGGGAAGCACACACTGTGGGAAATGGATTGGTCAAAGTGGGCGGCCCTGGGCGTCTACCTAGTAATACAATTGGCAATCCGACTGATCAGACTACAACTCTACGTATGGGGACGCATCCCAGTTACAAATTCAAAGGATTTATCGATGAAGTAAAAATATTTGCTAATGTTCTTACGGACGAGCAATTGGTTGAGGTCTATGCTGGCTCCAGTTCAGATACAGACGGCGATGGAATTGCTGATGGAAGCGACAATTGTCCTACTGTAGCTAATGAGTATCAGACTGATGGAGATGAAGATGGTGTGGGAGATGTTTGTGACAATTGTCCCGTCACTGCAAATTCCGGCCAATTGGATTCTGACCAGGATGGATCTGGCGATGCTTGTCCTTTTGGATGTGGGGCAAGGTTATTTTCCGACAGGGTAATGAGTTCCGATATTACGGAATGTGCAGAGGGTGTTGTCTTAGAAGCAGATGGAATTACTTTAGATTGTAACGGTCACTCCATCAGTGGAACCGGAAGAAGTGAGGGAATAGCTGTGAGTGGGAGAAGTAACATACAGGTAGTCAATTGTGAAGTTAGTGGTTTTACGGCGGGTATCATGGTTACAGGCGGGGCCGGAAACCGGGTAGAAAATAACAAAGTACATGATAATGAAAATTTTGGTATTTACCTGTCTGGAACGGGTGAAGGAAATCTGTTGAATAACAGGGTGTATGGCAATGGCCAGGTTGGGATCAAATTCACTCAAGTGGAAAATTTTGATGTTACGACTAACAATATTTGCGGTAACACCGGGAGTTTTGCAAATGATGTTATGTGTCTGAGTAGCAGCGGATTAGGGGGAGTGAATGTTTTTGATAACGAGCAGGATTGCTCTGATCTCGTCGCTGAGAAATTGGCCTGTGCTGATGATGTTGATGAGGACGGAACGATCAATGCCGAAGATAATTGTCTGTTGATCTCCAATGCTGAGCAGTTGGATAGTGATGAAGATGGTATCGGTGACCTATGTGAAGCAGACAGGGATACTGATGGTGATGGTATCATTGACTTAGAAGATCCATGCCCAGATGATGCTACTGAAGAAGGGGCGGCAGAAGGATGCCAATACGGCGATATCGCTGGTGGAGCGGTCGAGGTAGATGGTGTGTATCCTGACGGTTGCGTAGACTTGTCTGATGTTTGGGCCATGGTCAGGCAGGGAGGTTTTGAAACGGGCCGGGTCAGAGTTGAGTTGTTTTGTGGTGGCTAGCTGACATAGACGCTCAAAACCGACAATTATATAAATAAAAAAGAATTCATTCGAGGATTATAATAAAAAAAAGGGATGTTAAGATGGTAAATTTTAAAATCTTGGTAGGTGTTTTGGTAGTATTTGTTTCTTTGGTTGTTGTTGGTTGTTATATGCCTCCAAAGTCAAATTGTGTTGCAACTGCTGCAACAGGTGCAGGTAATTTTCAATGTTATGGTAGTTTTATGCTTCTTAAGGACATTGATGCTAATGCACAATTTTGTGATAACGAGCATTATGTGAAAGTCGGAGGGGTCTGTCTGCTGAAGAAAACTGCAACTCAAACGTGTAATCAGTTGCTGGATTCATGGGAAACTAGTGTAACCAATTTTGGTTATAATGGCTACATACCGCAGATGGGACATTTTACGTATGGCCTGACTGACTTTTATCATGCAGATGTAGACGCTCACTTATGTACTGTTTATTGTAAAAGGAATTCGGACTGCGCTAGTGAAAGTTGCTATACCTGGAGAGGAAGTGGAGGGGGTATTTGTGTGCCTAGCTGCAGGACGGATGCTGATTGTATTGGTGGCGTGAGCACATGTGAGAGGATTAAAGGGAAGAGAATGTGTGTGCCCACCTCAAAACCAGCCACCATCAGTTATGATGGGCTTATCTTAAATTATGAATTTGAAGATGGTGCAGTTGATGGAAGTATCATGGGGAATGATGGAAATGTGCAAAATGCCGTGATCGCTGATGGAGTTGCTACTTTTGATGGAAGCGGAGATTACATCGGTGCTGGAAGAGATCATAATTTAGATGTAAGGAATACGATGACTGCCATGGCTTGGGTGAAAGGTTCTCCACAACAAGGTAAAGGAATTGTGGTCCGTTGGGATTATGGTAATAATCAGAGAGCATGGGCGATTGAGTCTGGTCGCCAAAGAAGCAAAAGGGATAATGCAAGAATCCTCATCTCAGATGATGGTAGGTGGGGTGACTCTGCAAATCAAAGAGGGTTGTATTACGATTCCCATGGTACTATTCTTGATGATACCTGGCACCATATCGCTTTCACTTTTAATAAGGGAGATCTGAAGCTTTATGTAGATGGTGTTTTGGATGACCATACTGTTTATCGGGATAGTGCTGTAGCTAACACTATGCATCAGTCAACGTCCCCTGTTTTGGTGGGGGCAATTATGAATGGGGGCACACCAAGCAATTTCTTTACCGGACAGATTGATGGAGTACGTGTTTACGATTATGCTATGAGCGAACAGGAGATCAATAACATTAAAGGAAATCCTCCTGCAGTTGCTGTTGTTGCAGACGAAGATGGTGATGGGGTGCCTGATGCTGATGATGCGTGTCCTGGGACGAGAGAGCCAACAACAAAATCTATCGGGGCAGATGGTTGCCTTGAGCAGGATGTTTCAAGTATGGTCGCTGGGCAAAAGGATGATTGTGTGAATCTTTATGATGTCTGGTCAATTGTCAGGGGAGGAATATTGTCATATTACCAGGCAGATAATGAGGATGGTCAGGCTCTTCGGGCCACAGTTACCACAAACATGGATCTTTTCTGTGAGGGAGGATAAAATCACACTAATAGAGGATTAAAAATGGTCAGAAAAAAAAGGAAAAAGAGGAGACTCAACAAAAAAGCGCAGGTGAATGTTGCTGCAGAGGAGAAACCTGCCAAGCCTGCAGAATCAACACATATTTACAAAGGAACTAAGAAGCCTTTAATCATCGGGATAGCATCTCTGGTAGTGGTAGCTCTCTTAGCCGTACTATTATTATTCTCCGGAAAGTTCGTAGGAAAGGCTGTTGCTGGGATAAGTACTCCTGGAATGGCTGCTGTTATGATTGACAGGACTAACGAGCCTTTTGAGGGTGATGAATTAGTGCCAGTAGATGTCTATGTAACTCCTTTCCCTGACGGTGACGTTCAGAGGGAGGTTTATGGTTTTGATATTGAGATGAATTATCCAGAGACTTATATTCCTGGCACAGCTCACTCGTTTACACCAATAGTCCATATCCCAGCTGCCGAAGGTTCACCTACCCCTCTTGACAACTGGCAGGTAGAGTGGCGTGAGGTGGCCGCAGGAACACTTGGTTTTAGGGGTTATGCTACGGATTTCACTCCTATAACTGGAAGGTTTATCCTAAAAGGGATTGAATTAGTTACATATCCTTTTGTAGATCGAGCCGGTGGTGAGTTTGCCTTACAGAAGGTTCATCTAACCGACGTAGATCCTGATACATATATTGATCCTGAAACATTCTCTTCCGATGCCAGCAAAGAGGATCTTGGTCAGGGATTGATGAGCGAACAGGCAGCTATTATCATAGAATCTCCGACAAACGGTCAGGAAGTTGTTGGTTCAGTGTCATTACAGTTTAGGATAAGAGGTTTCGAAGTTGGTGCTGCCCATGCAGTCGTAATCAACGATGGCGAGCCGATCCCATTGGCAGATGATATTAGACCGGATACTCTTACCTTTGCAGAAGGTGTTTACACTTATACTTTAACTGGTTTGTCTGAAGGCAATAATGATGTGACTGTTCAACTGGTAGGAAGAGCAGGTGCAGAGTTAACCCCTGTAGCGGATGTTTTACCCGGAAGGGTTAGTTTTGTTGTTGCTGCGGGAGTCGGGGGGTTGTGTCTTCCGATAGGTGATGTTGATACTTACGAGGCGGGAGCTGGTGTGCTTAATGCAGATGACGTATTTTCTCTGCAATATGTACTACAGATACTTGCTCTTCATCCTGAAGCTGGTTGTGGTGGTGAAGGTGAACCAACTTGTAATGATTTTGCTGATGATGGTTATTATATTTGTAAGAACGGAGTCATCCATTCGGAAGAGGGTCATGAGTGTGGACCTTTGGATTGCGCTGCCGTTGCAGGATATGGACCTGTGAATTTAATTGGTGATGTGGATACTTACGAAACCGGAGCTGGTGTGCTTAATGCGGATGATGTTTTTTCCCTGCAATATGTACTTCAGATACTTGCTCTTCATCCTGAAGCTGGTTGTGGTGGTGACGGTGAGCCGGCTTGTGATGATTTTGCTGATGATGGTTATTATATATGTAAGAACGGAATAATACTTTCGGAAGGTGATACAACATGTTAAGTAAAAATAAGTTAGGATTATTATTTGCAGTTGCTGTTATTTTCAGCGTTTCTTTGGTAGCAGCTGATGTGGATTTTGTTCTGGAGTCCTCTCCTGCAAATCCCACAGCAGGATTTAATGTTTTAGTGAAATTGAACATACCTGCAGCGGATGAGATAAAATCTGCGGAATTTACTCTCACGCCCGGTGGTGGTGCTTCATTGGGGCAAGCTGTTTCAGGAAATAGTTTTGGAGGTTCTCCGGCAGCTAATACCGTCGGGCCATCTGGAGCACTAAGTTATGCCGAAGGGACAACAGGTGCTGCTGTTTCAGGAAATGCTGTATTATTAGCGACAGTACCTGTCAGTGTTGGGGGTACTGGAGAATATACATTTACTTTGAGCGGCTTGAAAGCTAAAAAAGGAAGATCATCTAGGACTGTGACTTCGACACCTTTAACGGTTACTGTTAGTGAACCTCAAGGACCAGGGCCTTGCACCGCGGCTAACTGGGCAGCAGGAGCATGGGGTGCTTGCAGTGCTGAATGTGGAGGAGGAACACAAACCAGGACCTATAGTAAGAGTGGGGGATGTTCTGGTGGAGTGGCTAAGCCACAGGATGAAACTCGGGCATGTAATGAAGCGGCCTGTGCCAGTCCTTGTACAGTAGACAGCTGGGCTACGCCTAGCGCCTGGGGTGATTGTAGTGCTCCTTGCGGTGGTGGGACACAAACAAGAACTGTAAGTAAGAAAGCAGATAATGCTGGTTGCACTGGAAATGTTGGCAAACCAGTAGAGAGTCAAGCCTGCAACGCACAACCTTGCGCTGTCTGTGTTACCAATGAAAAACGTTGCTCTGCCGGAGCCAGGCAAAACTGCAATGCAGGTGGACAATGGGTTGATGATGCTTGTCGCGGAGACGGAGAGACGTGCTACAGTGTTGGAGAAGTGGATGGTCTTTGCGGAGATGCGACTGAGCAGACTGCTGATACCCGGGCGGTAGAAGATGCCGGTCTTGAAAGTGGTAGAAGGGGTAATACTGTAACATACAACCCTGCAACAAATGTTTACTCATACAGAGGAGAAGAAATCGGACGTGCAGATTTGGCCATAAGTCCACATAGAGTATTGAGTGTCTGGCTGAATCATGTGGATAGTGAATTAATACTATTGAGCGTTGATGAACAGAATGATGCTGATGCTAGTGGAATCGCTACACGTCTTGAAATTAGCTACGATCCTGTCACTAATCTATATTCATTCAGTGGAGAAACCCTCACCAGAGATGCAGATGGAAGGCCACGTACGGAAGCTGCCGTCCAAGCATGGAAAACAAGGTTGGATGTTCTGGGAGAAGGGACAATAGTTGAACAAGACGCGACAAAACTGAGTCTCCTCCGAGATCTCCAAAACGCAATGAATCAAGATAATAAACTAGCCTTCCTTTCAGCAATGGTCGGAAAACTTAAGTGTTTTTTCACCGGACAGGGTTGTCCTGCCGGAGGTTAGGTGTCTGAGGAATTACAATGGCAAAAAAACCAATCGTCGTTCACAAAACAAGGAGATATCGTAGAAGGATGAAGAAACGAGATTATCTTCCTCCACATACTTTTGAAGCGCATCCTTTAACCAAGGCTGGAGAAGTGAGTAAGCCTATGGTAATTGCCATTGCGTCCATCATAGGGATAGTGCTCCTAGCTGTGCTGCTGCTCTTCTCAGGCAAATTTGTAGGAAAAGCGATCTATACCGTTTCTGGAAAAGGCTTTGCACCTGATCATGCTGGGATCCGCCTGGTAGATAATCGGCTTGAAGCAAATACTGAAACCACCATCCCTATCAAAGCAGATATCGGTGATAAAGAGACTGTAGCTATCGGGTTTGCATTAGCTTCTCCGCAGGTTTGTAATGGGAACGAGTTTGTGAGCGGAGAAAGGGGAAACCATATCATGCCCCTGCTGGACTGGGATTCTGTTGTCTACGAAGATATCCGCTGTGAGGATAGTAAACTTATCTTTAAGATGGCTACTCTTGATTATGATGAAGCAAAAACGGGTGAGTTTGATATCGCTGAAGTTGGATTCACTACAGGAGATGATGGAAGTGAAGTACCTTTGGAATTTCATTCTTTTGAAGTTTATGAACTGGGAACGATGAACAATATTGTTGCCGGACATCTTTATCATGCTGAAGTCCAGGTCGGACCTTGTGTGCCTAGCGGAGAAGAAGTTTGTGATGGAATGGACAACGATTGTGATGGTACTGTGGATGTAGCTGAAAATGTGGCTACCGACGTCGTGGAAACGGTATGCAAGGATGCGCTGCACTGTGGATTATATCTTAATGATTGTGGAATCGGTGAATGTACAGAAGACTTGCAATGTACCTGTCTGGATGGATTCGCTACTTGTGGAGGAAATGTCTGCGATACTGATTTGAAGGTCGACGCCCAGAACTGCGGCGAATGTGCTAATGTATGCCCTGTTGGAGAGGAATGTCGGGGAGGAGTATGCGCAGTGCCCATCGCTGATTGTACTGATGCAGATGAGGATGGTTATTGTGTAGAGAGTGTTGCTGCAGCAGAAATGCCTGCCGGTAAATTGGGAGGAGATGATTGTGATGATGCTGATGCAACAACTAATCCTGGTGCTACTGAACTGTGTGATCGAAAAGATCATGATTGTGATTCTGCAAGAGGACTTCACGCTAACGGTTTTATTACCCAAAATGGCGCAGCTTTGACTCGACCAGCGCAACTAAACTTAGGTGTCTGCTCCGATCTGGTGGAAGAATGCAAACTTGTCGGAATCAGGACGTATGGCTGGAGGAGTGGAGGACGAGTTGCTGCAGATATCGTCGGCTATGCAGCTGTGGAAACTGGCGACCTATGTGCAGATACTTTAGATAATGATTGTGATGGTAAAGCAGATGCTGTTGATACTGGCTGTGGAGGATGCGAGGCTGGAGCTTCTCAACTATGCAACTTCCAGCACGGGGAGAGTATCTGTGTTAACGGAGGTATCCAGAACTGTACTGCAGGAGCATGGGGGGAGTGCGTAGCTACCTTTGAACCTGTAGGAGAGATCTGTGACGGGATAGATAACGATTGCAGCGGTGAGATTGATGACATGGAGAATTGCTGTAACGCTAGCATTTTGGATTGGCAGACGGATGCTGCCAACTGTGGGGGCTGTGGATTAGCATGCGCAGCTGGAGAGAACTGTGAAGCTGGTTCTTGTATCGCCCAGGAAGTGATTGAGGGAACAGGCATCAGCATCAGGGAAGTTCCACCGCAAGAGAACCAATATGCGACTCGTCTCGTCTCAGCAGAAGTGCCGGAGGAAGTAGTGGAAGTAAGTGTGGTAACTATCCTTAGGGATGCTAACGGAAAGGTCTTGGTGATGAAAAAGGAGATTGTCTCCAAAGCAGCTCTGGAAGGAGGCTACACCGCTTCTGTGAATTATGCTGGAGATGTTAAGAAGAAGGATGTCTTCATTGAGGATAAAGATCCCGCGCAGGGCGGGCAACTGCATGGGATGATAAACAAGGAGTACGATTAGAATGAGAACGTTTACTTTTCTTGTTGTATTTTTATTATCTTTTTCTCTAGTGGCGGCAGTCAGCATTGATGTAAATAATGTGAATAATGAGCAAGGTGACATCGTATCAATATCTATCAAAGGTTGTCCTGGATGGTCTGCTTTGAAAGTGTACAATGCCAAGACGCCTATTCCCGAGATGGCAGATATGGGGCATGGTACTGGAGATTGGGAGATGAATTATAATACTGATTCTGATGCCAGTGATGGTAAGTATCTGCTTTCTGCCAGCTGTGATGATGGGAAAACTGCAGAGAAGAACTTTTGCGTTGATGCTGATGGATGCGTGGCTTCTGGCTCAACTGGTGGTGATACGGCTAGTGCTGGTACTTCTACGGGAAGAGGCAAAAGTGGTGGAGGCGGTAGCTGTTGGCCTAGCTGGAGCTGTGGTCAATGGAGTTTTTGCAGCAAGGATCTGAAGCAGACAAGAACCTGTACTGATATAAAAAGATGTAAACAACCGAAAACAGAGGAACAGGCTTGCGCAAAGTGCGAGGAATCATGGATCTGTTCCGGCTGGTCAGAATGCAGCGGAAGTCAACAAAAGAGGACCTGTCAGGACGAGCATGCTTGCGGGACAGTTCTAAGTAAACCAAAATTACAGAAAGGCTGTAAAGCTCCCGAACCTGCGCCGATGCCGACAAGAGTCTCCAGGCAGATGCCTTCTCCTAACTATTATCAGCAGCAAGCTCCACCTCCCCCTAAGTATACGCCACCTCCTACCGCGCCAGCGCAAGTACAGCAGCCAGCAAAGTTTGACATTGGAAAGATGTGGGAGGAATATATGATCTTTATCATCGCTGGACCTTCCGGTTTGGTACTACTTATTATCATCATTGTTCTGATCGTACACTTCACACACAAAGAGAAAAAAGTCTTTAATATTGATGAGTTAAAGAACTGGATCAAGCAGGAGCAAGCAGCAGGCACCTCAAATGAAGACATCAGGAAGATTCTTGCTGACCACACAGGATGGAAAGAAGAAGATATTCATGAGGCCTTTGTCGAGTTGCAGGAAGAAGAAGTAACGAAGCCAGTATCATCGATGGACAGGCCTGCTCCAGGTCAGCCTTTGGAAGAATTAGGAAAGCCTCCTGGTCAACCTGCAGCTGAGCAACCAACAGAAGCACAGCCCGCACCAGCAGAGCAACCAGCAGAAGCACAGCCCACACCAGCAGAGCAACCTGCTGAACAACAGCCGGCAGCTGAGCAGCCAGCAGAAGCACAGCCTGCAGCACCAGCTGAGCAACCTGCGCAGCCTACGGATGAGCAGAAATGAGAGAAAGATTTGAGAAAATTCTGTCAAACATTATGTCTAGTCTGAAGTCTTTAGAAGTACACATCATTAAACAGGCAGGATTACAGGCAAGTATCAATTCTGCCAAGGCCAACTGTCAGAGGAAGAATACAACTGCTTTGCTGGCTGATTTGGGATCGATCACAAAAGAAGTATTGAGCAGCGGTATGGAAAGAGCTGAATCGGATGCTTTAAATCTAGTCCTCCTAAAAGAGAAGTTACAGTACTTTTCTGTTGACTATGCTGTCCACCATCAAGAGCGTGAACTGCAGAACAGGTTGTATCAGATAAGGGGCAAGTCTCTTTTTATCAGAAAGGAAATCAAAGGCAATTCGGCATTGGTGGCCAAGATTGCTGCTTTTTCGGACGGCTTAGGTCAGATTGCTGAGTTCCTGAGAGGGGAGATTGGTACAAAGGATGAAGCCAAGATAATCAACCGCTTTTCTGTTTTCTCTCAGCAATTACGGAGTATCGACGAGGATTTACGTGATGAGGCAGGTGATCTTTTGCGTTTTAATGAAACAAAAGAGAAAGGCAAGAAGGTTAATGAGCTGCGTGGTTCGATTGCCAGTGACTGGAACAAGGTGATGGACATCCTGGCGGAGACCCTGGAAAAAGTATACAGTCAGAGAATCAAACCCGGAGGAGTAGTTTTACGTGGGATGTCGCGAGGGATAGAAAGGATTGAGGTAAGAGGTTAGTCATACCTGTCTTGTATTTCGCACATTATTTTTCTCAGCGGACAGATGCTTGTAAAAGTGATCAGTTCGCTTCCACGATCTTAAACGAATCAAAGATGCGTCTAACCTCGGGGTTGCAGCCGCTTGAGTGTATATTCAACTCTCCCAGATTATCTTTAAGATACTCGTATTTCCCATAGGAGGTGAGCAATTTGAGATGTTCTTCTTTGACATGATTTGCCAACTCTTGAGGCAGTTGTATCTCTGTCTGTCGAGGTAGCTTCTTTGCATGCAGTAGTA
Organism: uncultured Methanosarcinales archaeon; assembly: GCA_964632045.1. Taxonomy (GTDB): domain Archaea; phylum Nanobdellota; class Nanobdellia; order Woesearchaeales; family GW2011-AR9; genus CAZWBB01. The sequence continues at coordinate 11,706 of CAZWBB010000022.1, read as the reverse complement.
TGGCGTCCAGCAGTTCTTCCTGGCAGTCGCCATATCTGCTTGGTTGCACCACAGCAACTTTATAGTACTTCTCCTCTGAAACCAGGCCATAATGCCTGCAACTGCCGTCGAAAAGACAGGCCAGTTGCCATTGCAATGGTTTTTCTGGAAGTGTATGGCAACGTTCCATGTACCTCTCCAGATCACACAATTCTCCCCTGAAAGAGAATCCTAACCGCTGCTTGCTTGCTTCTTCTATCAATTGCCGACTTATATCCCCCATAATATATGTTGGAGAATGTGGGAAGTATAAAAATGTTTTGTTGGATATCAGCGATTTGGATAAGAAAGAAGTGCCCAAGCCTTCAAAACAAGAAGAGACTCAAGTTAGGGGAAAAGAAGTTCCTCCATCTGAAGGGGATCCAGAGGGTGAGGAAGGGAGAATACTAAGAAAGACACCAACTTACGAACCGGTTACACAGTAGAACTATGGATTTACACACGCCCTTTTCACACAGATAAGATTCCCTTTGCACTGCATATCATTCTGACATCCGGGAGTTATCGTAGGACTTTTTTTGGCGGATGGGGTGGTGTCTGCTGGAGAGCTAGTTGGCGAGGAATATGTTCTGTTTCTTTTGGCTAAGTAGATTCTGATTGCTTCTGCAAGGTCCTCCGCCTGACGTTTATCTCTAGCTTTAAAACTCCTCTTCTTATCGTTGGTGAACGTCAGGATATAAGACCCATCATATGGAGAGTGAATAATTTTTGGATTGATGATTTCATTCCAGGAAATATTCAGTTCATCGACTGCATAGTAACTGCAGACGTATTCCCAGCGAGAATTTCCCAAACTATCTTTATATGTGTTGGTTCTGTAATCAGCACAAACTTTCTGCCTACATTGTAATCCCTGCTCGTTCACTTTATAGTCATAGGTATATCCTTTAGTTAGTTCAACATCTTCGCACTCACTAGCAAAAATACTTTCAATATTCCTTAAAGCCCCCTGATCCTGCTTCTGCGGATATGATGCATAATCTCTTGTTGCATATTGAACTGGCCGAGGAGCGCACCCCACCAAAGTCGTCATTCCCAACCCCACAAGCAAAGCAGTAGTTATTTTATTACCCATATTCAAGTCCAAGCCTCGGTTATTTATAAACATTTCGCATTTCTTACTGCGCAGTAATAGACATATTCCAAAATATGCGAAATAGCGAGAAGAATTTAGTACTGCTTCCTTCCTCCAAAAGAAATGCCTAGAATCATCCTACAGATTCATGGACTACAACTAGAAAGATTCACAGAATTCCTCTCCCAAAATCAGCAGATAGAATCCTTCCAGAAAATGGGCAGTTACTTCATTCTGAAAACAACGCATAAAGAAAAGGCCCAGTTCACTGCCTTTCTCAACTGGCTCAAAGAATCATTCTTTATCCAAGATATCAGACCTCTCTGCTTTGCCAAATGCAGGGATGATACTGATTGTTTGAATATTGCGGTTGAGGGAGGCTTCTGCTGGAAGCATCAGAAATAATTTTATTCCACGGCCGATTCATCCTAACCTCAAATTGCAAATTCTAGCTGAGAATTTGAGAAATGCAATTTGTTTTTCTTTAAATCTTAGAATGAATCGGTCGTGTTATATTCACCTATGAGGGTGATTATAACTACTTTAAAAAGAGTGTGTAAACTGATTATGAAATTGAACAGTTTCAACCCAGATACAAAAATTTTATATAGTGTCGCTGCTATATTAATGATATGTTGGGAGTAAAGAAGTGAGGGGGATAAAATGTCTTTGGTTGAACTGGGAAAAATAATCCGGAAACCGTACACACTGGCTGTTTATATGGCTTTTCTCACGCCTTTTGCCTGCCAGTCCGAAGAACAGGTAAAAACAGATACACCAGATATGCAGCAGGCAGGTTGCCATTCCGATGAAGAATGCAGGAGTGGCAGAGAGTGCATCGAAAGCAAATGCAGCTACCCACAAGTTTATGACGCTGCAGAGGATGCAGGCTTTATGGAGGCTCAGGATGTAGGCCAGGACGCAGTGCGGGCCTGCCTTGATGCAGACGGTGACGGTTATTATAACGTAGAAGGCTGCGGCACTCTAGCTGACTGCGATGATGAAAAAAATAATATCTATCCCGGAGCTTCGGAAAAGTGTGATGGGTTTGATAACAACTGCAATAACCTAATCGATGAGGGTGTCCGTTTAACATTCTTTTATGATAATGATGATGATGGATTTGGCGATCCAGATGTGATAGAAGGAGCCTGCTCTCCTTCCGAAGGTTATGTTGACAACGGCAACGACTGCAACGATAATGAAATGCATATCAATCCTGCAGCAGAAGAGATCTGTGATGGGTTTGATAACAACTGTAACAACAGGATAGATGAAGGTGTGCTTAATCTTTATTTCAGGGATGTGGATGGGGATAGTTTTGGCAATCCTTTTGACACCATCGAAGATTGCTCCCTTCCAGGAGGATATTCCGAGAATGGAGATGACTGTGATGACCGGTACAGGGATATACATCCCGACGCGGAAGAGGTTTGCGACAGGAGGGATAATAATTGCGATGGTGCTATTGATTCCGGATGTGACTGCGTCATGGAAGAAACACGAAGATGCGGCTCCACTAACATTGGAGAATGTGGATATGGGATTCAGGCCTGCGATGTACAGGGTATCTGGGGTAACTGCATAGGAAATGTTGAACCCATCGTGGAAGCGTGCGATGGGCTGGATAACGATTGTGATGGTGATACTGACGAGGGTTTGCTTTCAGTGTTCTATAGGGACAGAGATGAAGATGGCTTTGGGAACGAGCTGGAAACGAGGGAAGCTTGCCAAAGACCTGTTGGCTATGTGATAAACAGTGGCGATTGCGACGACAGGAATGCGCAAAGAAGGCCTGGTTTGGAAGAAGTTTGCGATGGGCTGGACAACAATTGCAGTGGAATAGTCGATGAAGGGGTGCTGCTTATTTTTTATCATGACGGGGATGGGGACGGTTACGGCAATTCGGAAGAGAGGAGGGAGGCCTGTAGCTTGCCTAGGGGATATGCTGGAAATGACCAGGATTGTGATGACCAAAACCCGTGGAGGAACCCTGGACAAAGTGAAATTTGTGATGGCCTGGATAACGACTGTGATATGCTGGTTGATGAAGGTGTTCTCTTCACATTTTACCGTGATGCAGATGGAGATGGCTTTGGTGATCCGGAAGAGACGAGAGAAGCCTGTCATGTGCCCATGGGCTACGTTGAAGATAACACTGATTGTGATGATGGAAAAAGTGAAGTCCATCCTCAGCATGAGGAAATATGTGATCTTTTCGATAATGATTGTGATTTGCTGGTTGATGAGGGTGTGCAGATTGACTTATACATGGACTGGGACAGAGATGGATTTGGAGACGTGGATTTTCGTCCATGGCATGCATGCGAACCTATTGAGGTGGATGGTGTGGCTTATATAGAAAACAATCGGGATTGCAATGACTTGGACAGAGAAATAAATCCAGCTGCTCCGGAAGTGTGCGACTTTACAGACAATAACTGCGATGAGAGGATAGATGAAGGGTACAATGTAGGAGAGGCCTGCCATGAGGGAGTAGGAGGATGTAGGAGAAATGGAGAAATAATCTGCTCAGAAGATGAGTTGGACTCTTTGTGCAGCGTTGTTGCTAGTGAACCAGAAATTGAAATCTGTGATGAAATTGACAATGATTGTGATGGAAGAATAGATGAAATGAATGTCTGCCAGAAGTTGGCAGTAATTTCTTACGTTGATGACCTGCAAACTCCAGGAATTTACTTGATGTACGCAGACGGTAGATACATAGAGCAGATTGCTGACAATGATAGCAGTTATATTTCTTTAGCGGTGTCTCCAGATGGAACCAAAATCGCTTTTGACAGGGATGAAGAAATCTATTCAATGAATCCTGATGGAAGCATCCAGATGAATTTAACTCATCATTTAGGACTAGACCTTGCCCCTTCCTGGTCCCCTCCTGACGACAGGAAAATTGTTTTCCTCTCAGAGAGAGATGGCAATAGGGAGGTTTATATTATGCACAGAACCGGAGCTAATCAGAGAAATTTGACCAACAACCCTGCATCGGACAGTGATGCTGATTTTTCCCCTGACGGCAGAAAAATTGTTTTCGTGTCGGACAGGCAAGCCCAGGGGTATTGTTACGCGCTATACACTATGGATAGTGACGGAGACAATTTGCAGAGGCTAAGCGATAGTTGTGATGATTTTTTTCCTTCCTGGTCTCCTGATGGCAGAAAAATTGCTTTTATCAGGGGTTTTGGGAATATTTATGTCATGGATGCCGATGGAAGTAATGACAGAGAAATTTTTCACAATGATGGTGATGACTTTTATTATTTCCTAAAGTGGTCTCCTGATGGTGGTGAGATCTATATGTTGTCAGACTTAACCTGTGGCATTTATGTGATTAATTCAGTGGGAGGGGATATTAGAACGATTACAGAAGATAGGATAGAATATTTTGATCTTTTTCCGGAACGGTAGGGTACCTCTTTATCACCTCTCCACCAAAAAGACCTATGAAAACAGTATGATGGAAAAACATCTCTGGAAAGAAGGCCTGGAAGTAAGAAAATGATTACGAAAAGCCTGCGCAGCTCATTCTCAACAAAAGTACTGCTGCCAGCACTCTCAGCCTCACTCTTTTTCTCCTGCTCCTCAGATCAGCCCCGCTCTCAGCCAGCCGGGCAGGAATGTACAGTAGATTCTGACTGCCCACCAGCTAAACTTTGCCTGGAGAATATTTGCGTCAAGGAAGGTTATTGTTTTAGGGATATCGATTGCCCGCCAAACATGTTTTGCGAAAGTAACCATTGCATTTTCCCACATGATGCAGGCGGAGCAGAACAAAGAGACACGCAGGTTGATGAGGATACAGATCGAGATGCAGGTAATGATTCTGCTGAAGACACCTCTCAGCAACAACCCTGCCTTGATGATGATGACGACGGCTTCTTTGAGAACTGCGGAGAGATTGATTGTGATGATGGAAATCCGCAAATAAATCCAACCATGCAGGAACTATGCGATGGAATAGATAACGACTGCAACGATTCAGTTGATGAAAACTGCCCCTGCATTATCGGAGACACCCAATTGTGCGGGACCACTGATATAGGAGAATGTGAGTATGGGACACAAACTTGCGATATTAATGGCATCTGGGTAGAATGTATTGGTAATATCGAACCTCAAGAAGAGATCTGTGATGGATTGGACAACGATTGTGAAGGACAGACAGACAATGGTGTCCTCTCTACCTTCTATCGTGATCAAGATGAAGATGGCTTTGGGAATGCTGATGACAGCGTGGAAGCATGTGCAGTTCCTGAAGGATATGTTGCTGACTCTACCGATTGCGATGACAGGACTGCTCTGAGAAATCCAGGATT
>CAZWBB010000022.1:0-6245 GCA_964632045.1 uncultured Methanosarcinales archaeon | reverse complement strand
GGAGGAAGTGTGTGATCATTTGGATAATAATTGCCGTAACGGAGTAGATGAAGAAGTAACGAGAAAATACTGTTTTGACGGCGATAATGATGGATTTGGAGATCCTCAAATTTGTGTTTGGATATGCCCGCCAGGATTAAATGATACGGTCGATAACTGGTCTGACTGCAATGATATTAACCGCAACATAAATCCTGATGCCGTAGAACTATGTGACGGAATAGATAACAACTGCGATGTCCAGATAGATGAAGATTGCATCTGCATTAACAACCAGATGGAACGTTGTGGAGAGACTGATGTGGGAGAGTGTCAGTATGGACAGATGACATGCAACATTCACGGTGTCTGGAGCGGTTGCATGGGTAATGTTGATCCTGTAGCAGAAGTATGTGATGGTCTGGATAATGATTGCGATGGCATAATCGATAATGGTGTTCTTACAACTTTCTACCGTGACCATGACACGGATGGTTTCGGAAACCCTTTCGACACGATAGAAGCCTGCCAGCAACCCGAACATTATGTGATGAACAACCAGGACTGCAATGATAATGATATTGAGATACATCCCAATTTTGCTGAAGTATGCGACTATGTTGACAATAATTGCGACGGCAATATTGATGAAGGGGTGCTCCTGACTTTTTATCAGGACATAGATGAAGATGGCTTTGGAGATCCTGATTCCACAATGGAGGCCTGCGTTCTTCCTGAAAGAGGATACGTTGAAAACAATCTTGATTGCAGAGATGTCAATCCAAACGTATTCCAAAACGCTCCTGAGATCTGCGACCGGTTTGATAACGATTGTGATGGGCAGACTGATGAAGGTGTTACTTTGACTTTTTACCACGATAGGGATGGAGATGGACTAGGCAATCGGCTGGAGATGGAGGAAGGTTGTGCAGCTACAGAAGATTTTGTAAACAATGATTACGATTGCGACGATCTTGATCCGTTCGTGAGAGGACCAAATATTTACTACAGGGATGCAGATGGGGACGGTTTTGGCAGAGAGGATGATACTGAAGAGAGCTGCGATCTTCCTGATGGATATGTTGAAAACCAGCTTGATTGTAATGACGACGATGGTACTATCAACCCGGATGCCAGAGAGATCTGGGATTCGATAGACAATAATTGCAGTGGAGATGTAGATGAAGATTTGTGCTGGCCTGGCTCCGTAAAAAGATGTGGCACTAATGAAGGAGTCTGCCAGACAGGCCAAAGCATATGCGATTTTGAAGGCTATTGGGGAGATTGTCTAGGAGGTATCCAGCCAAGTGAAGAAGTGTGTGATGAGTTGGACAATGATTGTGATGGAGAGGTGGATGAAGATGTAATACCAACTTTCTACAGGGATAATGATGGAGATGGGTTCGGCCGTAGGTTCGGTGGTGCCATAAGAGAAGGATGCAGCAGGCCCCCCGGTTACTCCATCAACAATGGAGACTGTAACGATGATGACCCAAGTATCAATCCTCACGCCTGGGAAAGATGTGATCGCATTAATAATGACTGTGATGGGCAGACAGATGAAGGTTACAACAGAGGCACCCCTTGCAGTGTTGGTGTCGGGGAATGTAGGAGGAACGGAACTTATGGCTGTACTGAGGATGGCTGGGGCACCGAGTGCAGCGCGGTTGCTGATGAACCGGAGGATGAGTTTTGCGACCAACTGGATAATGATTGTGATGGGGAGACAGATGAAAGTTTTAATTTGGGTGAGGAATGTTATTCTGGCTTGGGAGAATGTAGGAGGCAAGGCATTTATGTCTGTTCTGACGATGGTTTAGAAGCGGTGTGCAGCTCCCAACCAGGACAGCCACTGGCAGAAAGATGCGACGGTTTGGATAACGATTGCGATGGGATGACAGATGAGAATTTCGCCCTCGGCCAACGTTGTTATATTGGCAGAGGGGAATGCAGGAGGGAAGGTCAACGTGCTTGCTCTCCACAACTTAGCGTGTTTTGTGATGCTGGTCTGGTAGAACCACCAGAGGATCCAGAAAGCAGTTGCGACGGTTTGGATAATGATTGCGATGGAGAGACGGATGAAGATCTTCTTTTAAGATATCGTCAAGATGCAGATGGCGATGGATTTGGCAATCCTGATGTCATGATCTGGGAATGTCCACCAGGGTCAGAAGGTTATGTGAGAAATTGGTTTGACTGCGATGACGGCAATGAACATATCCATCCAGGGGCAGAAGAATTATGTGATGGAGTTGACAACGATTGTGGGGGGGTTGTAGATAACGGCTGCGATTGTCAGGCAGGTCAAACTCAGAGATGTGGGGTGACGGATGTTGGTGAGTGTACGTATGGAATACAGACTTGTGATATTGGTGGTAATTGGGGAGACTGCGTAGGTAATGTCGATCCACAATCTGAAGAATGTGATGGTTTGGATAATAATTGTAATGGGGAGATAGATGATGGTGCTGGAATTTTGTATTACTTAGATGATGATTCAGATGGATTCGGAGACCCACACATTTCTTCAAGGGCATGTGCTCGACCAGACAATTACGTGAATAATGACGACGATTGTAATGATGATGAGGGAAATATTCATCCTGGTGCCGAGGAAATATGCGATGGGATAATTGATAACGACTGCAATGGGATAATTGATGATGATTGTCCTTGCCATGCTGGACAAACACAACAATGCGGTTCTGCGGATGTTGGAGAATGTGAGTATGGCAGCAGGACCTGTAATGAAGCAGGAATATGGAGTGATTGCTTAGGAAGTATAGGCCCTCGGGGGGAGCTTTGCGATGAATTGGACAACAATTGTGATGGTCAAACAGACGAAAGCTACAATCTGGATGTCGCTTGCTACGAGGGGACAGGTGTATGTAGAAGGGAAGGAACACGGATCTGTTCAGTAGACGGATTAAGCACAATTTGCAGCGCAGTGCCTGGGCAGCAGGGAGAAGAAGTGGAAGTCAGTTGTGATGGTTTGGATAATGATTGTGACGGAGAAACGGATTCTGGCCTGAAAATTGCATTCTACCGTGACAGGGACCGTGACAATTTCGGAGACCGAAGCGATCCCGGTCAGCTTCGATGCTCGGCTCCTGAAGATGGAGACAATTACGTCAACAATAACTTTGATTGTGAAGATAGAAATGGAGCAATTCATCCAGACGCAGTAGAAGAATGCGATGGGATTGACAACAATTGCAGGGAGGGGATAGATGAGGGATGTGCCGTTGTCCCGCAGTGTATAGATAACGATGGTGATGGTTATGGAGTCAATTGTGAATTGGGAAATGATTGTGATGATGGGAACGGTTCAATCCACGAGATAATAAGATGTAGTTACAACGGCGAGGTCTGCAGCAGGGGCAGCTTATTTGAGCTTTGTGTGGAGGAATGTCCTGAGATGCCTGGGGAATGTGGTGATTGGGACAGAATTGGTGGTTTCCCCGTCAAATATGCAATTTCAAACGAAGCAGGGCAGCTTTTCTTTGTCGATGAACAGACTGGGGAGGAGGTTACAGTAAGCGTTCAGAATGAGCAGGAGGAGCCTATTCCTAATGCTGACGTGGCGTTTATTGATGGGGGCGGGTTTGAAGTCTATCTGGCGGAGCATCAGGATTATGTGCCTTACTTCCATATTTTTGAACATAATAGCGAAAAGGTACTTTCCATGACTTCTGGCAGCATGCAGTTTCATCATTATACCGGCGATACGAATGAGAACTCGAGGGCGGCAGCGAGGGCAATGTTGGCAAGTACCCTAATTGACCGTCATTACATTGGTTGCATAACTGCTGGAGAGGCCGAGTTAAGGAGGGGGGTCGCAAACCATATTATCGATTTGAGCGCTGCTTTACCTCCTTTAACAATAACAAAAAAATTGCTTAATGCACGACAGCAGATCACTGAACTGCTTATAGGCTTGGGCATCGTTGAGGGAGGGGAGTGCGCAATATACCAGCAATGGTACTTAGTACCTCCTGCACAACAGGGAGAGAATTTTCGGCCGACAATCAGTACATACGAATGTCTGCCATCAGTCACCGATGAAATCTGCAATGATCACATTGACAACGACTGCGACCAGATGATAGACAATGGTGATGAAGATTGTAGATGCACTGATAATGATGATGACGGCTACTGTATAGAGGATCTTGCTGCAGAGAATTTGCCGCCGGGCAAGTTAGGTGGGAATGATTGTGATGATGGGGACGGTACTACATATCCTGGTGCGCGTGAATTTTGTGATGGGATCGATAATAGTTGCGATGGGTTGATTGATGAAGGGTTGGCACAGAGAACATTCTATTTAGATTCTGAACCAGACGGTTATGGTGATCCAAACAGGCCTATAACAGCATGTGGGCGTCCGCCAGGCTACGTCCTAAACGACGATGATTGTGATGATGAAGTGCCTGGGGGAGAGTTGCACAATTGTTGGTATGATAATGATCTGGATGGATATGGAGATATCCTCAATTCAGATGCTTGCTATGGTGCCAGGGACCAATGTCAATCTGGATACGTAAACAACCATGGCGACTGTGAAGATGGTAACATAGATATCAACCCTGATGCTCAAGAGATCTGCGGGGATGGTATTGATAATAACTGTGATGAAATAACCGATGAGCAAGGCTGTCTAGATCCACCTGGCTGCTCACCGGATTGCCAGATCGGTCAGCAGTGTCTACAGAGTAACGACTGTAGCGATTATGTTGTAGATCAGGCACATATCAGAGATGGTGGATGTTTATTTCAGTTCTATGAAAATGGGGGGATGTGCGCAGGAGTAAGATGTTATTCATTGTTTTATGATGGATTTGAGTGTGCTCAGGGAGATAACTGCTGTGATGTACAATTAGGGGAGCATACATACGATTTTTGTATAATTGGCTGCAACTCCGATCAAGATTGCCGTGAAGGGTACAGCTGCAGAATAGAAGTAGAAGGAATAGAATGCAGCGGGAATTCCTGCTTACCTGATTAGGGTAATTTCGTTATCTGGACTATTGCTATTCAGTCATCCGTCTTTTGACGTTGCAAAATGAAAAATTTTATATACCCCTTTGATTTACTAACCAAAAAAGAAGTGATAAAATGGAGATTGTAGTAGAAAAGAAACACTTTTGGGTTCTAGTAAGCATTTTATCAGTGTTTATTGTTATTATGGGTTCGTTGATGGTTTATGCTGGTGGGAGAGCTAGTACGACTAACATTGGACATACAGGAGAAGAAGTGGAGGGACTAGCAGAGCTTTTGGATGAAACGCAGGGGCAATGGCCAGAAGGGACGTATTGTGTTGTGCGTAAGGTAGCTGAATGTCCAAGTGATGTTTTTGCCACTGGCAGTATTAAGATTGACTTGGAAGATACGAATCCAAGCAATTATGCTGATGGTAACTACCCATATGCAAGTATTGGTGATGATGTGACACTTCATTTTTGTTGCAAGTAAAATGGTTAAAATAAAGATAGATGAGAAGCACTTTTGGACTATTATTGTACTTGCAGTTGTTCTAGGTAGTCTTGCAGTGATGGTGGTGGTTTCTGCAGGAGGGATTAGTTCACCGAGTGATTTTGGTCATACGCTGGCACAGATTGATATTGAACAGGAAAGGGGATTCCCTCCAGGGGCTTATTGTCTTGTGCAGAGGCAAGCGAATGTTTGTCCAGAAGGGTTCAGCCATGGTAGTATAAGGATGGATACCGATGATGATGAGGATGGTGGTAATGGTAAGTATGGTGCGTTTCCACACGCTTACGCGGGTGCCAATGTGCAGATGCATTTTTGCTGTAAATCAGAATAAAATGATAGAAATAGATTTTTCCAAAAAGAAGTTGTGGTTTTGCATTGGATTATTTGCAATTTTGGTGTCTGTTTTAGGTGCGGTTATTGTATATGGGGGCAGTGCTACCGCTAACAGGGCAGACCAGTATGGTCATTCCGCAGAAGAGATAAGTGAGGTTGTTGCTACCTCTGATTGGCCAGATGGAGCATACTGTATCATGAAGAGGGGAGAATGCCCCAACTCTTTTGAAGCGGGATCTTTAGAAATAAGACAGAATGATAATTATGCATGGGACACTGAAGGTAAAGCAAGCGGGACAAACCCTGATAATTTCATTGAAAACGATGATGATGCAAAAGAGCGTGTAATTTTAAATTTCTGCTGCAAAGATGGGCTGTGGGAACAGAAAAACTATCCCAGCCAGTAAAGATTATGCCATAGTGAAGTCAAGAAGTTA
>CAZWBB010000021.1:0-42961 GCA_964632045.1 uncultured Methanosarcinales archaeon | reverse complement strand
AATGTTACAAACCAGACTGTTACTTCTGTATCCTTCTGGAACACTACTGTGAACGTTTCAAAGCTTCGTGCCGGGACACATACGGTGAGAATATACGCAAATGATACCATCTGGAACTACAACACTACGGAGACAATAACATTTTCAGTGAACACTCCACCAAACGTGACATATATTACTACGACAATGGATGGCCAGAATTACAGTGCTGGGAACTCAACCACTCTATTCAATGTCTCTGTGATAAATGCAACTATGTTTGCTGGTATCAATGCAGTGATTCTCCAGTTCGACAACGCCAGTGGTAATGACTTCAACCTTACAGCGAGTAACGTGGTGGGAGCCTTTGGCCAACACTGGAATGTGAGTTACAATGTGTCGAATCTTGCTGAGGGGGCGCATACGGTAACAGTATTCGCTAATGACTCTTTCCTAGCAAACTACAACCACACCGAGTTAGTCAGTTTCAATGTTGACAAGACTGCACCGACAGTTAGTCTATCTGGTACAACTTCATCTGATGCGATTGATGTTGTCATCACGCCTAGTGAACCGGTCTCGTACTGTACTACCAGCCGTGGTACAATCTCTGGTGCTTTGTCAGCCTGGGCAGCGACTGTTGGTAGTCTTAACAGCAATCAAGAATATGACTTCTCCATTACCTGTGTTGATTTCTCAGGTTATTCCGGGACAACTTCAGTGACATACACAACTGATGCTGCGACAGCCGGAGGCGGCGGTGGTTCTTCAGGGGGAGCTTCTACAGGGGTTACAGGGCAATTTGAGCAGACTACGTGGTCTACAATTGCGGCTGGAGCTACTAAGACTATGCAAGTTGACAATGGAGTGATTGGAGTGACAGAGATTACATTTGAGGTGGATACTGCTGCTTACGGAGCGTGGGTGAAAGTGGAGAAAGTGTCCAGCCTGCCAAGTTCAGTAAGCTCGTTCAGTGGCAAATCATACAGTAACATTAAGATCACGCACAGGAACATTGAGAACGTGATGAAAGGGAAGGCTACAGTTGACTTTAAAGTAGAGAAAGCATGGCTCACTGAAAATAAGCTGAAGAAGGAAAATGTTGCCCTTTATCGCTTCGTGGATGACAAATGGCAGGAGTTGGTAACTACTGTTGGAGAGGATGACGGTACCTACATCCACTATTCTGGGGAGACTCCAGGCTTCAGTTACTTTGTGATTGGTGAGAAAGGAACTGGAGGGGCTGTCGTTGAGGCAGAGGCTCCCGCAGCAGAGGAAGTAGCGGCAGGAGCACCAGCTGCGCCAACAGGTGAAGCACCAGCAGCGGAGGCGCCAGCAGTTGGAGGGGAGGCCCCGGCAGCAGCTGCAGGTCCTGAAGTGGAAGAGAAAGGGTCATCCTGGACAATCCGTATTATTGTAATTTTACTACTGGTTGTAATTGGAGTGGCGATTTTCTTTTTCTTTGCCATGCGCAGAGGAAATGCTCCTAGAAATACTCCTTGATTTTTTTTATTTTATACTTTCATTTTTTTTCAATAGTTTCATTTTGTGGGAATTCTTTATGCGGGTTGCCATTTATGACAAGGGTACGTATTAAGTTTCTTTGAGGAAAACATCACCTTGGCCGCTCACTCGGCATTTTCTAAAGTGTTTCCTTTCACGTATAAGAAGACGTGTTTTGGGAGGGAAAATGCATCTGACCTGCCTCTTACGAATGGCCTAGCTCGTTCGCCATTGGCCCAGGCGGTGTTGTTTTCCCACCCAACTTAATACGTACTGACAAGGCAAACATTTAAATATCATAAAAGTTTTCTCCGGAAAAGGTAGTACTATAAAAATAGGTGAGGGATGTATTATGGTAAAGAAAGAGGTAATGGTTTTTTCTATTGTGTTCTTTGTTTTAGCTGCGTTTGCTGTAGCAACAGAATGTTGGAACTACAATACGGATCAGGACACGTGTGAGGGTGCAGGTGATGATTGTAAGTGGGAAGAAGATCCTTGGGGCAGCTGGTGTGAACAGAAAGGCTGCTGGAATTATTGGACGTCGGATCTGTGTGTACAGTCCAATAATGCCAGTTCTCCAGATTTTATAAATAAATCCTGCAGTTGGGAAACTACATCTTCCGGTTGGTGCATGGAACTTGATTGTTGGGCTTTTGATGGAGATCAAGCTAGCTGTATAACTGCTAACATAACTTACGGAATGCAATGTAACTGGGTAGACACATATGATGGTAGTAACTGGCAATACCCTTGTGGGGGTCCGCCCGAGAAACAGTGCTGGACCTACCAAAATCAATCTTCCTGTCAAAATACTACTGGCTGCTCATGGGGAGAATGTGAGACAGAGAGCTGCTGGGATTTTTCTAATACTGATGCAGCTACTTGTGCGACACATTCTGGTTTTAATGGTAAACCTTGTACATGGAGAGTATCCTCATGGGGAAGTGAGTGTGTTGAGCAGGCGTGTTGGAATTACGGAAATAAGACTGCCTGTGAAGATGGTAATTGCAGTTGGGACGGTAGTTATTGTATGGAGTACCATTGTGGAAATTTTGGAGGTAAGAATTCCAGTTATTGTGTTAACAATTCAGCAAATATAAGTTGTAGTTGGGATGCAGCTGGGATGTGGTGTGATTATGCTGGATGTTGGAATTATCCTAACGAAAATGATTGTGGTGCGGCACCAGGTTGTCTCTGGGAAACTTATAGTGGTGGCTGGTGTGGAGAAGTTGGCTGCTGGAATTGGGATGGTGAGAATGTTGGGACCAACTGTACAAACATGAGTCTTCATCCTGGGTTGAGTTGTACTTGGGACACTGATGGGTGGTGTTATGAAAATGTTTCTGCTACAGGATGCTCTGATATGAATGTAGAAAAAGATTGTATGAATACATTTTATTGCTGGTGGAACCAATCTGCTTCCAGCTGCAATGATCCACAGGCAGGTGTTATTGAGACTGGTCACGTAGAATGGAATCCAGGATGCTTTATCTTTGATAGGCAGCAAGATTACTGTGACAATACAACTGGTTGTAGTTATAATGCAAGTGACAGTGAATGTAATACTAATCTTACAGATGGTGTGCCTGCTGATTGGAGTGGTGAACTGAATTGCTCTTTGATTGGCAATAAGACAATGTGTAATGATATCCCTGCTTTAAGTACCTGTTGTGCATGGTCTGCCGGTCAGTGTATTACAAACAGGTTAGATGACAGTTGCCGAAAGGAAATGGAGGAGCCACCCGAAGGTGCCTATTATTGTGAGGATTATGTGGCTTACACTGATAATGCTACATGCCTGAAGATTGCCGGTTCTCCTTGGTTCATGCCTTGCCAATGGAACAATGTGTCAGATAGATGTGAATTTAAGGGCGATGATGTCTTTGGTACAGGTGAGAAAAACATCATGAAGATAGATAATGAACAGAATTGCGAGGCTGCAGGGGGGAGTTGGGTAGTGGATACGTATCCCAGTACAGATGATCCTACCACGGCAGTGAAGCTGTCCTTAGGGAGATGTGATTACAAATTTGATGAGGAAAGAAATTGCGATAAGGAATGTTATGCCTGCGAATTCAAGACGGATAAGACTAACTGGAGTTCTGCAGCAAAAGCAAAAAAAGCCTGCGTTGAGTCAAAGTTAGGGATGTGTGGATTTAAAGAATTTGCCGGTCAGGAAGCTGATGGCCGCTGGGGTCAATGCGAACCGAAAGAGCAGTTTATGAAAGGAATGGTCTCAGGCGACTGTAAGTCCGATTGTGGGGCCTGCACATATATGGGTGATTCCACTGCAGCTGAGAAATTCACCGGACAGAAGCCGTCTTATGAGACTTGTAAGGCACCTTCTTGTTACTGTGGACAATCTCCAGCAAAATGTAAGTGGATCCCTGACCCCTCTCACTCAGATGATGAGAGTTTTGGGAGATGTGGTTCAGCGGCAGAAAAAACTTGTGAAGATAGATGTGACAAGTGTTATGACAGTTCCATCTGTGCAAGTGTGGGTGGAAAACAGGGAAATGCCAGTGTAGCCACAGCTTGTGAATGGAGCGATGGAATTTGCACATATAAGAGCGGGGCAGATGCCATGGAAATCTGTTGGGACGGAACAGATAATAATGGAGATAACAAGATAGACTGTGCGGATTCCATGTGCTGGAGTGATCCATTCTGTGGTGGAGAGTTTATGTTTGGCGGTTTTGGAGTTGATTGTTTCATTTTCAATACCCAAAGTGACTGCCAGAACAACAGTTGCGCTTGGGTAAATGAAAACTGGGGCAGCTGGTGCGACATGCCTGGGGCTGTCTGCTGGAAGAAAGATGGGACAAATGAGAGTTACTGCCAAGAGGACGGACAGTGTGAATGGCATTCGGGTTTTGGAGGCTTCTGCGAGCAGGATTGGGAGATGGGCGGAGAAGTTGATGTCTGCCATGGTTACTCTAATGTGACACAGTGCGGCAATGAGACTGCTTTACTGAACAACTGTACTTGGGTAGTGGATGATTTTTGCCATGGTGGAGGAGGATGGTGTGATCCAAACCCCAGTTATTACGGTTCATGGTATGACTGTGTGCAGCAT
Organism: uncultured Methanosarcinales archaeon; assembly: GCA_964632045.1. Classification (GTDB taxonomy): domain Archaea; phylum Nanobdellota; class Nanobdellia; order Woesearchaeales; family GW2011-AR9; genus CAZWBB01. The sequence goes on along the minus strand of CAZWBB010000021.1, from coordinate 38,403 downwards.
GATAGTGATGGTGAGGCAATTTGTGAAAGTTCCGGGACGGCATCTGATGGGCAATATCCATGTCTGTGGTACGAGGACGCATGGTGTCAAACTCAGGGAGATGACGCTGGTTTCTGTGATCACAAGAGTTATGGTTGCCATCAGTTTGATGAACAAGATGATTGTCAGGATAATACGAATTCAACATATAATCGCAGCCTGTGGTGTACCTGGATGCCAGGAATGCAGGAATGCGAAGGCAAGATGATGAGCGGTGGAACTGGCAGTTGTTGGAATCAGCAGAGTCAAGTTCAATGTGATGCTACCGGCGGTTGTCAGTGGATGAGTGGCTTTTGTGATCCGCCCGGTTTTGGCGGTGATTTCATGATGGGAATGCCTGGCGGTGGAGGCGGCGGTTTTGGTGAAGGAAGCTTTGGTGAAGGCGGCGGCGGCGAGTTTTCCGGCGGTATGGGCGGCGGCTTTGGCATGGGCGGCTTTGGTATGCAATGCTTTGAGCATGATGGTAATCAATCAGTTTGCGAGAACACTACGGGTTGCGGCTGGTTTGAAGAGTACTGGCCTTTCTGCGACGTAAGCTTTGTTAGCAGTTGTCCACAGCATAGCAGTAATCAGACCATTTGTCAGAACTATACCAGGTGCATGTGGCATCCAATAGGTGGTGCCGATGGCTTCTGTGACGAGAAAGCTTTTGAGTGTTTCTGGAACGAGACTTTGAATACTAACCTTACGGCATGTAACGCACATCCTTTGTGTTACAATGATACTTCGGAAGGCCCAGCTGGTGATTGTGATCCAATTGGTTTCAATGCCACCAGCAAGGCACAGTGTTTAGGTTATAATGAAAGCATCTTTAAATGGATGGATGGATGGTGCAACCCGGCAATGGCTGCAGAGTTTTTCAAAGACATGGAAATGGGCGGTCCGCCTATCCCGCTAGGTAGTGATCCAGACGATGGCTTCGAGGACGAAGTTGACATTGTAGGGTTTGGGATGAAAGACATGGGTACTGCTTACGGATTTAGCGTAACGGTGGTTAGTCCTATGAATAGTGCTGCATGTAATAACATTAAGATGCAGTCAGGGACGGGTAAGGGAGTGAACACTACCAAGTTCTATTGGTATCTGGATACTGATGGGAACACAGCAAACAGTTGTACACTCAAGCATAATTCCAGTTTAACCGGTTATGAGTTCTATGTTCAAAATGCATGGATTTATGATACCCAGTCGGGAAGTGTAACTGACAACCCCGCTGCTTATCGTTGTTCAGAGGGAACTTGGACAAAAGCAGAGATTAGAGTTTCTAGCGAGAAGCATCTGATGTGTTCTAAGATTGGAGGAGTAATGGTAGGTTTGGATAAAGCTGAGTTGCAGAAGTTCCCCAGCTTGTATACTCCCGGTGTTGATATCAAAGTAGCTGTTTCAAGCGCTGATAAGACTCATAACGCAACTTCGCCTACAGATACAGCAAGTCCCGGGTGGGTGACACCAGGTACGCAGGACTTTGATTTGATAGATTTGTATGGATATGAAACGGATGCAGTAAAGAAGGCTTCTAAGGAGGGACTGGAAGCAGGGTTCGTACAGTACGGAGTGGATGCAGACTGCTGGACTCAAGGTGGCTGCGGTAACTACTCCTGTAAAGGGCATCCTTTCTGTGTGGAGAACCAATATGGTGTAGAGGGGGCCAGCTGGATTGACAGCAGGATACCTAAGATGAAAGGGCTCATCAAGGAAGTCTATCCCAACAGCAGTTTCATCGCTTACTTCACAGACAAGCCAGCGAACGGGACGGTAAAGTTTTACGGGAATGACAGTAAATGCGCAGAGGCTTCGTTGAACGTAACAATCTACGATCCGGGAATAATTAATCCTACAATCAGCAGACAGTTCAAGGTCTGGCATATGGCTGAGATTTACAATGATGGTGGAGCCAATTCCCTGAACTTTGATCTGGGTAGCAGCTCAACTTATTACTATAAGATAATGATCTGCGATGATAACGGTAAGTGTGGAGAGAGCAAGTGTTCATCATTTACTACGGAAACGGGTACTGACTGTCCATTCTGCAGATTCGTCTCCAGGATAGATGTTCCGACCGGTTGGAGTGTGTACTATGATCTTGACCGGGATGGGGGATACAACCACTGGCAGGGGAATGTTTTGGGAACCAAAGACGGGATGTATACCAATTTCACGGATGGGAGAAAAGCAAGTATCCTATTGAACAGCACTGATGGTGATTCCCACATTGAGTTCCTTAATGTAACTTTGACAAAGACAGGGATGAGCCCTAAGATAAGGAGTTGCGATGATAGTAGTGATGCTATAAAAGATGGGACATTAACTGATGCTGCAGGAAACAGTGTTGGTTATGTCGGGATGATTGATGACACGAGGGACAAGATTGTGAACAACCTATTTCCGCAAGTATGTAGGGTTAAGATGCCTGGAACTGGTACATGTGCCGAGTTGTGGCATTGTAATAGTACCGGAGGAAGCTGTGTAAACAGGACGGGCAATGCAACTTTGATGGAAACTGGAGCTAATTACTGTGTCTGGCAGATTCCATACTGTGAGTTTTCAGTCTGGGCAGGTGGACAACCTACAACTTCCACCAGTAGTACTTCCAGCACCGGTTCCACATCTTCAAGTGGCGGTGGTAGCAGTTCTAGCGGCGGCGGCTCTGCTTTAACTACAACTACCACTACAGAAGCTGAGGAAGAAGAGGCTGTTGCTAAGGAAGCAGTTGAGGAGGAAGCAGCTGAAGAAGATGCGGTGGTCAGTTCTGAAGGGAAGGACGCTGCAGCAGTAGTTGGTAAAGGTGCTGCTGAAGCTCCGGCGGAAGCAGCTGCCCCAGATGTGGCGAAACCTGGAGTTGCTAAGAGATTATGGCAGTCAGTCGGTATGGCTTTTGGACAGAAGTTTGGTAAAGCAATGTTCGACCTTAGCTGGTTGTGGCTGACCGTGGTGATTGTAGGAATAGCTACCGGTTTAGGAATCTTCATCTATCGGAGGTTGAAAGCGAAAGAAGAGGTTTAAATTTTTATTTTTATTATTTCTTGTTCATTATTTGTCTACGTGTAATAGCCTTTCTGCTTCCCCTTCAATCCGTGCCTGGAAATCAGAGATTGTTTCTCCTTCTTTTTTTGAGGTGTTCAGCGCGGCAAGCAAAGACTTTGTCAGATGTAATTCCCTCTCTGCATCGAATAGCTTCACCTGCTGTAGATGTTCCTTGATGATCTCTTCCTCAATACTCTCGGGGTTGGCCTGCGATATCTTAATCTCGGCAAACTCTTCAGAACTTAGTTGGGCGGCATTTCTCATGACAAAGTAGGCGTTCTGTCGATGAAGCTGCTCGGTGATTTCCTTGAAGTTGATGTCGCTTACTCTACCACGTTCCAGCTGGCCCCGCAGGCGGATGGTAACGATAGTATCTGAGAGATCCATATTATTGAAGTGATCCAGGATCTCAAAAGCGACTACATCCGGCGCTTTATGATTGCAGTCATACTGCAGTGGATGGTGCTTGACGATTTCCAGGGGAACCCATTCGACTGTCTGCTGACCGTTGTCGACAGCGATCAGGTAGTATCCGCCATGACTGTACTTCTCTACCTCAGCAAAATTGTTTGGGAATAGGGCTCCCGGGTAAGTAAGAGGGCCGTAACCTGGCAATTCTTCTTTGGTAGGATGGTGGATGTGCCCACCGGCGTAGTAATCAAAGCCTTTTGGCAGAAAAGATGCAGGATGGGATTCAATCTTTTCTAAGTGCTTGGGCTTGAGCTCTGTGAGAGTCGTGTGGAACATAAATATCCTGTAACCTGGTTCTTCTTCCAGTGATGGTAAGTGCAGATTCTCATAGTATGAGCGGTCAAGCTGCCCTTTCCTGCCCAAGATCCCTGTAATCTTTGCTCCAGTTCCGGCGTCGACCGTGAAGTTAAGATGGAGTTGTTTTGTTTCCTGTTCTACTTTTCCATTGCAGACATTCTTGAGCAGTCCAGCATTCTCCAGCACGTCGATCATAGTCTTACCTGAAGGGGAGAAATCGTGCGAGCCAGCGATGACGTAAAGAGGGATGTTTTTGTCTTTGAGCTCTTTCAGTTTTTTGGTCACAATCTTAAGTGTGTCCAGAGAAGGCAGGGAAGTATTGAAAAGATCTCCGGCGAAGAGGATGAAATCGACCTGTTGCTGGATGCAGTTATTGATAGCTGTAAGGAAGACTTTGGTAGAAAGATCTCTCATCTTCTGCTCTCTCCAGGAGCCAAGATGGGCATCTGCTAAGTGGGCATATTTGAATTTCATACGTGATTCTTGAATTTAGGGATTTATATGGATTGTTGTGTTCAAAGATAGTATTCTTTCACAGTGTTGAGGACATCATTCCATGTTGGGCAGGGGATTATGTTTATGTCATCTCTTAGCCTGTTTGAGGTGCTGAAATGGAAATGGGTGCCCAGATAATTGTCAGGAAAATTCAGAGCTACCCCTGCATCATGTGTATTTTGTAAGATTTCCGATGTATTACTACAAAGGTTTATTAATCTGGTAACACAAAATTATAAACATGAAATTGGACATGAAAAAAGTCACCAAAAACGCAATAGACCGGATAGAACAAAATAATGCCAAAATAGCGGCACATCACACAGCCACGCGTTTTGAGGGGATTGGTGACAGAAGCTATGAAGAAATAGTTGATTCTTGCATGGCAATCTCGGGATATGAAAAAACCTGGGAGCAGAAGTCATCGTTATTAGAATACGGACCTGTAATAGAAGATATTGCCAGGAGGAACACTGAAATTTCTGCATCTCGATTTGCCTTAAATGCGCTTCAACTTGGAGGAGATTACAAAAAAAGCTATGGGGAATCGATGAATTTCAGTGGATATCAAAAAGTATGGAAGAAGAGGGGTTTGTTGGAGTAAGTTTTTAATTAGGGGGTGGTTTTAGGTTCTTAATGAAAGAATATTCCATTGAAGATGACAATCTTGTAGATCTCAAAAAACTACAAGAAGATGGCTCTTTCCGAGACAAGTATCCAGAAGCACATAGATCTCTGATCATCGCCTGCCACGACGTATTCATAAAATATGATGATGGAATTAATAGTGGAATACTACTTCTGACCCGGGAAAATCTGCCTGTGAAAGGGGTTCTCTGGCCGGTCGGCGGGAGAATCCTGCGGGGAGTTCCTGCAGAGGAGTCACTGCGAGAGAAGGCAAGGCTGGAATGTGGGTTGGAGTTGGATGGGATTGAATACTTGGGAAGCGCTCGTACGTTTTTTGAGACAGATCCTTTCGGCCATGGCAAGGGGACGGATACGTTGAATCTAATATATTATGCCAAAGGAAAAGGGAAGTTGAAACCAGATTCTTTACACAGTAAGCCGGTGTTAGTCAGTGCAAGAGATTATACTTCTGAGTTTAGAGCGGGTCTGCATCCTTATGTGAGAGATTTCCTGGATATCATTGTGGAGAGAGGGCTGCTACCTCCATAAGTTTTATATAAACGCCTAACTGTCCTGCTGCTCATGGAAGAAACAAAGGATAAACCGGAAAACGACGAGCAGCAGATTTCTGCAGAGACGACGATAGGAGATGCTATCAAAAGGTCACCGAAGGTGGCAGAGATACTTTTTGCTGAAGGACTGCATTGTGTGGGCTGCTGTGGAGCGCAGTTTGAATCGATTCGTGATGGACTGGCGATGCACGGCAAGAGTGAAGAGGAGATTGCGGCAGTTATTAAGAAGCTGAATGGAGCGGTTCAGGAAGATAAATAATCCGGAAAAGCAACTGAGTCAATTACAACTTCATATAATCTTCCCTTTCCTTCTCTGTAATAAACAGGGAGTGCTCTCGATACTCTTCTAATTTTGTCTTTACCAGATGGTCAAGAGTCTCTTCTCCCAGCACATTTTTCATCAACTCGCTGTCCTTAGCTTTCTTGATCGCTGCGTAAAGGTCATGAGGGAGTTTGTTTACACCTAATTTTTTGCGTTCAAGAAAATCCATCGTATAAAGGTCTTCACCGATAGGATTAGGAAGCTCAAAATCCCCCCCAACCCCCTTCAATCCCGCTCCCAATATCGCAGACAAAGCAAAATAGGGGTTGCAGGCAGCGTCAGGGAAGCGCAGCTCGATCCTTGTGGCTTCTTCCTTACCTGGTTTGTATACTGGTACTCTGACCAGAGCAGAACGGTTCCTTTCTGCCCAGGCGATATACACAGGAGCCTCAAAGCCGGGAACGAGCCTTTTGTAAGAGTTTGTCCATTGGTTTGTGGTAAGACAGAGTTCGGGAGCGTGTCTTAGGATGCCCGCCATAAACTTCTGGGCTAAAGAGGAAAGATGGTGGCTGTTACCTTTATCAAAGAAGAGATTCTTTCCATCTTCAAACAGAGAGATGTGTATATGCATCCCAGAGCCATTCTCCCCTGCCAGCGGCTTGGGCATGAAAGTAGCATGTACTCCAACTCTTCTCCCAACTTCTTTTACCAACCACTTGTAGGTCATAAGGTTATCAGCCATGGTCAGAGCATTTTTATACTTAAGGTCGATCTCATGTTGCGAGGGGCCGACTTCATGATGATGATATTCTACTGGGATGCCCATGCTCTGTAGCGCAAAAACGGTCGCTTCCCGAATGCCGTCTCCAACATCGACCGGGTTCATGTCAAAGTAGCCCGCCTGATCTAACGGATTAGAGTTTTCGGCGTTCTGGAAGTAGAAGAATTCGGCCTCAGGTCCGACATTCATGTGAGAGATGTCATGTTCAGCTAGTTTCTCAAGGTTTGTCTTAAGGACATTGCGCGGATCGCGTGAGTAGGGTTCTCCTTGAGGGGTTCTGATCTGGGCAAACATCCTTAAAGCACCACTACCACCAAAGTTGAACGGAATCATCTGGGCGGTCTCCGCAATAGGAAAAGCGACCATATCACTTTCATTGATCCTGGCATAACCATGCACGCTGGAACCGTCAAAGCCCATCCCTTCTTTGAAAGCACCTTCCAGTTCTGGTGGTGTCAATGAAAAGGATTTCAGCGAACCAAGAGCATCAACAAACCACATGCGGATAGAGTTGATCTTTTTCTTCTGCACAAATCCAAGTACGTCTACATCGGTCTTAAGTTCTAATCCTCCTTTCTGACCGTACTTTGCTACAAAATCTTCCATCTCTATTCTGAGGTCAAGCAGCTGCTTTCTAAAATTTGAGTTCATATTATCCTCTCCTGAAGCTCCTGCCTGGAAAATGGGTTTAATAATCTTGTGGAGAATTGGTAAATAAATCGGGCTGAATCTAGATTCTTCCGCAGCTACGATGTTCTTTCCTCAACTTCTCTACCGCTTTCCTTTGTTCCTCAGCCGAGTATCCCTTATTCGTGCATTGCTTTGCTACATAACAAAAAACTTCTTTGTCACCATATGATAGGCTTACCACATCTCCAGGAGTGTACATTTTGTCTGGTGGGAAGTAAGGACTACCGTCAACAAAGATGAATCGTAGCGACTTGTCAGCTGAGTATATGAGATATTGGTTTGTTGTGTAATGGAAACGATTGTCATAGAGGACAGATTTCTTATGTTGGCTACCGCATCTTACAGCAAGTTCTACCAGATCAGGCGTCTTACTGGCGAAGTACTCGTAAGGGTTGTGTTGTGGTTCTGAGGACGTGGGCAGAGCAAGTGCCGCTGATGCTGCCAGAACAACCGATGAGAGTCCTGATTTCATGGTCCAGATGGGAAGCAAGTAGTATATAAAATATATGTATTTTTGCACTGGGTGATACCTGTTGAAGTGATTATCCTGCCTAAAAATATATAAAACCCTCCTCTTTTCCAGCTAAACATGAAAGCGCACCAACTAAAAAAGAAATATCTGGACTTTTTCCATAGCAAAGGACATGCTGTCATCCCTTCCGCTCCTTTGATACCGGAGCACGATCCGACAGTTCTCTTTACCACGGCAGGAATGCATCCGTTAGTGCCGTTTCTGGTCGGGGAACCGCATCCGTTAGGAAAAAGGATCACTAACGTGCAGAAGTGTATCCGTACATGTGATATTGATGAGGTGGGAGATGCTACCCATCATACTTTCTTTGAGATGTTGGGTAACTGGAGTTTGGGTAACTATTTCAAAGAGGAAGCGATAAGGATGAGTTTTGAATTCCTGACAGAAGTTCTGAAACTTCCTGTCTCGCATCTGGGAGTCAGTTGCTTTGTGGGAGATAAGGCGGCTCCGAAGGACGAAGAATCGGCCCGAATATGGCAGGGGTTGGGAATTCCAGAAGAGAGGATCGCTTTTTTGGGAAAGGAGGATAATTGGTGGGGACCTGCTGGAGAGAGCGGGCCCTGTGGGCCGTCTACGGAGATGTATTTCTGGGCAGCCAAAGAGGAACCGCCGAAGGTGTTTGACGTTAATGACAAACGGTGGGTGGAGATTGGTAATGATGTGTTGATGGAGTACAATAAGACGCAGGACGGGCAATATGTTCCTTTGCAACAAAAGAATGTTGATTTTGGCGGCGGGGTCGAAAGAACTCTCGCTGTACTTAATGGATTGGATGATAATTATCTGACTGAGCTGTTCTTTCCGATCATACAGAAGATTGAAAGGTTGACTTTAGTTGAATATGAAAAAGAGAAGAGGCAGATGCGGATCATCGCTGATCATATCAAAGCAGCGGTGTTCATCTTAGGAGATGAAAGGGGAGTCCCTCCCAGTAATCTTGATCAGGGATACATCCTGAGAAGGTTCATTCGGAGGTCTATCCGCAGCTTGAAATCTTTGGGTATGCCCATCGAGAAGATAGACCTGACCTCCCTGGCGGAGTTTGTGATTCAGATATATACTGAGGATTACCCGATTCTCAGGGATAAGGAAGACTTTATCATGGATGAACTGAGGAAGGAGCAGGAAAAGTTCAAGAATACTCTGGAGAAAGGGCTGCGGGAGTTTGCTAAGCTCGCTGCTCATAACAAAGTGATCTCCGGGAAAGATGCTTTCCTGTTGTTCCAGAGCTATGGTTTTCCATTGGAGATGACCGAGGAGCTCGCTGCAGAGAAAGAGATTGAGGTTGATTCTGATGGTTTCCAAGAGGAATTCAAGAAACATCAGGAGCTTTCCAGAGTCGGGGCAGAAAAGAAGTTCAAGGGTGGTATCAGCGATGCTTCTGAGGAGACAAAAAAGTTGCATACTGCCACTCATATTCTTAATGAGGCTCTACGCAGAGTGGTTTCCAAGGACATCAAACAGAGAGGCAGCAATATCACAGCAGAAAGACTGCGGTTTGATTTCAATTTTGATCGTAAGCTTACGGATGAAGAGAAGAAGGCAGTAGAGGATGAAGTGAACCGGGTAATCACAGCAGGGATGGAAGTGACGAAGGAAGAGGTGCCTTTGAAAGATGCTCTTACAGCTGGGGCACAGGCTGAATTCGGTGCGAAGTATCCAGATGTAGTAACTGTCTATTCCATGGGTGATTATTCTAAGGAGATCTGCATGGGCCCTCATGTAGGGAATACTTCTGAATTAGGGCATTTTCGGATTAAGAAGGAGCAGAGTTCAGCAGCTGGGATAAGACGGATCAAGGCTGTGCTGGAGTAGTGGACCGGTTTGACAACAGAAAAATCAAAGCACCACTAAAAAGTAACAAATTAGGCAAAACATTTATATAGTATTCTCTACCTCGACAGTATAATGGCCAGAAATGGAGAATTAGAGAGAATACTGCAGGAATACGAGGAGGAAGTCGGTCGATATAGGCGCAGCCGTAAAGTGGCACTAGCGTTGTATGATTCTCTAGCCGAAAGATTTGATGGAGATGTTCATCAGATAAAAGAGTATGTGAAAAGTCTGGAATCTTCTTCTACCGGTGGGGGTGAGAGAGGGCTAGTAGAGCAGACTGCCAGGAGCGCTGTTGATAATGAGCAGGTTGGCCTTTCGGGAAAGCTGCGTGATAATCTTACTTTCTCTGACCTGGCGAATATTGTAGAAAATCATGAGACAGAACTGCGTATCGGTACGGAAGCATATTCAAAATTGTATGAGCAGACTGTGGAAAAGGGAGTTGCTGTGCTGGAAAAGAGGGCCATCTTACAGGACAAGCTGAAATTGAAGCAGGCAGGTGAGAGAATTCGAGATGTGAGGAAGAAGAAAAGAAGGAGGTATCTGACACAAAGAGCGAAGAGTATCTTCAGTAAGGAGACAGAAACTCCAACCTGGGATGAGTTCTGGGTGCCTCTTTACGATAGAAATATCACCGGAGATTTTAGGACAAGGAACAAAGCTGGTTTCTATGAGAACACAATAATCTTACCGGTAAGGGAGAGAGGAGATAATGGTCTTAAGAGGGGACATTTTTTTACCAAGTTTTTCAATAATGAGATCGACTGGAAGAGGAACAAGTTTGCTTCAAAATACATGGATTCTCTGGACATCCAGATGCCAGTACCGGAAGTTCTTGCCGAACATGGTGATGAGGAGAATTATCTAGCTGTTTCAGAGCACATCGCTGGGAAACCAGTAGAAGAGATTCTGGGAGACAGTTATGCAGAGAACAGGCCTTTCATCAAGGCGATGGTCGATAGGACGGCTCTTATCCATTCCTTGGGCGGCAAGAAAAGCAATCGGAAGAGAGCAGCGAAAAAGGCCCCTAAGGAAATCAAAGAGACTCTTTACTTTGATCCTGAAACTTATTTCATCGTCAATTATACTGCACGGCGCAAGAAGGGAAGGCGGGCCTGGCGAGAAGCGTTGCAGGAATTGGGATACAGGGAAGGAGAGATCCCTTCCAGAAGCCAGATAATGGAGTGGAATGACAGAGAGAGAGAGGAAGATGGAGACTATGACCTACTTTATTCATTACTTGAAAAGAAAGTTTTCACAGTCCTGAGAGATGAGATGAAAAAAAGGGAAGAAAACGATGAGCTGGCTTTCCTACCGGGGGACTGTCATTCAGGTAACTTTATGGTGCCGGTTGATGAACATGATATTCCTGACATAACCAGGATGGCTGTGATCGATCCGGAAGCCTTTGTCTTTGGCTTGGGAGAATTTGACTTATACCGTATCCTGGAAAGTTCAAGGAACCTGGTGGAAAGGCAATATGCAGGGGAAGCGACAAGAGAGGTGCTTCCCTGGTACACAGAAGAAGTACGATATGCCCGTGGAGCTTTGCAGACAGATTTATCTGCAGTATATCCTTTTGTCAAATGCGTCCAGGACTTTGTCACTTATTCCAGACTGGCTGATTACGTCCGTAATAATGATGCCCTATCTGACGCGGGTAGGCAGATGCAGCAGGATATCGCTGAAGAATATAGGGGGCGGGCCAATGCTTTTGTATATAATCAATCGAGAGAAGAAGTTCCTATCGCCGAGATCCGGCAAAGGTATGAGGAGGAAAATGCCGGATTATTGACGGTTGCCGATGAAGGTCTGCCATTAAGCTCAACAGCAGCATTTCCCACTCAGGGATTGGAGAAAGGCGGAAATCTTGGAACTGTCGTGGACGGATTAGGAAGAGCGGTTGCAGGACTGGGAAGAGCTGCTGCTGGAGTCCTGTCAACCCCAAATTATTCTTCTGCTTTTGGATGGTTAGGGAATCTGATAAGAAGACATCCAAAAGTCACCGCTATAGCTGTTGCTGCTGGTATTGGCGGACCAGTTATCGGTCCAGATGTCATCCCGGAACTGCCTACGGCTGAGCATCCCTGTGTAAGGCAGGCAGATGGCAGTTATCTGCTGCAGGTACAGGAAGGGGCAGTACCCGAAAGGGACATTTTAAAGTACTGCGGGATAGCTGACAGTGTGGACAAGCGAGAGCAGGGATGGCAGGTTCACGGAGCTATGAAACATACGATAGCAGAAGACGGTACTCTCACCTGGCAGTTTCCAAAGATGGAGAGAGGTCGGCTAAAGATTGATGAGGAGTTTGTAAAGGAAGGGGACATAATTCCTGTTTATGATCCTGGGGAAGAAGAAGTTAGTTTGGGAGGAACTGCTTACAAGATCGTTTGGGGGCCACATTTTGGGCTGGTGTATAAGTTATTGGACAAATAGGTTTTCTCAGAACAAGCTTCCTATCCAGGTGAAAAGGAAGAAATCTTTGAATTTGACATAATATACTTTGTCATCAGTCAATCCGATGTTGAATTTTACTTTCTCATCGCTCATCCTATTACCGTTGGTTTCTACGATATCCCCAAAAACTTCGACAGTATACCCAATCTTAAACATTTCGCCAAGCATAGAATCCATCTCAGAATCAAATGCGTCAGAGCCAAATGCGCTGTCGTCTTGGGCTGTCTCTTCAGGTTGTATGTCGATCTCGTAAGTAAAATAATAGTAAGGGAACCTGAACTCTTTCTCAAACCTATAATTCTCCTTGTTTGACATGGCATTTTCTTTCTTGAAAATTACATCTTCAGTAGGATCAATGTCTGAGAATTCATATATGACACTATTATCAGTCTCTTTGTATGTGTACTGGACGGACGGATCAATTTCTAGGTCCGTCTTGAGAGCATTCAGAATCATCATTGATTCAGCCTTAAGGATCAGACTCATATCCACATTCCCATCTCTCTTGATCTTCTGGTATACGTCAATCTGAACACAACCACTTACCAGTATCATTACGCACAATAGTGCAGAAAGCAAAAGTTTGGTGTTCATACTACTCTTTAGGGAGTACCAGTTTTATAAATGTTTCCTTTTTTTTAGACGACTCAGTTCCATCGGAGGAGTCAACGACAGGGCCAGGGGTACACTGCACAGTGGTAACTTGCCGCAACATTTAAATATTAGTGGTGTTCTCGAGGATAACATGGATCTATTAAAGAAAATTGGAGTGTTGGCAGGGATAGCATTGTCAGCTCTTAGCCCAAAAATCTTGGCACAGGACGACATCGAACATCCTGCAGCAGAACATCAGACGTATGAATCTAAAGCATCTTTACAGTCTCAAATTGAGGGATTAAATGTTGAATTGAGGGGACAATATCGGGAAGAAGAATTGAAAGATATTCTGGAAGTTCTGGGTAAGTTCCGCAATTCTATAGGTGACGTCAGCAGATTTGATTTTTCCATATCAAAGTTTTCTGAGGGAGAGAATCTGGAAGGCAGACTTGACATCAGTTCTGACACTGAACCTTGGATACAAGGCAGATATTGGTACACTGGGTTGACCAACAGCAAAACTCATAAAGTATTCATCGCTCCAAAGATAGTTCTGGATTTAACCGACGCATGGCAAAGAAAACATGATAAAAAAGCTAAGGGGGAAGAAGGAAAAATATACAATTTCAAATGGGTTCTTACACATGAGTTGGCGCATTCGCTTTCGTTCAAATTGGGATATGGTCAAGAACTTAAGGATGTAGCAAAAAGGAAACCCTACAAATATCCGTTCACTGAAGTATGGATGGATTTAAGTGAACAAATAGAAGAAACCTGTCCTGAGATTCGTCGTATCGGTTATGGATGGGACAATATCAGACCAGAAGGATTTCCCTCCCACCGGGCCTATTTTGCAAATTCAGGTCAGGATCGGGAACATGAAATTTTCGCTGAAACAGTTGCTTATATCCTCTTAGGCAATGATTACGCCGATCATGATCCATGGGTATTGAAACGAGTAGAACTGCTGAAGAAAGAATTTGAAAGGATCAAGTCTTTGAGTTGAAAGTGGAGGATGACTTGAGTTAAACTGTCTTCTTTCGTCTTCTCTCCCATGGCAGTGATATTTCATCGAGTCCGTCAAGCTTAGTGCCTATCTCATACAGAAAAACTGATCCTGTTGTGCCGCACCATCTGCAAAAGTAATTTCTTGGGTCGTTCCCGTCATCATTGAGCATTCCACTTTTTGAGTTACAATCATCATATTCAAAGCCGTGGTTAAATGAATCAACTTTAAACTTCCCGCCTCTGTCTTTCCTAAATATTCCTCCGTAATACCCAGATGGAAGACAATGTTTTTCGATAAGGTTGCTACGAGGACCAACAGGAGGCAGCATTAACTCTACACTTACACTATTACTCCTTCTTATCGCTTCTGTTTCAATATAAGACGAGCGCCTACATTTATTTGGATGTTGGGACGGCTTAATCTTTTTCCCGTGAGATTTAAGATTGCCGACAAATGAAGGAAGATACGAACCAACCATGGCTATGCCGATCCCAATCAGCCCCCCAGTCATACCACCTGAGGCACATCCTTCCAAGCAGCTCTCAATTCTGCGCTCTATGCCGACATAATAGGCAGGTGAGTTTGCAATACCTCCAATAAATGAGCCTATGGCAGTACCCGCTGCCCCAAATAGAACTCCAAATATCAAGAAACTTTCATTGTCACTATTCATCATATTACCAAGAAGACGTAAATATTTAAAGCTTTTCTATATGATGATTTATTACGTCTTGGGTTTAATACCCCGTTGCTCTGCAACGACTAATTTGAAATAAGACGTAATATTTGAAAATGCCGGTTGCGGAGCAAAAAAATTCGCCAATACCCCGCAGCTCTGCTGCGATTGGGATGGTGAATTTTTAGGTATTTTCATTTTGTTTGAATGAGCATTATTCCCCTTGCGTTATCACATTTGGATTCCATATCATAATCATTCCCTCAATAACGACAGAAAAGAATCTGCACTCGGGGATGCATTTGCACAAATGGAGAAAAAGAGAGGAAGAATAAGTAGTTCGTTCTCAAAAAAAGATTCTAGCATAAATTATTTATAACAGTAATGCTCCAAAGCATCCATGAGTAAATTTGGAGTCTCTTGTTGGAAATGGTTCTTTATTATGGCCATAATATTAGTAATGTCTGGCGTAGTAATTAATAACTCTGATAATCAAAAAACTCAAGACAGTAAGATAATGGGTAAAGCATTTATTGAAGATTTGAATTCTCTTGGAACTAAGGGAGATTCTAACAAATTAGAGGTGGAATCAAACCAACAAATAATAGAAACTGGACAAGAACCATTAGAAGAAGAAACACTTGATGAAATAGAGGACTTTCAAACAGAATTTCAAGAAATAGAAATGAAACAAGAACCATTAGAAGAGGAAACACTTGATGAAATAGAAGACTTTCAAACAGAACTTCAAGAAAGACAATGCGTTCCTCAATTCTTGAGTAAAACGAAATGTCAAGGAAACGCGGTTATGAAAGAATATCAGGAAAGTAATTGCAACATTATTTGGGCATTATGGGGCGAATGTGATTCTCTTTGTAAAGAAGGCAAGTGTGTTGAAACGATTTGTATTCCCGGGAATATGGAATGTAATGGGAAATATGTCCAAAAATGTATAAAGGTTGGGTCTGATTGGGAAATTAATTATGAATACTGTTCCACAGGTTGTGAAGATGGAAAATGTAAACCAACTTGTACTTCAGGGTATCTTGGTGAAAAAAGATGTTCGGGGAATTCTATAGAGGTTAAATACCAATCTCCTGACTGTAGTTATAAGTGGATTTACCAGTATGATTGTTCGGAAAAATGTGTTGAAGGTATGTGTGTTTATAAAAGTCAAACACGGGATGATAGCGAACCGACTTGCGAACAGAAATACTTTGATGAATATCAATGCTCTGGAGATCGGTACGAAAGAGGATTACAGGATTCTAATTGCAGCATCGTGTGGGTTCTCTGGGAAAGTTGTAAATATGGCTGTGGAACAGATGGAAAATGTAACCCGCAACCAATGGAAACTAGTGATGTGCGTGTCAGCTCAGTGATTGCTGGGGATACTATTAAACTAGACAATGGTGAGATTGTTAGATTAATTGGTATTAATGCTCCTGAAAAAGGAGAGAAATGTTATGAAGAATCCATTGGACACTTTACATCATTAGTAGAAGGTAAAGAAGTGACTTTGGAACGAGATGTTGAGAATAGAGGCCAGTATGGAAGACTTCTTCGTTACGTTTTTGTGCGAGGCATTCATGTTAATGTCAATATGGTAGAACAAGGAAAAGCTATAGCATATGTTGTAAAGCCAAACACTAAATATGAAACGGAATTGATTGCAGCAGAAAGAAATGCTAAAGGAAATGAAATGTGTGTATGGGGATTAAAAGAAATGCACTGTAATGGTTGCGTAAAAGTTGCTTACATCCATTATGATGCTGAAAGTAACGATTGTTACAACCTGAATGATGAATACGTGACTTTCCAAAATAACTGTCCTTATGACTGCGATGTTACCGGATGGACAGTTAAAGATATTACCTCTAGGCCAGCTTTCGTCTTTCCAAATCGAGAATTCAGAAGTGGAGAACAATTGACTCTTTACACGGGATGTGGTAGCAATACCCGGAATAAATTTTATTGGTGCAGTACTGGATATACATGCAACGCTGTCTGGAACAACGAAGGTGACACTTTATTCCTAAGAGACAAAGCTGGTGGTTTAATCTTAAGCTACACGTATTGATATTAACTCCATGGACAAAAAAATAAATATCCACTATCACTACAAATATTATTGATGACCAGAAAAAAATTGACATAATCCAAGTTGATGAGAACAAACAGATAAAAATAATGATGCAAAAAGCAAGGAAAAGGGTAGAAGAGCCATTGGAATCGTTACTTGGGCTGAAGTATAAGCCAGCTCATTTAAGTGTGATAATTTTCTTCTTCTTGTCTCCATTTTGATTGTACATGGTCTATGAGCTGGTTTCTGTCGAGTAATTTGCTTGTGCATAAAGTTAATAATTAATTCATCAACCAGAATCGTCCAACCTTTTCAATAACTTGAAGGCTTCCTTGTCAAATTTAGAAAAGGCAAACCATTTCTTGCCCAAGTCTTTTAATGAAGCTCCGAAGTGATACACATCATCATCAATTATAATGAACCTATCATGAGATCTCTTAAACTCTTTGATCCTGACAAGAGGATATTGGGAATTGAATTTCTTTAAGTCAAGAAACAGCTGCTTAGATATTTCTCTTGTGTATATGGTTGCGGTGACATCTTCATTTCGTTTGCTGAACAAAGTCAAAACAGAATCATCAATATAGTTGTCTATCAGAACAATTGACTTTGATGCACTCCTAAATAAATCAGAAACGAATTTGTATGCATCAAATATCTGTCCTTCGAAAAATATGCCTTTCTCAGCCTTGATGATCTTACTTTCAATAGCGTCAAATATTTTATCAAATTTTTTGTCATGTTCAATTTGTTTTCTTTCCACAGTATCTAATCTTTGGAATATTTGAGCGTTTGAAGTGATAAATCTTCTCATTCCTACAAAAGCTCTCATCACTTTAATATTGACTTCTACTGCTTTTTCACTCCTTAGAACACCTGATAGAGTAGCCACACCTTGTTCTGTAAATACATAAGGTAAGTATCCACCTAAGTGTTGCTTTGAAGGTATCGCATTTTGCGATACCATAGATTTGACCTCGTTCTCAGTTAGCTGAAACATAAAATCTTTTGGAAATCTCCCAATATTTCTTTTCACTTGCTCTCTTAATCTAATGGGTTTGACTTCATAAAGATCTGCAAGATCTTTATCAACCATCACCTGCAAACCCCGGACGGGATATATCTTACTTCTGATTTGTTCCTCATCCAAAACTGTTAGTTCATTATCCATTCAATGCCTCGCACTCTTCCCATTTAACAACAACAAGAAAGAATCCGCACTCTGGGTCGCTAAGAGAATGTTTATACAGATTCCAATGATAAAAGAAGGCTGCTTATGCATCAACTTCAATCCTCTTTCTTTGATCTCTTTGTAAGCGGGATAACGTTCATCAAACAAAAACTCTTTCCCCTTTCCAAAAGAATGCACAAAAAAAGTATTTGTTTCCTTGAGAAATTTCGTGTCCGTTTCAGAATATTTCTCCTTGTCTGTCAGATTCCTGTAAAGTAGCTCATAATTCCTGCCGATATTCCAGAGACTCTGAGAGATGGAATAATAGGGAAAGCGCTTTTCATCGAACAACTTCTGGCGAATGATTACGCGGGCGATGATGTCTCTCTGCTTGATGATGTTGGACTTGAATAATTTCATCTCTTCCTCAGAGGCGTACTTTTTCTTCGCAAGGTCTTTCATCAATATTGATTGCATTGTTATAATAGTATGAATCATCCGGTTTACGTGCGAAATGATCTCGGTAACTTCTTCATTGTAGATTGTTTTCACCGTACATGATTTGTCGTCAACTTCAAATACCTCATACCCATAAAGGGAATCCACCGTTTTTTGAATGATCGGGATGACTGCGGGATCCTTGAAAGAAATTCTTATTTCGTCATAGCCTCCCCGGTAGAGCCCTCCAAAGAGGCTTCTGTAATAATTCAGGGGAGCTCGCTTGAGGGAGATACTAGTCGATTTTGGTTTCTTCTTCCCTCCGGCGGGATCAATGATCAGTCTGCTGTCTTCCTCATACAATTCAATCTCGTCTCCCTTCTGTACTCCGAACTGCTTGATCCACTTTGGTGGAAGAGCGACCATCAGAGATGCGGGTCCGATCTTGGCTACTTTTCTTTTCATTGTGTAATTTTTTTGCTTTGTTCTAGGGGAAGTTCCCAAACTATATTAATCTTTCGCTTTTATAATAATATTATAACTATTATTATAATTATTACGTTAAATATATATGTTTGTTTACTAACTACATAGTAAAAAGTGTTTATTGGAGGGAGTTATATGAAAAATACAATGATGAAACTTGGATTGCTTACTCTGGCAGCAGGAGCAGTTGCAGGAGCCTGCACAAAAGAAGAGCCTGCTCCACAACCAGCGGTGCCTGAACCAGTGTCATACCTTTGTGAAGTTAAGGTTGATGGTGTGGCTGCTGAAGAATTGGTCAAGACGGCTGCGGATGCTGTTTTGTCACTGAAAGAACCGCTCCGGAAAGCGCCAAACAAGTTGCATGAGAAGAACAGCTTGGAAGAAGATGTACTTTCCGTATTCTTTACCACAAATAGCGATACAATGTTTAGGAATGATCTAAATGATGTGGCTAATTACGCCAGATCGCTATCTGATGATGCTAAGAGCGTCGTTGTGGAAGGATATGCAGATCATAGGGGAGATGTTGATGATAACTTTGAGCTGAGCAAGAAACGGGCAGGTGCTGTCAGCGAAGTTCTGCAAAGAAATGCTGCTCATCCATTGAAGATCAAGACAGCAGCTTTTGGTGAAAGTAAGGCTACATCTGGGGCGGAGGACGCGCAATCAACTAGAAAGGATAGGAAAGTCAGGGTTGTACCAGACAGGACTGTCATCCAGAGAGGATTGGACCTTTTGGTATCAGATACCTATCTGCTGGATCAATCCGGATCGATGAACGAGACGATCGGCAATGGGGCCAGCAAATGGAAACAGGTTCAGGACTACACCTTCCCGGAAGGAGCGGATGTTTACACTTTCTCTTCAGACGCCCGACAGTGTGGTGGGCACATTTCACAGGAAGTTCCGAGTGGAATGACTCCTCTTTTCAGTACTATGTATGAGTTGCTTGAGAGGACAGAGAAAGGCAAGTCAGTTACTGTGCTTACCGACGGTTATGACACGGTGGGAGGAAGAAGTCCAAATGAAGTGATCGGCCTGGCTAAGCAAAAGGATATCAGCATCTCCATGCTGGGGATCGGAGTTAATCAGTATAAAGAGACACTTGTGACAATAGCAAAAGAGACAGGAGGCAGGTTTTACCTGGCGAACTAGATTGTTTCCAGGATGCTTGGGCTCGATAGTGAGAGGGAAAAAAATGGAACAGATAACAGAAGGAATTTACATGGGAACAGAAAGTATCGATGTGCCAGCTACAGAACTTTTCATTGGTAAGTATTCGGTCGGTGATAATGTACTAGGTAAGGTGGAACATGAAGATCTGGCAGCAAGGTTCATTGAGAAAGCGAAAGAGAATGATGGATGGGTTGCAGTGACCTATAAGAAGATCGCTCAGGATGTTGAGAGAGACATGAAAGCAGGTCATGAGTATGCAAGGCAGATGCAGGCTAGGAGAAGGGTGCAAGCAGGGCTGGGATACAAGCTGAAAAAGTTTTTTGGCAGGGAACCTGATGTGCCAGAAGTGACTAAACCTGAAGTAAGAAGTGATTTAGCATCTTTACTACATTTTCGGCTTGGAGATACCAATGGGGCGCTAAGTGGTGCTATCAATGGAATGGTCAGCAAAGGCTATCTGGTAGTACACGAAGAAGATGAAGATACTGTATTAGAACCTACTCAAAGACTGGCAGAGATTGTCTATGAGGCCCAGAGAAGGAGGGGTTGGATAAAAGAGTAACTCCAAAAAATGAACCAACTAAAGACGTTCAAATCAAATGTACCTGGAAGGCATTATCAGGAAGTAGACTTGGCCAGTGCCGGGGATAGAGCCTCCGGGCTGATTGGAGGAGGAGGAGAGTCCCTTGTATATTTGGTTAGAGCAGTAGAGGATGGGCAGGATGCAGGAACATTTGCTGTGAAGCAGTCCAAGATAGACACAGAGAATCCAAAAGATGAATGGAAGATTATCCGCAGGTTCAGCGAACAGGCAGGATTCATGGACCGTCTCACTCATGTCAATATCGTCGGCTTTGAAGAGTTTCTCCATGAAGGAGTCAGACCTTACTTAGTGATGGAGTTTGTTGATGGAGAGGACTTAAGGAAAATACTGCAGGGGGGGCAGATGGACGAGGGCAGAATATTGGCAACAAGTGATCAAGTTCTTGCAGCCTTGAGCTATGCTCATTCAAATGGGGTCCTACATAGAGATATGAAACCTGAGCAGATTATGGTCCTGCCTGATGAAAATGTGAAACTTCTTGATTTCGGGGCGGGAAAAGATTTTAGAAATGGGAGTGCACCAGAAACTGTACTAAGTACAGCAGGCATGTCTTTTGATTACGCTGCACCTGAGCACTTTGGTTTCTTTGAATATTCACCGAAAACAGACGCTTATTGTTTTGCAGTAGTGTTGTATGAGATGCTTACTGGGAAGAGGATGGAGAGAGACGATCGTAACTTCAGACATAGAATAGAAAATTCTGCAGAACTAGGAAGATTTAACGATATCATCATCAGAGGAACAAGGTGGGAACCTGAGAACAGAGCCTCACTGGAACAGATGCATGATGTTATTCGAAGGGAACAGGGACTTACACCAATTGTAAGAAGTACAGAAAGTGCTCTTGTACCTAAAGAAGGCGATGAGATCTGGCAGCAGGTAAAAAGTGGAGAGGACAACGGATTTGTCAAGATACTCACAGAAGGGAGAAAGAAAGATGGGGACAATTATCCGGGAAGAATTGATGGTTTGAAAAGCAGACATCTTAGAAAATCATTTTGGTGGACAAGGTTAGGCAAAAAACAAGCAGACATTATGGCAGCCACCTGCGGTGGACTGGCCGGACTCACTTTTTTTGGTTGGTGGGGACTGCTGGGAGCCGGAATGTATTTTGCTGGAAACCATCTCTATAGGTTGGGCCTTAAGCTATGGTCAGAAGATGGAAGGACAGTTGATAAGATCAGAGGATTCGAAGAGAGATTTGAAACCTTGCTTGGAAAGATGGACGAGTCGTTACAGTCAACATTGAATGAAGTTGAGGAAGACTACGGCGTCCCATTCAGAGTAGCTTTGGAAAAAGAGCACGCCATCAGGATGATTGATACTGGACAATATGAAGGGGCAGCCGAGATCAGACGTTACGATTTCTCGGTCGCTGAGATCGTGGTTTATGGGTTATTAAGGCATGGTGCCTGGAAAGAAGCAGCATCTATGTGGCTTCCACCAGCTCTCAATCCCATCAGAGAACAAAAGATTAACGAGTATGCCCGGAGCCGTCTGTGGGAAGTGCGAGAGGAATGTTTGGACGCGTCGTTTGAGGAAAGAGATAGTTATTTTGAAGCATGTGAAAAGTTCAATCTGGTCCATGGATTATATGATGTGGCTAAGAGGTCCAAAAAAGATGAGCAATATGAAAAAGCTGCGGTCATCTACGCTGGATTCGATGACGAATCTTGCATAAGCAATCTTACCAGAAAGCTTCTTATGATTAGTGAACCATTTAGAGCAGAGGAAGTTATTGACATAGCCAGAGAGCATGACTTGAGAATAGAAGAACTAGCAGGAGAGCTGAGGGATTATTTTCTGCGGGATGGGGAAGATATTGAAGTGGAGCGTATTCAGAAGAAATACGATCTGGCGGGGGTATGAAAGTGAGCGACAACAATAATACCAGTGACAACAGCAACCAAAAAGTGTCCCTTTGGGATGGCGCAAAAACGATGTACTCTGCAGTGAAGCAGAAAGCAGATGCAGCCAAGCCGACGCTGGACAGCATAGTTGATCCTGTGGCGGTAGCTGCTGCTTCAAATGCAGGAATGATCTATGGGGCTCTCTCGGTTGCCGATCAGGTTGATGATCCTTCTCTGAGTAAGTTGGCCCTCGTCGGAGCGGGAGCAGGAATTCTTGCTGCTAACAAATATTTGGTTCTTCCAATAGCAAACAAATTCTGGAAGCGAGCTAGGAAGAGACGGAAGAGACAGAAAGAACTGAACGAGCAGGGAGGAGTCTATACTGAGTCTTTACTAAGTTACGTCAAGTCAGCAGTCATCGCAGCAGGAGTAGGAGCTTGTCTTCTTGGTGGCGGACTTTGGGACAAAGCAGTTGGTTATATTGAGGATGTCCGCGGAGATGATATTGTAAAAGTCGAAAAAGAATCGCAGGAAAGTGAAACCAAGATACTGGAAGATTTTGAAATGAAGTATGATATGGCCTATCCGATGGATGAAGACTCAAGGATTACTAGTGATTATGGCGAGCAGAGAGGAAACAGGGCCCACAAGGCAATAGATCTCTCAAGTCCTGACGTTGGAGAATGTCTGGGAGAACCGATCTATGCCGCCCTCGATGGAATCGTGGAAAAAGCTGGAAGATGCAGGAACGGTTATGGTAATTTCAATAACGGGAACTGGATCACTCTGGATCATGGAGATGGGAAGAAGACGAAGTACCTTCATCTAAAGAAAGGTTCCCTGGAAGTTCCTCTTGACTGCTCTCCCAAGCAGAAAGTCAAAGTCAAGAAAGGACAGAAGATTGCTGAGTGTGGGGGTTCAGGTGTAAAGGAAGGCTCCTACGCTCCGCATCTTCATTTCGTGCTCACGGAGGATGGACGGGCGACAGATCCGATCGTCGGCAATAAGGGAAGAGGTTTTTTCGCAGGTCTTCTGGGTGGTATTTTTGGTGATAATCAGAAGCAGGATCACAGGAAAGTGGATTATAGAGAAATCGATTACAAAGATGCCAAATTGCAGACTAAAATCAAAGCTGGAGCTTTTGAAGATGGATTCTTGAATAAAGTAGAGGATCTTTGTGAAGAACTGGACATGGATGCGATGGGTCTGCTGTCGATAATGGACTTTGAAACGAACGGTACGTTCAGTCCAAGCATCAAGAACCCAAATGGGACAGCAACCGGTTTGATTCAGATCACTGAGGACACGGCAAAAGATCTGGGGACGACCACTGCTCAACTTAAGAATATGAGACAGTTGGAGCAGCTGGACTGGGTGGCGAAGTACTTTCGGAAATTCAAGACCAGCAGAACTGATTATTCTAATCCCCAGGATATCGCTCTGATGATCTTCTACCGGCCTGCAGTTGGAAAAGGAGACGATTTTGTGATAGCAAGAGAAGGCAGGAAAGCCTACAGTCAGAACAGTAAACTGGACCGCTTCCCACCTGATGGCAGAATTACGTCTTTTGAGTATTCCAAGCGAGCTTTGGATAGGGGATATAATCTTGATAGGTCATAGAAAATGAGTAACAAAATATTTACGTTGATCACAGGCTTAGCAGCAGTGGGAGGCATATTAGGTGGTTCATGGTTGAAACAGCCTGCGGACGATGAGGAATCTCAGTTGACTGTTCCCCATGAGATAGCTGAGTTGCAGGAGGTTGATCCAGATAGTGCTCTGGGGAAGAGACTGCTTGGAGACAGCAGGTGTGGGACTTACAAATGGCCTGGAGACAGAGAGAAGATGATCCAGAAGTGTCAGTTCTATGATCCCCTTAGGAAGGGCAGTCCATCTCTGCCATTGTTGGAAGTTACAGAAGATGATCTGAGTAAGTATCTCAGCGACCATTTTAAGGTTGAGGAAGTAAGCAGGGCTAATTTCCCAGAACTGATGCCGGAAGAATATCTTATCTGGAAGCACGGGGAAGCATTCTTCAAGTATATCCGCATTTCACCTGAATTGCTGGAGATGGCTGAGGAACTGCGTGAAGCAGCAGGAATGCCCCTGGCCACCCGGCGTAGTATGGCTTTGGATGAAGGGACTGATGAATGGCATGAGTGCACCCCTGAGAATCTCAAAGAGTATAGGGAAAGAATGTTTGCAGAAGGAACGGTGGACCAATATATCAAAAACTGCAGGAAGCATGGCTTTCGCCCTTATGTATACAATCTCAGGATGTATGATGAAGCAGACCATCAACGGGCAGCAAGACGCAGCCTCCATGTTTCGGGGAAGGCGTTGGACTTGGCGATTCCACTATGTGAGATCTATCCGGAAGCAAAGAGCGTGTTCAAGGCACACGGACTGGGCGGAGGTAACTTGGAGACGCATATCGACGCTCTTAAAGGAGGCAGTTGGAGAGGCCCTGACAAAGGAAGGAGGATGTTTTACGATGGGTTGGATGAAGGCTGGTTTGAGAAAAATTGCAGGGGATGATATCCTCGTTTTTTTCTTCTGATCTGAGTTCTGTTTTCCCGCATTTTTCTACCGAATGATTAATAAAGGATATCTTCCATGAGTATTATTATCAAAGTGTTAGTACAGGACGGTTTGGGGGAGAGCGCTCTATGGAGCTAATAGGAGGGATAACAAATGGACTCGTTCACACAAGATGGACTTAGTGAAATGATGAATAAACTGATAGTTCCGGATCCAAACATGGATCCACTTGAATATAAAGTTAGGGAAGCGATGGTTGTCAAAAAGTCTGAGGAATTGTATCAGACAATGCAGCGGCCTGAAAAGAAAGAAGAGCTGAAGGGCGCTTTGGGCAGGATCTGTAGGAAGGTAGTCAGTCCGCTTATGTCAGTCCTGCCGGAAGGAGAGTTACCTTTCAACAACGATATGATGATGATGATGATGGAAAGCTCACTTCAGCAGGCCTTCAGCAATAAGGATTACTTATCTACTATGTATCGGTTCCAGTATATGATGCCTGATGAGAAGAAAGAGGAGATGTTTCGGCAGTTGAGGGAAGAGACGGTTACGGATGATGGTACGGCTGATGGCATGGATGAGAATAGGGATGTTCTAAAAAGAGAATTATCAAAGGAAGACTCGGAGATTGTAGATGGTATTGTGGGGGAGCTGAGGAAGAAACAGGGCGATATCTACGTCTCACCCATAAGTTCAGATAAGATAGTCTTCCGGCTTGTCGAGATCGCCAGGGAAGAAGGCCTTGAGGAAGCCGTCAAGGATGAGTCAGAATATCGGGTTACCAGAGAACTCTGTCCGACCGCCGAAGAATACATCGCCTACAATCTTCTGAGTATGGAGACCGCCAAGAGACAGCTATCCAACCTGAAAGACGCCTTTGCTCCTGCGGGAGAGATTGAGGATAGCGCTTTGGGGGGGATTTTTGCAACGATGCGAAATTTCTTCACAGAATTGCATACGATAATGCAGGATGTGAATCTTGGGCAGACATATGAGAATACCAGAAAGATCTATGGGAGGTGTCCGGTAGTAATCAGCGGCAATGATGCTTCTGCCAACGATTCTGAAAGGACAAGACAGATCACCGAAGAACTGATTGACAGATGTGTCAGGGAAGCGAGTAGGGGGAAAGGGCCAAAGTATTCTGCCTAGTTTTTGCTTTAGCGGCAGAAATTTTTATATATGCTAGATTCTTCTGTCCAAAAGATGAAACCAACTCGCAGATATATAGAACATACCGCTGACGTCCTCTTCGAAGCAGAAGCAGCTACACTAGGCGAGCTCTTTGAACAGTGTGGTATGGCAATAGAGGAGTCACAGGTTGAGCTGAAGAATGTTGAGCCGAAGAAAGAAGTGACTATCAATGGAGAGAATCAAAGTGTTGAGTCGTTGTTGTTTGATTTTCTGGATGACTTATTGTTCCATAAAGATTCTGATGGATTGATTTTCAGCAAATTTGTGGCAAAGGTGGAGGAGAAAGGCGGTATTTTCCGTCTGAGATGCCAGGCATTTGGAGAAGAATTTGATGCAGACAAGCATGAACAGCTGGTTGATGCCAAAGCGATCACTATGCACATGTTTGAAGTGAAGAAGACTGAAGAAGGGTGGAGAGCAAAGGTATTGGTGGATATTTGAAGATGGGATCGCTCTTTTCCCTGGCCGAGCAGATCAGGAAGTGCACAGCTTGTCCACTATGGAATAAAAGAACACTTGCTGTACCAGGAGAAGGTCCGGAGAAAGCAAGACTAATGTTTATAGGGGGGGCTCCAGGTAGTGAGGAAGATCGATTAGGACAACCGTTTGTTGGAAGAGCGGGAGAATTTCTAGACGAGATGTTGAAGAAAGCTGGGATTGAAAGAAAAGATGTCTTCATAACCGAAAGCTGTAAATGTCACCCCCCGAAGAACAGAAATCCTACCTTCAGTGAAATCAAAACGTGTAGGGAATTATGGTTGGATCAGCAAATAGATGTTATCACCCCATCCGTTATTGTTGTTCTTGGAAGAATTGCCTTACGATCATTATTAGGGAAAAGCAGCATAAAAGAATGGCATGGAAAAGTCGTTGAGAAAGAGAAGAGGAAGTATTTTGTCACTTACCATCCGGCAGCAGGAATGCGTTTTCCAAGCATCAGAAAAGAAATGGAGAAAGATTTTATTGAGTTAAGGAGGTGGAGAAATGACAAAGCTTAGGTTTGGTACGGCAGGAATACCTCTATCCACTCCTGAGCGAAATACCTTAAATGGAATCGCTCATGTCAGGGCGCTGGACTTAGATGCGATGGAACTGGAATTCGTTAGACAAGTTCATATAACCTCGGCTAAGGCACCAGCCGTCAGGGAAGCAGCAAAGAGACACAACATCCGCTTGACCTGCCATGGACAATATTACATCAATCTTAATTCTCCTGAAGAGGAAAAGATTACTGCCAGCAAACAACGCATCTTCAACGCAGCGAGAATCGCTTCTCTCTGTGGAGCGAAGAGCATGACTTTTCATGCGGCTTATTACATGAAATGCGATCCGGAAAGAGTATATGAGAAAGTTAAAGAGGGGGTCAAAGAAGTGATCAACAAGCTGAAGGATAATGGACATTCGATAATGGTCAGGCCGGAAACTACTGGTAAACCTTCACAGTGGGGAAGTGTTAAAGAAATCCTGCGGCTGAGTGAAGAAATGGAAGGGGTGAAGCCTTGTATCGATTTCTCTCATCTGTATGCCCGTCGTATTGGAAAACTGAATTCTCATGCACAATTTTGTGAAGTTCTTTCCTCCGTTGAAAAGAGTTTGGGAAGGGAAGGATTGAATGATATGCATATGCACATCTCTGGGATAGAATATGGTCCCAAAGGAGAAAGGAACCATCTGAACCTGCAGCAGTGCGAGTTCAATTACAAGTCTTTATTGAAAGCTCTGAAAGAATTCAATTGTAAAGGGATTGTCATCTCTGAAAGTCCTAATATTGAATGGGATGCGCTGCGGATGAAGAATGAGTATGAGCAGTTTTCTTGACAACATCCTTCTTAGTGAAATACTCCTCCGCTGGAACCATCAAAGCTGTAGTGACTGTCCTGAAACTACCTCCATGGTATTCTTGCTTATGCATAGTGGTGCATATTCTTCCAGGAGTACTGATCCTTTTTGTACCCGTGGCGACAATCTGGGGGTTGTTCCGGTACTTTTCGGGTTCAATAAAGATGTCTGTAATCTTGTCTAATATGAAAGTGTTGAATTCCTGCTGCTCCTGGTAACGTACTTCAGCGATAGCAATGTCCGGTTGGTAGAGATCAACGATCTCCTCAAGATTCTGGGTAAGGTTCTTCCGGTCCATTAATCCGGTGTGATATCTGCCGATGGTGATAAATGGCACAGAATCATTTTCCGCCCGGAATTTACTGATATTTCGAAAATACTGATGGACCCTCTCTGGAATTGGATCGGTAGGAAGAAGGTGGCTTTTGGCAACGGCTGAAATGATCAGAGAAGGTTTTTTTTTCAGGTAAGCTTTAGCATGATTAAAGCAATGAGTTTTCTTCCACTGCGTGGGCGAGTATGATATTATATTGCGCCTGCGTGCTCTTCTGATTATGTTCTCGATGATATCCTGGGCTATGCTGCCCTGTGCGGCCATTGATAGGACTTTGTGTTCTACCATGACTTGGGTTCGGGAGAAATTTCATTAATAAACGTTGTGAAATAGGCATCTCCATATTCATAACTCGTTGCTGTAAGTGACATTCACACCTTTGTGACTATGGATCTCTGCGTCAAATGGGTATACAGAGCTAACCTTGATATTGCTTGCACCAAAAGATTCTAATGAAGCTATGACTTTTCTTCCCTCTGCTGCTTGGATAACAAAGTTAGCGATACTATCAGCATCCTTTCCTCCTTTGGCAGTCTCGCAAGAGTAGATGAAGATGACACCATCTGGATGCATCTTCCGTAGATGATTGGCTAGTTCTGTATCTTTTGTGTCGATCTCATAAGCGTCACCTTCTTTCTTATTGCCGTCATAAGCCAAAATTGTTCCTGTTAACGGGTGAACCATGCTGGCACCAAGGGCAATACCTTTTGGAGAACCATGACCGGAGATCACCAACAGCTCGATATCTGGTACTTCGGAAATAGCTTCATATAGTTGTTCTTCTCTTTCTATGATTCTGGTGTGAGTATCGTAAGTATCAATGACCTTCTTGAAGAATTCTATCGAGTCTTCATTTTCAAGAGCTCCCAACGGGTCTTCTGAACCAACTACGATTACTGCATTCGGTTTCTGGGTATCCTGAAAAGTTCTTAAACTTTCTATAGGTAGACCAAGCTTCCAAAATCTAAGCGCTTCCTGGGTGGAGTACTTGGTCCTGCCATTTTGGTCATTTATTTGTGCAACATTTTGGGCATAGGTAATTGGTAACCCCATCTGTTTAGCTTCGCATATTTGAAATATGTCCTTGAAAAATGGTTCACCTTGTCTATCTTCAATAGAGGCAAAAGTTTCAAACATTTGTGGGCTGACATCTTTTCTGGCAAGATTGTTTATGTACGTACTGAATAGTTCACATCCCATTCTCTCTGAAACTTCCAAGATTGCAGAGACATATTCTTTGGACACCCTTTCTTGAAATGCGTCAAAGATGCTCATACCCCTATTATAAAGATGCCAGCCATCTTTGCGCTTGATATCAATCAGCTCTCTTACGTAATCGAGATGCCCTCCAGCCATGTAGAAATTTACAATACTATGGCCAAATCCAAACACAGGAATCCCTGAATTATTTGGATCCATCTCAGGGCTGTTTGGGTTGGTGATGGAGGTCAGCTCCTCGACAAATCTGATCGTACCACCTGCTTTTCTGTATCTGACCATGTCAAGAACTCTGAAAATAGGATTATCATCTTTTGCCGTGAATTCAGCGATTGCAGATGCATATTCAAAAGTGATTCCATCCTGCAGGCAGTGAACTAGTGCCGTTCCATCAATCTGTTCGTCACCTTGGAAATGCAGCTGGGACATCTTGTTTGCGAACTCCTCAGTACCATCTAATTGAGTGAACCATAGTATTTCATTACCATCCTGAAAGAGAGGTTTGCCTTTTCTATCCTTCAATGCAGCTAGTCTTTGAATATATTCTAGGGTTCCACCATTCTTAACAAAGAATTCAATACTCCTGCAGTCAAAGAAAGGGTTGCCTTCCTCATCAACTATTTTTTTCATGTCTTTGATGTAATCTTCGTTGACTGGTTTGCCATTTTCATCCACTAGGTCTTTTTTGAACTGACATCCAGGATGCTCTACTTGCTCCTCTTCAACTGGATTTCTATTCATCTCGGCTTGTTGGACGACGGTCTCTTCTAGAGCTGGTGCTGTCTGCAGGGAAGTAGTTGTTATTGGTGTTTCTGGAAGGCTGGCACAACCTGCAGCCAATCCTACTGCGGTAAGGAATAATCTATATTTTTCTGTCATTGTTTCTCCTCATCGTATCTTGACTATTGATACCTTATTTACCTCAGAAACACCACTCTTTTATCGTCATAGAGTGCCATATATATAAATGTTTCCTATGAATTGGTCTGTCCATAATGCTCTACAGCATTATGGACAGACCATCTGTTCCAGGCTTAGTCAAGTTATGTGAGGCAATCATCATTATTGCCTTAAGATGAGTGAGCTAAGGCTATCGTTAGACGAAATTCAGGTGCATTTTCGTTACAATCACCCATCTCTTGATATGTCTTAATGAATACTCCGGAAAATGCCGAACGAATGGCAATGATGATTACCTCTAACACAGATAACTTGACTTAGCCTCTGTTCCAAAACATTTATAAACAATTAACTATAGTTAACCAGGGATGGTATATTATAAGTCAAATTCGGGTAAGTATCAGTCAGTTACTGACAAATCTGGGTCTAGTGGCTACAAGTCTGCAAGCACCTACCACGGTAAAGATACCTGTTGCGGGGCCAGAAGGTTTGGACAGCCTTGTACTGGTTGTCCCAACGGTCAATGATTTGAAAATGGCAAAATTAATCTTTCCTCAGGAAATCGAAGTGTGGTATGTCCTTCCAGCTATTAGGAAGAAGATCGCCCTCAAGTTAGTGGAACAAGGTCTGTCTCAGAAGAAAGTGGCCGAGTTGATGGGAATCACTCCGGCAGCGGTATCGCAGTATAAGAAGAAGAAGAGGGCAAAGGAGGATTTCTTCGATGGAGAGATGGAACGGGAACTTGCAGAATCCGTAATGCGGATTGTGAATGATAACAATCAGTTGGGCGATGAGATTATCCGCTTGTGCAATTTGGCTAAAGAGAAAGGGATAATCTGTAGGATCTATCGGGATATCTGTGCCCTGAAAGGTAGTGAGAATTGTCTCTATTGTAAAAAGGCTGATACGGAGCGGGTGTCGGGAAAAAATGACAAATAGAGAAATATACCTGGATTATGCAGCAACGACCAAAGTAGATGAAAGAGTAGAGAAAGAGATGCTACCTTATTTCTCCAAAATTTTCGCCAACCCTGCTGCTCTACACACTCCCGGATTAGAAGCTAAAAAGTCCATTGAAGATGCCCGAGAGAGGATTGCAGAGGTAATCAAAGCTGAACCAAACGAAATTATCTTTACCTCTGGCGGTACGGAAAGTATCAATCTGGCAATCAAAGGGGTCGCTTTTGCTCGTGGAAAAGGTCATATCATCACCTGCAAGATTGAACATCCTGCTGTCCTGGAGACGTGCCGATTTCTGGAGAAGAATGGATTCTCTGTCACCTATCTTGATGTGGATGAAGATGGTTTGGTTGATGAAGAAGACGTAGAGAAAGCGATACAGGAGGATACAATTCTGGTTTCGATAATGTATGCAAACAATGAGATCGGTACCATCCAACCTGTCGGAAAGATCGGGGAGGTGGCAAGGAAGCACAATGTCCCTTTCCATAGCGATGCCTGCCAGGCTGCTGGAGCACTTGATTTAGATGTAATAAAGCTTAACGCAGATTTGATGACTCTCAATGCATCCAAGATTTACGGTCCTAAAGGGGTGGGTATCCTCTACAAGAAATCTTCACTAAAGATCGCCCCCTTGCTTCATGGCGGCGGGCAAGAGGCAGCGATGAGAAGCGGCACAGAAAATGTTCCTGGAATTATCGGCCTGGCAAAGGCTTTAGAGATTGCAGAAGAGGAGAGGGATAGGGGGAGCAGAAGGCTGACCAAGTTGAGGGATTATTTCATCAAGAAGATAATGGAGAAGGTCCCAAAGACCTTCCTTAACGGACATCCAACAAAGAGACTACCAAACAACGCCAACATTTCTTTCCTTGATGTAGAAGGTGAATCAATACTTCTCTACCTCAATGAGAAAAGGATCTATGTCTCAACTGGAAGTGCTTGCAGTTCACAGAAGCTAGAGGTTTCTCATGTACTTGATGCCATCAGACTGAAACATGATGCTGCTCATGGGAGTATACGTTTCAGTTTGGGTAAGAAGACAACTAAAAATGAGTTGGATTATGTTGTGGAGGTTCTTGTAGAAGTGGTTGAATCATTGAGGAAGATCTCTCCTGTACATCTGGGAATGGGGGATATCAGAAAATGACTGCTAAGGATAAAGTGGGTGAGGAGAAAGGAAATGCGGATGTAAAAGGAAAGAAAGGGCAATGTTGGTTGTACACGGATACTGTAAAAGATCATTTCTTCAATCCCAGAAACATATTCAGGAGCGATGAAGAGGCAGAAAGCTATATGAAGACTGCTGACGGTATCGGGGAGGTGGGAAGCCCGGCCTGTGGGGATGTTATGGTGATGTACATAAAAGTTGATAAGAAAGATAACACGATAAGGGAATGTAGATGGAGTACATTTGGCTGTGCGAGTGCCATAGCTTCTACATCAATCCTTTCAGAGATGGTCATCGGTAAGAGCTTGGAAGAAGCAAAAAAGATCACTCCTTCGGATATCGTCAAAGCGTTGGGAGGATTACCAGACAGGAAGGTCCATTGTTCCGTCCTGGGAGATCAGGCCCTAAGGAAAGCTATAGAAGATTATGAAAAGAAGTTATAAATTCAGCTTCTTTAGATAGTCCATTTTTCTAGAATCTTTTGAGGGAACAGATATTCGCTTAGAGCTGTCTAACAGTTCATCCAATAGGCCGTCCTTTTGGTTCTTGTATTTTGATCTTATTGGGTCCTTGTCTAGGAGATGGGCTAGGCTGAGGTGCCCAATGCGTTCCATAAAATGTTCTGGCTTGAAATCATCTTTGATCCTAAAATATGTCTGGTATCGTCTAACTACGTCAGGTGACCTGTCAATATACAACCCCGGCAATGGCGCTTGGTAATTTATATCTTCCATTGTGACATCCTTGTACGTATTGATAGTATAAAAGCAGCAGGACTTATATTCTTTGCGGTAGAAAGCGGGACAAAAAAGTCAACATTCTGATTCAATGATTTTTTGAATGCTGGTGAAAACTTTTTCCATCGGGAGAGACGCGTCAGTCTTTGCCACTAAGTTCAACATTTCATAAAATCTTAGCAAAGGGGCTGTTTGTTCTCGATAAACTTTTAATCTCTCTCCAACAATTTTTCTTGTGTCGTCTTTGCGCTGGTATAATTCTCCAGAACAGTTGTCGCAATAGCCAGCATCTTTTGGGACAATCCCCCCTCCATAGATTGTGCCACAATCCCTGCACTGACGCCGGCCCGTGGCTCTTTTGAGCAATAGGTTTCTTTGGCATGTAAGATGAATCACAATGTCGATCTCTCTCTTTTCCTTTGCTATGAATTCATCCAAAGCAAAACCTTGTCCAATGGTCCGCGGGTAACCATCCAAGACAAATCCGTTCAGACAATCTTCCTGACGTATCCGTTCGAAAGCAAGCCCGTTTGTTAATTCATCTGGCACTAAGTGACCTTGCCCCCAATACTTGTCATATGCTTCTACTCCCATCGGGGTCCCTTGCTCGTAAGCACTTCTGAATATGTCTCCCGTTGAGATGTGTGGCCAGCCATACTCGGTGGATACTTTTTTGGCCATAGTGCCTTTACCCGCTGCAGGTGCACCAAACATGATTATGTTTCCCATTTCAGGAAAGAATCATTAATAATTAAAAAGAATTTGTGTGCTAAGAAATATATCGGCTGCAATTAATGTTAGAAAAGTTAGTGCTTTTAGAATATAAAGTAGCGGAGGGAGGATTTGAACCTCCGACCTCAGGGTCTCTCAATAAAGAGCGCTTATGAGCCTTCCGCGAACAAAAGTCTCTGCGGGCACTCCTAGCTGCCCCACTCCGCTGTGGATGTTGAAGAACTGCTCTCTTTTAAAAACATTTTGTAAAAAACTTTATAAACATGCCACCTTTCCCATGATAGATGAAAAAAAAGGTGAAGAAAAGAAGTAGAACTAGGTCTGTGCTATTGACTATCGCTGCTTTCTTTTTTGTCATTTTTGTAATCCTACCCATAACTTACTCCTTACTCGACGGGTCTAGAGCCGGAAATGTTGCTTTGATCCCTATCGAGGGGCCGATTACAGGCAACGGGGGAAAATACTTGGGGACTTCTACTATCTCTTCAGAAGATATCGTCAGATTCATTGAAGAAGCTGTTCAGAACGAAAAGATAAAAGTCATCCTGCTGGAGATCAATTCTCCTGGGGGTTCTGCTGTCGCCTCTGATGAGATCGCTAATGCTGTTAAAAAGTCAAAAAAGCCGGTAGTGTCGCTTATCAGGGAAGTGGGTGCTTCGGGAGGATACTGGGTGGCCTCTGCTTCGGAGCAGATTATCGCCAACCGTATGTCAATAACTGGAAGTATCGGGGTGATCTCTTCGTACATCGAGTTCAGTGGGCTGATGGAGAAATATGGTGTTGGGTATCAGAGATTGGTGGCCGGAGAAAGAAAAGATATCGGGACACCGTTCAGGCAGCTTGACAATGAAGAGAAGGCTATTTTACAGAAGAAGCTGGACAGGATCCATGACTTCTTCGTCGAAGAGATTGCAGAGAATAGGAATATGGATAAAAGCAAAGTAAAAAAACTTGCCACTGGAGAATTTTATCTAGGAGTTGAAGCCTTGCAGATGGGATTGATCGACCAGTTAGGAGACAAAGATACCGCAGAGCAATATATTAAAGATACTTATCAGTTGAAGAAAATCGACTTTTTAGTATACGAGAGAGAAGCTGGTCTCTTTGATCTGCTGAGTGGTGTGTTTGCAGATTTTTCATTCAGTATGGGAGAAGGGCTTGGTTCAGTTTTCATGAAGAGGGATGTCATCTTTGTATAGCAAATGAGAAAGAGAGGGTATGATGGAGGGTTTGTAGGCGTTGCTGTATTTATTCTTGTATCTCTTTTAGTGTGTGCTTTAAGTATCGCGGGGATTGCAACTAAGGATGGAGTAGAGGTAGATCAAAAAGTTATTGAAGAACTGGAAGAATTTGGAGAAGTTTCTGTAATCGTGGTGCTTAAGGATAAGCCTATGGAGGGGCCGACCGTCTATGAGAA
Source organism: uncultured Methanosarcinales archaeon (assembly GCA_964632045.1). Classification (GTDB taxonomy): domain Archaea; phylum Nanobdellota; class Nanobdellia; order Woesearchaeales; family GW2011-AR9; genus CAZWBB01. Next base: position 3,193 of record CAZWBB010000021.1, on the reverse strand, counting down.
GAAGGAAGTGTTAGAAGAACGTAAGGAGATGGTGCAGGAGGTGCAGGAGGAAGTTTTAGAGAAACTAGATATTGTAGAAATCGGAGAGACTGGAGCGGAAGAAAATGCACCGAAAGGATTGTTCGGACTATTGGAAGATGAGCCTGATCTGGAGTTAAAGCACCAGTATTCCATAATCAACGGTTTCTCAGGAAACATAACAGAGGAAGGTCTGAAGAAATTACAGGAAGATCCAAACGTGGAAGATATTTTCGTCAACGATGTGAAACATATTCTGATCGAAACCTCAGTACCTTTAATAAATAGTAATGATGTCTGGAACATCTCTGTTGATGGAATCAGTATGAATGGTAGTGGTGAAACGGTGTGTGTTTTGGACACGGGCATCTATTACAATCATTCCTCTCTTGGTGGCAAGCTGGGCAATCGTGTAATTGCCGGCCATGACTATTACAATGACGATAATGATCCTATAGATGATCATGGTCATGGTACCCACGTGGCTGGAATAATCGGATCTAATCACTCCACCTACCGGGGAGTTGCTCCGGGAGCGAAGTTTGTAGCAATGAAAGTATGCAATGCCGCTGGCTCTTCCTGCCCTGATGCGGATATTTTGGCAGCGCTGGAAGGATGTATTGGCAATAGGACGGCTTATAACATCTCTGTCATCAGCATAAGTCTTGGTGGGGGACAATATACTTCCTATTGTGGTGCGAACATTAATTCGCAGTATTCCTCCCTGATTAATGAAGCGATTGACAACAATATTTCTGTGGTGATAGCTACGGGAAACACAAATTTGGTCTACACTAACGCCACGGCGGGAGTTGCAGCTCCTGCCTGTGTAGAGAATGCTACGAGAGTAACTTCAACAGATAAATCGAACAGTATGGCAAGTTATGGATTTCGTCATTCAAATTTTCCAGGAATACTTGCTGCTCCAGGAGGGAGGTTGACAGGCAGTGGAAATTGTCCTGACAATGACAGAATATGTTCTACTTGGAAGAACGGTGGTTTTTTGTCGATTTCGGGTACGTCTATGGCCGCCCCGCATGTTTCTGGTGTCGTCACATTGATAAGGCAGTACTGGCGGGTTGCCTATGACCAGACGCCCACCCCTAAGCAGATCGAGAATAAGTTGAGAATGACAGGGTTATGGGTCGCGGACACAGCAGGTTCCAATTTGGCCTTCCCTCGCGTCGATGTGCTCAGGGCTATCCAACCTTTCATCAACTTTACGAGCAGCAGCGCAGTCAATAACACGGTCATTGGGGCAAATTTTTCTTTCATCAACATTTCTTCGGATGTGAATCTATCAACAGCAATTTTGCAATGGACGTACAGTAATGGCAGCGTTATTAATTTCACCATGAGTAAGAAAAATGGGACAAGTTATAATTTTAATGTTACTCACCTGGTCGAGGGGAAGGACACTTATCGTGTATTTGGCAATGACACTGCCAGTACTTATGGGGCGAGTTCAACAAGGACTCTGAATGTTGATCTTACTTCTCCGGCCGTGACAATTGTTGTTCCAAACAACGGAACAAATGTAAGTCGGGGATTTCAAGCTTTTAATGCAACAATCAATGAACCTTACCCAGATGTTGTCTTGTTTAGATTTGATAATGCTTCTGGGAATGGTTTCAACGTTTCAGCTATCAATAATAGTGGCAATTGGAATACTAACCTTGATCTCGGCCGGTTGGGAAACGGTTTGCATACAATGACTGTTTCCGCTAATGATACTATCGGGAACGTAAATGATACAGAGTTCATCAGGTTCATCGTAGATCGTGTCCCTCCAGCTGTTACAATAACAACTCCATTGAATCGGCGGAATTTTACGATTGCTTCAGGCAACCAAACTTTTGTAGCGATGGTTGCAGATACAGCCGTGGAAATTGATACGGTCCTCTTCAGCTTTGATAATGCTACAGGCAATGCCTTCAATGTGACTGCTGTCAACAACTCTGGGGAATGGAATGTGAGTTACAATGTTTCTACTCTTTTTGAAGGGATGCATACATTGACGGTGTTTGCTAATGATTCCTTGGGGAATGTGAACGATGCGGAAACAATCACTTTTGTTGTTGATAATACTCCTCCCCGAGTGGTTTTTGTATCTCCTGATGAAGGGGAGATCTATATCTTCACCTCAAGCAACCAGACATTCAATGTTACAGTAAGAGATATGAATCTTACTATTGATACTGTCCTCTTCAGTTTTGACAACGCTACGGGGGAGGGTTTCAACTTGACGGCCACAAATCAATCAGGCCATTGGGTTGCTAGTTGTAATGTCTCTATCCTTGCTGATGGTACAAATTCCGTCACTGTTTTTGCTAACGATACCGTCGGGAATCTAAATAATACTGAGGTGCTTAGCTTTACTGTAGCAGCAAATAATCCGGTTGTGACTCTGGATAGTCCGGTAGACCATTTCAATTCATCATCTGCTACAATTACCTTTGATTGTTCAGCAACAGATAATCTGGCCTTAGCGGATTTGACTATCTATGGGGACTGGGGCTCTGGATGGCATGCAAATGAGACTGCTGTCATTAATGGGACTGACAATGAAACGACGTTTTCAATAACGCTTGTTGATGGGACATATCTTTGGAACTGCCTTGCCTCGGATACGGAAGCTAACACTGCTTTTGCAGCTGCGAATCGTTCCATAACGATAGATGTAGTCACTCCCGTTATTTCGGCCGTCAGTTCAGGGACACCTACTTCCAGCTCTGCAACAGTAACCTGGACAACAAGCGAGAGTGCCAACTCTTCTTTGGGTTATGGGACTACTCAATCTCTAGGGACGTCCAGTGCAAGTACATCCTGGACAACTTCCCACAGCAGGGGTTTGAGCAGCTTAAGTGCTTCCACAACATATTATTATAATGTTACCTCTAGCGATCATGCTGGAAACTGTTTTCATTTACTACTACCGCCGCGCGCTGCATTCGTAGCTGGGGGGGCGGGGGGGCCGGTGGTCGCAGTAGTGGCGGGGGAGCCATAACCAGCACGCCGCAAGTGGTAGAAACCCAAGCAGTGGAGACACCGGTAGAAGAAGTTGGAGAATCAGCTTCTGCAGGAGCTACGTCTGAAGGGGCCGGCGGAGGAGGGGTAGCAGGGGGGTCTGAAACGGAAGAAATTACAGAGACTGGAAAGTCAACTCAGTTCAGGC
>CAZWBB010000020.1:43543-44361 GCA_964632045.1 uncultured Methanosarcinales archaeon | reverse complement strand
GTACGTATTAAGTTGGGTGGAAAAATGTGGGCTGCGCCAAGAGGTGAGTGAGATAGTGCCTCTCGTGAGATGGTAGTATAAGCCCGAGCCAATTTTTTTGTCCAGCGATTTCTCCGGTAAAGATATGGACCAGGCTCGGTCGAACGCACGGCCTGCCCATATTTTTCTCAAGGAAACTTAATATGTACCCAGAAGCTTTATAAAATTCAGTGCCCTTGAAATAACATGCTCACCGTAAAACAGATACGAGCCTTAGAAAAGTTTGCCCAGAAGAAAGGCATCTTTGTAGATGAGCTCATGGAGAATGCCGGAAAGCAGGTTTTTCAGGCTGTAAAAGAGAAATATCCTCTTGATGATACACATGTAGTTGTCTTTGCCGGAGCAGGTAATAATGGGGGCGATGGTTTTGTCGCTGCACGCTACTTTGCAGAAGAATGCTCCGTAGTTGTTCTTTTCTTTGGAGAAAAGGAAAAACTGACCGAAGAAGCTCTGGAGAATTATGAAAGAATCAGAAAGAAAGTAAACATTGTCAAGATAGGCAATAAAGAGGATCTTGAACCATTCCAGGTGCAAGACGACCTGCAGTTGATCCTCATCGATGCTCTTCTGGGGACAGGTGTCAAAGGCGAACTGAGGGAACCAATATCATCTGCGATTGATTATTTTAACTCTCTGCATGGAATAAAAGTAGCAATAGATATTCCTTCAGGATTGGATGCTGATACAGGAGAAGTACATGACAAGTGTTGTTGTTTTGATCTTATTGTTACGTTTCATAAACTGAAAGTTGGTTTACAGGATTATGAAGAAAAAACAAT
>CAZWBB010000020.1:22209-43533 GCA_964632045.1 uncultured Methanosarcinales archaeon | reverse complement strand
AGTCGGCTAAGCAGGATTCAAAGCAGGATTCTGAAAAGGAACCTCGATGATGCAAATCGGGGTCGTTGCCTCGATTGCACAGGAGGGAAAACTATCCCTCCTTGTGTTCTCTAAGTACTTCTTTTCAGGGGCCTTGTACTCTCCGAACTTCTTGATGAAAGCGTTCTTGGCCTTGTAGAGAATCTTTCCTGCCACAGCCCGGTCAAATTTTGTGTTCCCAAGAGTTGCTTCAGCTAGAGGAGTAACGAATCCGGGAACGACGGCCAGACTTTTTTCAAGTAGTCCTTCGGCAGCGATCTTTGGGACCTGCAATAGGTCATAACCTTCATGGTTGTGGTAGAGGTACTCCAACCCTTCAATCACGTCGGCAGCAGCCATCGCCCCTACAGCAGGAAATATGCAGAACCTATAAGCCCAGGGAAAAGTGTAGACGTTCATGAATACATGCCCGGCAGTAGCAGCTGCCACCCCCAATTTCCTCAGAGGCTTGGCTACCATCGTACGCAGGAAACTCTGATTTTCAAAATTCTTCTTTCCGTACTTATCATAGTAATCGTCGACCATCCTGGTCAGCTCGCTGTACAAGTATTTTGCCCGGTCATTGTTGATCTTATCATCTCTCTCAAAGAAATATGATTTTAATTCATCCGAGGAGATAAGCTCTTCCAGGTAAATTTCCTTGAAATCATCCCTGCTCTTGATCGGGCGGATGTATTTTTTGCTCTTCCTGATGGCATCTGAAAGTGACATCTTATTGTCCTCCGCTAAGGTGATTTACTAGTCTGCTGACTGTCACCACACCGATAAGCTTGTTCTCTTTAACTACGGCACAGGCCAGTCTTTTGTTGGCCATCATCTCTTTGTATACTTCAAAGGCATCTTGTTGAACATCATAAGTCTCAATTGTCCGGACCATGATCTCTTCAGCTTTTGCTTCATTGACATTTTTCCCTTCGGCTACAACTTTGTTGTTGATATCAGTGGTAGAGATGATTCCTAATGGGGTCCCTTTGTCATCGGTGACATAGATGTGTCGTTGGACTGACTGACGTAACTTTTTTGCCACTTCCTGTGCAGATTCATCTCTTGTGCAAGAGAGGGGTGGCAGCAACTCAATTCTTTCAAGCATTTTTTTCTCCTCCATCGGTTTCTTTTAGTGAATCGACCAAATTAGTGTGCTCCTCAGAAAGACTGACATGATCTGCTGAAAGATTGGCATGATCCTTCTGTAGATTATAGAATTGCCATTTTCTTCGGGAACCCAATGCCAGCAAGCCGCCGATGAGCATCTCCAGTCCGCACAGGCCAGCAACCGAGCCATAATAATACTGTTTTATTTCTTGTTTGAACTCCAGGTACTCAGGATCCTGTGGATTGATAGATGCTTCCTCCAACTGTTTATTTGATTCGTCCATCTTCCGTACGACTTCCCTGGCTTTTTTTATCAGTGGATCCAGTTCATCAAGGTCTGATTTCTCCAGCGTAATGCCTAGTTCCTCTGCTTCAACGACCAGTTCATAACGCTTGGTGAATAACTTATAGGATTCATCAATTATGTCAAACATCCTTTTCTGCCCGGTAAGAAATCCCTTGACTTCTTTAGGTAGGTACTCAGGGATCTCCTCGCTGGTCAGGTAGTTAAGCATGTCATTGGCGGTCTTTACACCACCGGTCTGAGCGATACTATCTCTCACCAGCAGGTATAGCTGCTTCTCTCCTTCCCCCAGGTTTTCTCCAGCCAGTTCATCATTCAAATATTTAGTTATATTAGCTAAACCTTGCTTACCCTGTTCGGCCTGTGTGTACACGCTGATTCTTGTTCTTAGCTGTTCCATCTTCTTCTCGGAATCCTCCAGCTTCTTGCGCAGCACATTTTCTATCCACCATTCTCCAAATTTTTTAAGGTATCGGTGAGTATCTCCAATAAGATCATCTCTCTGCTCACCTTTTTCCGCCCATTCTCGCGTATAGGTAGAGAATTCGTAAACAAAATATGTATTGATCTTAACTGCCCTTCTCCACAGAGTGGAATATTTCCCCAGATCCTTTGATTTCTTGACCATATCGTCCAACTTATCTTTCCTTTCTGTGTATAGTTCTTTAAGTCTCTTATCCGTACTGCCCAGCTGCTCTTTTATTCTGCCAGCTTTCCCCGCTTCCATAAGACGGCCTTGAGCATTATACTTTTTGATCGCTTTCTCCAGAGTCTCCTGGTCACTTGTGCGTATCTCGTCCAACTCTTTACTGATATTGTTCCATTGGTTGGTGTATTCAGATATTTTCTTGCTCTCTTCCCGAATCTTTTGCATTGACTTGTCAGCTGCAATGTAATAAGCGGTGGCTGCTCTCTCTAAAGTTCCTTCCTCAGAAAGCGAGTTGTATAGATTGTTGCTGGCATATGCGGTAAAGCCGACAGCGGCAGCTGTGCCAGCGCACCACAACCCCAGTTTCAGGCCATTATAACTTCCCCTTACAGTTGCTAACAACCCTGGTTTACCTACCATTTTCAGTTCATCATCAATTATACTTTATATCTTTATGTAGTTATTTCCTATACTACCGGAAAATTTCCGGAGGATAGGGTAATTCTTATTGAGAAAAATATCCTTCATCTCTGGTATAAATGGTAGTTTTCTCGAAGGCTTCTTTGAGTTCAGGAAATTCCTCAAAAAGAGGTCCTTTCGTTCTCCGAAGAAACTCTTTAGTCCAGCCTTTCCAGTCTTCCTTGTAGTCCATCTCATGGATCTCTGCGTCCAGGGAATCAATCGCTTTGCAGAACTTGGCTTCCTGCCCATGACTGAGCAGGCTCTTTCTACGTTCTTGAGGTGGTAGAATTTTCTCAATTGGTTGATAGTTTGCATAATTGTGTTAGGGTCATTTCAGCCAGTTGTATCCCTCCTTGTTTTGGATACCATACAACTTCACTAATTTCTCCTTGCCTTTTGGAGTTTTCAGAAGTCTTTCCCTGAATTGGAAGTGCTTATCAAAGATGGCATTGATGAATCTGGTATGTTTTTTTTTCCATTTTGCAGGATTTTCTCTGACAAAGAACGCCCATCTCTCCACTTGTTCCATATGGCTTTTTCTCATAAACGAATCCTCCTAATAAGCTGCTTTACATTTGTGATCTCTTCCTCATCCACCATCTCAGAATAGACTATTCTTAAGTGCTTTGCATCCTCCATATCCTTTGGGCTTTTTAGGTATTCTTCCTTAAAAGCAATGTTGATATTAATGTTACTGAACCACACATCCAGACCGGTTGTCCTTGAGATAATCGTATACTTCCTTTGGGGTAGATGATTGCATGCAGACAAATCCGCTTTCTGTCAACTCGGAGAAAATTGAATGAAATTTTCCTGGATCCACTCTTTCGATAATCATGTCAATATCTTCAGTTCCTCTTGTCCTTCCCGAGGCAATCGCAAGGAATCCGAAGACTACAATGTATTTACAGTGTTTCTCGATAATCTTACAAAAACTTTCACAAAATTCGTCCAGAATGTTTCTATCATGGATTCCTCTCTCCATCTTTCTTCATTGGATTCCCAATTATTTAAATCTTACTATCAAAACTCCGTCAGCTTCCTCTCCGAGGAATAATGTACCACAGTTGTGTTCCCTTCTTTGCCGGAAACTTTCTCCGTGGTTATGAATCTTGCTTCACTGAGCTTACTGATCCTCCTTTGGAAACTGCTATAACTCATCTCACCTTCCTTTTCGATGAAAGTACTGTAGATCTCTCCTATCCTTTTTCCTGAATTGTTTTTGATGACGTCAAGGATCAGCTGCAGGTCATCCTCTAGCCCCTCGACCGGCTTGATATGGAAATCATCTACTTTCCTGATACATGCCGCTACATGGGTCGCCCCGATCTCCCTGGAACTTCTTTCCTCGGCGATATTTCCTGCTTCTCTCATCAGATAGAGGCCGACCCGCACATCGTTTGTTTCTGTACATCTCTCAACAATCTCCTTAAAAGCTTCTTCATCCCAGCAGCCCTGCACAAATCCATAGTCCCTTCTCTGCCGGAGGATACCTGCTATCTCAGGTTCAGTATACGGTTTGAAATTAAGGAATTCAGGATTCAACCTGCTCCTTATCCTCTTATCCATCTCCGAATAGCTGTCTCTGTAATTTGTCAGCAAAAAAACTGATTTGCGATAGATGTCTTCCAGGATAGTGTAAAGGAAATCCATGTCCTCCAGCTTATCGATCTCATCGAAGACAAAGACAACCCCTCCCTTGTTCAGCTTCTCCCTGATCATGGAGAAAAGTTCACTAGTTTTCTTATTGATGAGAAACTTAAAATCAAGCTGCTCGCAGATCTTATAGAAAATCTTGTAGGTGGTGTTTTCCTTCCAGCAGTTGATGTAGATGGGAACAACTTCATCCGTCTCATCTTCCAGTTCCCTCAGCACGTGCTTGCAGGCAGTGGTCTTCCCAATACCAGGAGCACCATAGACAAAAAGATTCCTACCGTTATGTCCCTGCAGCAGCGGACGGATAGCGGTGGCGAACTTCATCTGTTCTTTCTCCCGATACTTCATTATCTTTGGCTGGAAATCATAATCCAGAACGATGGTATCCCTGAACAACGACTCACCACTTTTCAGCATATCCTTAAAGAGCGACATGATTTACTGCCAGGAGGGAAGGTTTTTTATTAATTTTGTGTTGCTGGAGGTCAGGAGGGGCGTGTAGAAAATGCAGGGGAGACTATTGGGGAGTAGTTATTATCGAAAAATTTATAAACGATAGGGTGATATAAATATTTGATTTGGTGGTTGAGGTAGTTGGAGGACAAAAATGACAGACTTTTCAGATAAGTTAATCGGAGCCGGAATCATTCTAGCAGTAGTTGGAGCTGTGGATGCAATCGAAGATGGTTTTAAAGATGTCTCAGACAGAATTGAGGAACTGGCTACCCGGACTGAATACAGGAGAGAGATGTTATTGGAGAAAAAATTCCGGACAGGTTCTATGAACTTGATGGAAGAAAGGTTTTTGTTGAGGTTGATGGGAAGCCAATAGAAGATTATATCACAAAGAGATAATCTGTTAAGGTGGAACTACCTCTTTTCAACGAGGAGGACAAAAATGAACACAACTGGAAGAATACGTGGTCTAAAGATGTATGCCCGTCTGCTGGGTTTGACAGAGGGATTAAGATATGAGTTATCGGACCTTATTGAAGAAGAGATGGAAGTTACAGAAAGACATCAAGGTCACAGCCATGCCGGAGAATTACACGCTTATGGACCTGGTTGGCAGAAAGGGATGGATAATCTAGGCAGGTCTGGTTATTATGTCACTTTTGGGGACTCTCTTCACGTAGGTAGTTTTACTCTTTTCAAGAATTTTTCAGAAGGTGATAATGCCGTGGTCAAGTATAAGAAGATATTTGGCTGCGTGACTGATTATGTGCCCCCTAATTATGATGAGAAAAAAGTGATCAAGCGTGTCTTGATGGGATACGAGTTCTGGGGAGCAGAGAAGAAATAGATCGGGAGGTTGAAAGTGAAATACGCATGGTTTAGAGACAATTCGAGGATATATATACCTAAGAAAACGACAAATGATTCCGTTTTTTACAATATTGTGGATGTGACGGGGACAGTGGAGTTGATGGATGGATTCCCACGACCAACTTTCCATCATAGTGACGAAGAGGTGGAAAAGCATATGGGAAATCCTATTCGAGAGGATATGGGTCCATCCCTTGCTTTCTACCTGCCGGACATTGATTTTGCCAAAGGATATCCCACGGCCAGTTTTAGGGAATCCTACCAGCAGATGAATTCATTATTTCCCTTTATGGAACTTGACTTGGAGAAGTGTCGCGTTCCTGATGAGGTTTCTGAGCGGCTTACTTCTTCAGAGTTTTATGTAGTGCCCCAGCGATGTGGGGGTGCATGGATCTTGTTCCCCCGTGAATGGTTTTTGTTTGTCGACAAAAAGTATGTAGATTCACATGGAGAAGAAGAAGTCTCTTATGAGGATGATTCTCTACTTGCTAAGCTGATGAATGAACGTGAAAAGTTTGAATAAGGCGTGATTATCCTTTTCTATATCACTTTTTCCCTATCTCAGTGATTCCCATCATCCATGGCCAAAGTACTTTTGGCACTTTCACCGTACCTTCCTTTGTCTGGAAGTTCTCCAGGATAGCTACCATGATTCTTGATGTGGCGAGGGCAGTATTATTCAAAGCATGTATTACCTCTCGGCTTCCGTCGTTGTAAACGATCTTAGTACCTAATTTCCTGGATTGGTAATCAGTACAGTTGCTTAATGACATGATCTCCCCATAACTTTGAGTCGTCGGTCGCCATACTTCTACGTCATAGCTACGTTGCTTCCAGATGGCCAGATCCCCTGAACACATCTCGATGACCCGATAAGGTAGCCTCAGAGCTTGCAGGATATCTTCAGAGTTCTTCAACAATTCCTCAAAGAACTTATCACTTTCATCAGGTTTGCAGAATATGAACTGTTCCACCTTATTGAACTGATGGGTCCTCCACAATCCTTTTTCATTGATTCCATGTGACCCCACTTCCTTACGAAAACACATGCTGTAGGCAAAATATTTCTTTGGCAGTTCATTTTCCGGCAATGCCTCATTAGCATGAATGCCCAGGAGAGCATGTTCAGCTGTTCCGATCAGTGCAAGATCATCTCCCTCTACAGAGTAGATTGTCTTTTCAAATTCTTCTAAGTCTAAAGCAGCTCCCAGAACTTCCTTCCTTAACATCAATGGGGGCTCGACATAGAGGTAATCCTTACTTTGCATATATTCGATGGCAAAATGGATCAAAGCCTGATTGAGCAGTCCTAATTCTCCCTTAAGGAAATAGAACCCGCTCCCTGAGGTCTTGGCAGAAGTGTCAAAATCTACGATCCCCAGCTGCTCGACAAGTTCTACATGATTCTTGATCTTGAAACTGAATTTTGGCTTCTTTCCCCAGGTTTTCAATTCCGGGTTCTCAGAATCATCTTTGCCGAAAGGAACCTTTTCATGCATGATGTTCCCTAACTGGCACATCAGTTCGTTCCTTCTTTCCAGCAGCTTCTCACTCTTCCTTTCCTTCGCTTTAATACTCTTGACCACTCTCTGCATTTGTTCAATTTTCTTACCAGCAAGAGCAAGATCTTTCCCTTTTTTAGCTTGATTGATCTCCTGAGAAACGATATTCCGTTTGTGTTTCAGTTTCTCCATCGCCTGCAACTCTTTCTTCCAATCTCCATCTACTTCCAGCACCTTGTCCACAGTCTTAGGATCTCTGCTCCTCTTTTCCTCGTTCTTCCTGAACAGATCAGGGTCTTCCCTTAAAAGATTGATATCTATCATTTTACTGAAAGGAATTTTTATGATTATTTAAATGTTGTTTAAAGTGGGATGATGGGTACTTAAGCTGGCCAAAATGTGAATTATTCTTATCTGCTTCTTTTGTGAGCGAGGCACGGCGCCCGGGATTTGCTCACTTCGTTCTCAAATGCGCCTCATTTGGCCCTGCTCACCCAGCAGATAAGAATAATTCTGAAAAAGGCCAGAACAAAGACCCATCATCTAAAGTGGGGCTCTGTAGAATTGCTGTCATTGCCAATATGTGGCGTCCGTGAGGCTCGTCTTAAAAGTAAGCCGAGCAGCCACGGCAATACGAAGTCATTAGAATGACGAAGTAAGCAATTCTACAGAGCATTAAAGTGGTTATCAGCAGATGGGCCCCCTTCTCTGTCCTACGATCCTTTCTCTGACGATGATAGGTCCTCCTCTTCTGGCGTAATCTAGATTCTGCTGATAGTTGGCCTTGTCCGGCTGCAATCGGACAGCCTTCTCTAAAAGAGGGAGGGCTTCGTCAAATCTCTGCAATTTGCACAGATTAGTGCCAGCAGTGTACAGAGCTTCATGGTCATCCGGTCTTCCACGAAGTAGATGCTGGTGCACTTCGATACTCTTCTCAAGTTCGCCTGTATGCTCATAGGCACAACCAAGGTTGAAGAGCAGGTCTTCCTGAAATCCACCGCACCCTGTCCATTCAGGATCTTCCATCAGCTCAAAGTACACTTTGTGCATCTCAGCCAATTCTTCCACGCAATCCCCTCTTCTGCACGGTAATACGTTGGTAGCAATTTCCTTTAACCTTTCCCACATAGGTTCAATCGTATGTTTGTATTTGCAATCTCCCATTTTATGCCTCCTATCCACAAGGTGTTTGTCCATACTCTTTCCATTTGATGTACTGAGCCTGTGCCAAAGTCTGTTTATGTTCAATATAGAACAACCGATGTCCATCTGCATACAGATAGTCAAATGTTTTGATCAATCCAGCAACATCTTTTCCACCGCCCCTAGCGAATTGTTGAAAATCAACCTGTTTAAGTTCTGCAAAAAGGCCTCTTTCGTCAATTAGCTTCTTCAACTGGTCCATTTTTCTATTTGTGGCACCAGCGACAAAATCAAAGTATTTCTCAATGACGCAATCCCTGGTAAGTAAGTCTCTCCAATGTTTAGCCATTTTTTTGACACAAAAATCTTCCCTTCCTCTGCCCAGATACTCAGCCATACCGCAGTTGAACAGAAGATGTGCCATCAGTCTTGGTTCTCTGAAGTCATCAGCTTGCTTTCCTGTCTTGATCAAGTAGTCGAATACATCTCTTAATTCGCCTTTATCATCATATTTTGCTCTGTCGATGATCTCGTCGTAGTCTATTGGCCTGCCTTCAGCAAGAGGCACTACTCGGTGATAGATCGGATATACTGCCCTTAGTAATTTTTCTTTCGGTCCTCCGGCTTCAACCAACTTTTCTAATTGCCTATCCTGTCTATTCCTTTCTTTAATCCTTGCCAGGCGAATCTGATTCACATAATCAGGGTCATAAAATGGGTTCTTTTCTTTTCTTCGTCTCATTTTGTATTTCCTCCATCATTCTACACCACTTCTAGTAATTTCAACAAATTCTTCTCATTGATCTGCATTGGTATTCTCTTCCTGACTTTTTCTTTAGCGCAAAAGGCCACACCTAAGTCTGCGGCCTCCAACATAGGAATGTCATTTGCTCCATCACCCACAGCAATGACATGATTTGCCTGTAACTTCTTTTTCAACCCAAGAAGAAGGTAATCTTTGTTACCGTTGACTACCATCTTGAAACCCCCGGTCAGCTTTCCTTCCTCGATCTCAAGTTCATTGGCGATGAAATCATCTATGCCCAATTCTTTGGCTACCTCTTTGGCTACAATACCATGTCCTCCTGTGATGATGGCCATTTTAATTCTTCTTTTTTTCAGATTATCGGTCAGTTGCCGTGCCCCGGCCATCATGGGCAATCTGTGAACGATCTCCCTTAGTCTCCTGACAGGAAATCCTCTGAGCAACCCCAATCTTAGCTTTACAGCTTCTTCAAAATCCAGTTCTCCTTCCATCGCCCTGGTAGTGATCTCTGCGACCTGTTCCTCTACACCAAACTCTCTGGCTAAGATGTCTAATGTCTCGCAGTCCAGCAGTGTTCCGTCCATGTCGAAACACACTAATTTTTTTTCTTCTTGCATTTTCTCCTATTCTCACATGGTGCCTGTCATCACTTACCAATTATTCTTGGGTGGTGCTCAGCAATATATAAAATATGTGACAAAAAGTAGTTAAATTTATATAGTTTGAAACATTTAGTTACATTATGAAACATCATCATGAAACAAAAAAATATCAACAAAGAAGTATGTAGGTACTTGGATAACCACATCACTATCAAGAAGAATCTTGCTGATGGGCTGATCAACGTACGTGCTCTTGCCAAAAAGATTATCGTTGACCTGCATCTTCAAGGTTCACTTAACGCTGTGATAAGTGCGATCAGGAGATATCATCTGGACATGGCGGAGAAAGAATATCTTCCCAAAGTATACGCTCTTCTGCAGAAAGCCAAAATCCTCACTCGGACTAAGCTTGTATCTCTCCTCTTGAAGAAAAGTGAAGCTGTCCGCAATAAGCTTGCCAACCTCTACCAGAAGATAGATTTTCAGGGAGGAGACACCCTGAGGATATTCGAAGTGAACAAGAACATCAAGATTATCATCGATGAGAAGTCGCTGCGGGATGCTGAAACGATATTCAACAGGAAAGAGATCGTTGACATAGAAAAGAATCTGGGAGAACTTACTATTGCCTATAACATTGACATCACCAAGACGCCAGGAGTCTTTGCTCTGCTGGCCAATGAGTTTGCAGCCAATAACATCAGTATTGTAGACTCGATGATATGTCATTCGGAACATCTGATAATCGTAAAAGAGAGGGAGTTGCAGAAAGGATTCCAGATTGTGTTTGAACTGACGACAACAGTGTCTCCGACAGCGCAGTAAACGCCGCCGCCACTGCCAATAGGTAAGCCGAGAGCTGCTACTCGTAAGAAGTAGTACAGAGATGCCCCCGTTTATATATGCAGCACATCTGGAAGCTATGTGCGCAGAGAAGGGGCACGAGGCGAACGGCAAAGGCGGGGTTTATGTAGCTGTCGGAGATACTGGGACAAAGCAATAAATATATAAATGAAAAAGATTACCTTACCAAAATTAAAAGAGGAAAGAATGAAAAAAGGCCATCTTTGGGCAGTTTTTGTAGTATTTTTACTAGTTCTAGCATTCCCCATCTATGCTGATAGGGATCTTGGCAGTGTTGACCCTGAAGGATATGCCTGTGAGATGGATGATGAGTGTGAAGAGATTTGCGCGGAGGAGGCAGTAAGTTGTTATTGCAGTGAAGATACCTGGACTTGCTGGACTAGTGAGGGCGCAGATGAAAGCGGCGGAAGTGACGCTGGTGACGAAGGGGATGACTCTGGGGAAGGTTATGAGTCTGATGAATCTGGTGATGAGACGGATGAGGGTACCGGAGACGAAGCTGATCCTGGAAGTGATTCAGAGACTACTCCAGCAGTCAACGCAAGGGGAATCGTCTATCCTACTGCTGCTGCTGCTGTTGCAGAAAGCTCACAACTTCAGGTTCTTCAACAACGGCTTTCTGCTTTGGAAACTTCTTCCGGGAATGTTGAACGAATCCAAAGCAGGTCTGCGAATATTGAACAAAGAGTTCTTACTTTAGAGAATACTATCGGTTCAGTTCAGCAGGAACTGAACACGATTGCAGCAAATGTGCAAAATGCTCTCTTCCAACAGAAGCAGAACAAGGATGAACTAAAGCAAGATGTCAATAGTGTTTCTACGGGAATGGCAAGTTTACAGGATGATTTAGGGGAGACCAAATCAAGTCTGGATGACCTTGATAAAGAGCTCAAGGAAGAGAAGTCGTCTATTTCATTGATGAAGTTTATGATGTTCATACTGGGTGGATTGATAATAGCAGTCATAATAGTATTTTATGTAACGAAAGGAAAATCTAGTGGTCCGGTCAAGGAAGGAAAAACAGGGGGGACAAACCCGCAGATTGCGGACTATATCACCAAGCACATTAAGAAAGGGTGGAAGTATCCACATATTAGGGCCAGTCTTTTGAAAGCCGGTTGGTCGCAGGAAGATGTTGACCGAACCTATAAAGAGACGATGCAACGCAATTATCAACAGTATCTGAAAGCAAAGGGCAAGAGTTCCTCAGCAGGTAAACAAACAACTGTTGGAAAGAAAGAGCCAGCCAAAAAATCAGGGAAAGGTCCTGCTACTGGTCCAGTTGTTGATAAGAATAAGATGATTGCCATCACTGTGTTCAGTATTTTGATTGTCATCGGGATTATATTTTTACTTAAGGGCATTTCTGCTGGGAAAGCTATTCATATCCAAGAGAGCTTTGAGCAGGGCGAGATATTTGAGTGTACTCCACCCCATATGGTAAATGAAGATAGTGCTGGTTGCTGCTTAGACATGAATAATAATTCTCAGTGTGATGTGACTGAAGCTTATGAAGCAAAGAGGGAAGAAGTAGTGGAAGCTCCTTCTGTATGTAACGATCACGTAGAATGTCCTCGTGGGCAGAAGTGTATTGATAATTCTTGTGGTATTTTATCGTCAACAGCTTGTTCTGAGGGACCAACTTGTTATTTTGAGAATGTTGAGATCCGGACAAGTGATGGTGAAACATATAGGATCTCTGGAAACAAAGGCAGTTACACTGCTGCTGGCTCTTTAGCCTGGACTGTCTTACCACTTCAACCACACTGTGAAGGAGAGGAGTTACCTAGTGTTAAGATTGAAGTTGTCATGAATGATCTCTTCTGTTTGGATGCTGCCGAACAGATAGTCTCTTGTCAACAAAGGAATCTTGTCAAGAAGACAAAGAGCATGGTGGTAAGAAAGGAAATTGTTACCTTAGCAGAAGGGGAAACGAGTAAACCCCTCATTCACCCCAATCCTCTAATTGAAAGGAAGATGAACGAGTTTACTCTAACCGTACAACGCATAAATGACGTCTCAGGGTCACGGACAGTAAGGGGAGTTAGTAGTGAGACTGGTGCTGCCATCCAGACACCTGCACCATGTCAAAGGCTGTAATCTGGTTATTTCAAACGAATTGCTTACGCAGATCAAAATCAAAACGACCGATGAATTCATCTGCAATTGGAGAACCTCTTTCCTTCAGATATAGATAGATGTCCTTACTGAAACAGTGGGCACAGATTCCCATACTTCTACCGCAAGTGATGCAGGAACTACCTCCATCCAGCCTGAATCCTACAATCTCCTCTGCCAACTTCTCATCATGCTCGGCTATCATAATCTGCATCTCGTTAGCTAGACATTCAGAACAGATAGGATTAGTGATTACCTCACCACACTCTACACATCCGTCCCCTGGGATACTGTCTTTCATTCTAGCCTTCCACCTCGTGCACCCCTCTAAGAATTTTTACTCGTCATACCGGAACATTAAAATAGTCCTATTTACCCCCTCGGTACCATCGGACACACTTGAGAGGAAGTGGAACTAATATATATACTTTTCACATTAACAACATATGGCATATATACGCACCAAGAAAATAAATGAAAATAAATACGGGTATTTAGTAGAAAGTAAAAATACCGAAAAAGGTCCTAGGCAGAAAGTGAAAGGCTATCTGGGTAAGGTCTTTGAACTGGAAAAGAAAGGGAAGGTGGAAGTGGCGGACACTCCTGGCAATGATAAGAAAGAGTTGTTGTTGAGCATAATGCTGCCCGAGTTACAGTTGCGTGGATTCAAGAAGAGATCCGGCAAGTTCTGTTGTAATAATATTGTTTTGTGTCCGAGGACTTTTTCTTTATCTCAGAAAGGGAAGAAAGTTGTTCTTTCGTTAAATGGCGGCTATCTGTGTGATTTCACACTGCAGAGGATCATCGGGTTTAGGAAGAGCAAGGACTTTAGCCGGGATGGATACACTTTGGCTAAGTATTTCCTGGAGGCAGGCCTGCTGATTTCCGAGGATAATTTTGTGAGATTCTATCAGATGCAATAATTTTTATAGATGTGGGTTTTTTCTGATGTAATGAAAGGACATCCGGAGCATGTTTGTGAAGATATAGGAGAGGAACATGAAGAGGAACCTTGGTACAAAGGACCAATTAAGATCATCCTTGGTGTTTTCTTGATCCTGTTGCTCCTTCTTTGGTTGGTTCCTCATTACGGGATTAAGCAGAATCCAGAACCATCCTACACCCCTTTACTGGAGGAGATGAATATTCCCAAACTTACTGTTCCCGAGACTGATTCCAATAACATCAGATCTTACATTTATACCACCTCGGATATCAAACAGATTGCAGATATAGTTGTCACCTTATCCTGCACCGAAACACATTTGGTTTGTAACGCTAAGGCCATATTCTATTTTGTGCAGAAGAATTTCAAATATGTTAATGACCCTCTTTTTTATGAACATTACAAGACTCCTCAGGAAACTTTAACAACGACAGCACTTGACTGTGATGACGCCTCAATCCTTTTATCGTCATTCCTGAGAGCGATCGGTTTCCAGACAAGGTTTGTTTTTGTGCCAAAGCATGTCTATGTGCAGGTGAGAATCCCTGAAGCTATCTCAGCTTACAAAGAGGACGGCGACTGGATCAATCTGGATGCAACCTGTCAGAACTGTAAGTTTGGAGAGATTCATTACAAGTATGCAAAAGCAGAGAAAAGATATCTGGAATAGACGCATACAAGAGCAAACTCTACAGATTAATCAATTCACGCAGCCTGTTAACTAGAAACAGATATGGCCCCACCAGCACTGAGCGGATTATGTGTAGGTGGCTTAATGCTGTCATCTTCTATAGAGAAAGTGAAAAAAGAAATGTGGGACTCCTTTTGAGGGGGTGAGGGTGGTAGAATATCGCAGGAGTCCCCATAATTATGATTTGCTCAGGAGCCTTGACTCCCGGAGCAGGATTGGTATCACCTCTTTTTCCCTTTTGACCTAGTAAAACACTACAAGTATATAAATGTTACGTTTTTGTATACTGGTTGTTTAAAAAGGACAAATAGTACAGTTGGGTGATGAATGTGCTGCAATTGTATTTCAACACTCAAAGAAATATTATCTCACCTAAAAAACTCCCTCAACAACCTTGCATAATCCTTGCTGACAATCAGTCCCTGCCGCGGCAGGCAACCATAGTAATTCTGCCAGGCGAATCTTTCATCAAGGTAGACGATAGCCCCCTTGTCCGTTTCTGAGCGTATGCATCTTCCAGTGGATTGGATACATTTTGACATTGCCGGGTAGAGGTAGCCGTAGTCCCAACCTTTACCATACTTCTCATCAAAATAATTTATCAGTTTCTTCGTTTTCAGATCAGGACGTCCAAGAGGAAGACCGACTACCACAACTCCCCTGAGTAGGTCGCCGGGGAGGTCGATCCCCTCGGCAAAGTTTGCTCCCGCCACACCTAACAGTACGCCGCCATTCTCTTTCTCAGCTCTGAATCCTGCCAGAAAGACTTCTTTCTCCTCTTTACTCATGTCACCTTTTTCCCAGAATATTTTTTTAGGAGAGGTAAAATGCATTCCTACCTGATCCCTCAAGTAGTAGGAGGGGAAGAAGAAAGCCATATTCCCAGGGATCAATGTAGATAATTCAGTGCACTTTTCAGCGATCTTCTTGTACATCGCATCTCCCCTTAAGCTGTACTTTGTAGTTGTCTCGGGGATGACCAGAGAAAGCTTATTCTCCGGAGGGAAAGGCGACGGGTATTCTTTTTCTGTTCCTTTTTCTATGGCCAGCACATCCTTGTACATAAAAGTGGGTTTAAGCGTACCGCTCATGATAATGCCCGCGTGTACCTGACTAAAAATGTCTTTGGTGATGATTCCAGCATCCAAGCAGGAGTAACTTAAGACTGTGGCAGGACCATACTTGCCGTGCTGCTCAGAGATTATCCTTACATATCCTTCATCTTCACCTTTCCACGCCTCCAGGAAATTACTGATCCCTCCCAGATAACTTCTCCTTTGTTTCTTCCTTACCTCATCGGCGGCCAACTCTAGTTCATTGACAAACTCATCATAACCGACGATTGTCTCAATTTTCTTAACTGCTTCCACAAAATCTTCTTTAGTAACCAATTTCTCCCTACCCATCTTTCCTTCTTCGAAGTCAGCTAATCCCTGAAGAACACGCATCAGTTCCTGCAACCAGAAGATTAGACCTTTGTAGTAAAACTTCTTCGCTTCCGTCACACCATTTCTTATCATGTTGCTGGTGAGATTGTTACTGAGCATATCCGTCACCCTATTTGGAAGGTTGTGCCCTTCATCGACGATCAGGATAATATCTTCCATGGCAATATCCAATTTGTTGAATAAGGTCATGGCTACAAAGGGATTGAAGATGTAAAAGTAATCGCCAATGATCAAAGTGGCTTTCTTTGCTAATTCAATGGCTATTTCATAGCTGCACATCCGTTTCTCGGAGGAGAGGGCGATCACTTCTTCATTGTGCAAGGCCCCCTGCTGTTGCAGTTCCTTGACGAAAGCCTTAGCCTCAACATTCAGTTTCTGTTTAGTTCTTACTTTATTATAAAATTCACACTCGCCCTTCTCGGTGATAGACTTGCAGTATTCATTGAAATCACTGCCGAACACCCCACTGATCTCCTGGTTGCACATCCATCTTTTTCCTATGATATCCGCGCAGGAGGTGCAGATCCCTTTTTTCTCTTTGAGCAGTTTCAACGTGTTGATAGCTATCTGGTGCTGGGTATGACGGTTGGTCAGAAAGAACACTCTCTTCTTATGTTTCTCCGCGTAATGCAGGGCGACGGACAGAGCAGAAGCGGTCTTCCCCAATCCTGTTGGTGCATGCGCCAGAATGACTTTTCCGGCCGCGAAAGCAGCTTCGATGTCATCTATCAGGGTGTCTTGTCCCTTCCTAATCGTCTCATGCGGGAAGTGATTTGTGGCATCGGCGGAAGGCATTTTCAGGAAGGAAAAGAGGATACTTAAAAAGAATTCTGTTCTGGAGCCATAACCATTTATACTATCTTTACACTAATTTCCATAACATTTAAATATAATGTTTGTAAAGCAACCATTGTAATGAATAAATGTTTAAATATAACTTTGAAAATCTACACCCGGGGTGTGGATGATTACCGGTGAGGTGTTGTTACTTTGAACAAAAATAAAGCTATATTCGATGTATTTTTCCGGGAAAAACCAGCAATGATGCTGGTAGAGTTGAAGAACGCCAACTCCAACGTGTACGCTTCTGTACTGGCAAAACAGATAGATTGTACGTACAGCCATGTTGTGAAGATTCTGCAGGAGATGCAAAAAGCAGAGTTGATAAACTTCAAGAAGGAAGGTCGTCTAAAGTTGTTAGAATTGACCAGGAAAGGTCGCGACATCGCTACCAACATAGAGAGTATCAAGACCCTGCTTTAGGGTTTGTTTTTTCTTCTTTAAAAAAATAAAAAAAATAGGAATAATTACTCTACGTACATCTTCAATCTTTCCATGTCGAGTTTCCAGTCAGCAGGTAGTCTTTTTGTTTTTTGGTAATACTTGACCAGTCTTCGAATCTTGGAAGTGGTCAGGATGAAACCTCGCTTAGCTGTCTGGTCATGTCGGTTCTTTCCCCGATGCTGCTTTATGGCAATCAGTCTCTTTATCAGGTTAGACAAGTCTTCAGGCAGTTCTGGCAATAGCTTATTCTCCTTAAGGACGGTGCCGATGCTCTTGTTGGTAAGCGCTTTGACACTGTTGATACCGTAAGTATCACGCAGGGTAGTGCCGATGTCCGAAGGACTTTTCCCGCCCTTAGCGAACTTGATCACTAATTTCTCTACTACTTTGCCTTTGTACGGCGCCCAGGAAGGCGTTTTCTTTACAGGTTTGGTACTTCCACTTTTTCCTTTGTCTCTTGAATGCATTCTAGCCACAGTTCTTTCGCCAACTGGGAGCGAGGTGCGACATGTGCTCGTGTCTGATGACACTCGCTTAGTCCCACGATTCCTCCTATACCGTTGGTCCTCCTCGTTGTTTTATTTTTAGGTATTTTCATTTTATTTTTGGAGAAAAAGTCTTGTTCTTCTCCAGTACAGGTGAGCCGGTACAGATGTACAAACCTACCTGCCTCTTGAATTTACTACTGTATTTGTCGCTCTTTTTAAAAAGGTTATGGCAAATTATTTATATTCGTATGATTAGGGTTGATGGATGAAGCTTGCGATAGTATTGTCGATGTTGGCGTTGATCTTGATAGGGTGTGTGAATGAGTTGCCAGAGGTGGGCAGTACAGAGGCTGGAAGGGGAAGCAACGGCTTAATTATCGATTCTTATTCATTTGGTTCCATCATGATTGACGGAGAGGAGTACAAAGATGTCAAGATCTACGATGGGAAAGTGATTCTCTGGAGATCTATCAAACGCCATGCTGTTACTGTAGATGATCTGGTAGAGATAGTTGAAACGGAACCTGAGGTCTTAGTGATTGGGACCGGTTACAGCAGTCAGGTGGAAGTCGACCAGGAAGCAGAGGAATTTCTGAGAGAGAATAATATCGATTACGTTATCGAGAATACAAATGAAGCATACAAGAGCTATAACGGATTTGTGGAAGAAGGAAAGGATGTCGCTGCTATCCTGCATTCTACCTGTTGAATCACTACTCTCTTGCTTTCTGAAGAAGCTCTTTGAATACTGCATAGTGTGGATCTAGCTCTTTCTTACAGATATCCAGAGAGAGAACCTTATGCTTCTCTTCCAGCTTCTCTTCTACATAATCCAGAATCTTGGAGAAGTCCTTCGTCCTGATTCCTAGAAGCTGTATGAAAGCAAAAACCCCTCTCGGGTGCAGGAAGCGGTAGCAGTCTGCATTTGCACAGATCTCGGCTTCTTTGCATCTGTACTTCACAGTTCCGTGGTGCGCTTCAATACAGTTGATGATCTTTTCTTTTGTCCCTTCGCCAAGATCAAAACTTTCTAAGAATTCTCTGGCTGCAGCAGAGCTTCGGGATATATGCTCAGGAAGTTTTCCTTCATTGAAGCATTCTCCCAATTTGATGTCCATCAACAAAGTACCCAACATGACTATCTGCTTGTCTGCCTGCAACAGTTCTGCCAGTTCCTGTCCTTTATTCACGGACAATTTAAGATGTTCAATTATAGGGGTACCTTGTTTCTCCGTTTCGAAATAGGCCCATTCTTTTGCCTTTTTAATTATTTGTTTCACAATATTAGAAGATGATGTCTTTTTTTTAAATGTTGCGATACCTTTCTGTGTCTACGTATACTGAGGAAAAATATATAAGCCTTATTGATTTACCTAAGAGAATGGACAAAAGAGGGCAGATGTATTTGCTATGGTTGATTCTGGCGGTCATTATTGTTTTGGTAATTTGGTTAATCCTAAAGAGAATGGGTGGTTAAGATTTCAAATGTATTTCTGCACAAAAACACTATTAAGATTGTAGAGTTGTTCGTCTTCCTATTTGGTTTATTTGTTTTGTATCAGGTGATAAGGAAAATTGTCGGTGGATCCTGGAGTGTAGAAGATTTGATTTTAAGCATGCTTGTCTTGAATTTTGGATGTATTTTTACGCTTGGTCTAATGGTGACCCGTATAAAGTCCGATCATCCTCACTTGAAAAGTCAGTTTAGGAGTATGGCTCACGACTTCAAGTCGCAGAAGCATGAGCTGCAAAAAAGAGGTGTAACAAAATGAGAATAATAATATTAATATGTCTGTTGGCTACTTTGGCTATCTTTCTGGTAGGTTGCCAGGAATTGATACCGGAATATCCTGCAAAGGAACCAGCTCCCATAGAACCTGCAGTAGAAGAGATTCCCGAACCTGTCGAGGAGCAGATAGAAGAACAGCCTGCCGAGGAACTAGAAGTACAGCCAGTAGAAGAGCCAGTGGAAGTAGATCTTTCCTGCACCAACAATGCTGACTGTGAATGGAACGAAAAGTGTATCGATGGGGAATGCGGAACCGTCGCTGCGCTTTATGAGACCGAATGTGATAAGAAATGTAATTATAATGGTGTTGTGATCAAGACCAGCGATGATGAAACGTATACCTTGTCCAGGGGAAAGGGAAGTTATAGTTATGCGGGTGCGATCGCCTGGACGTTGATGGGCGGACCTGATTATTGTCCGATGGAAAATGTTCCTGTACCAATCAAGGTTGAGAAAGTGACTACCGGAAAGGTTCTCAGTGAAGAAGTGATTACTCTGCGCGTAGGCGAGACAAGTGGAATTGTTAAACATCCTTCAGTTAAAAGAGTAGCTTTTACGATGAAACTAGAGAGCATCAATGAGGAATGTTCTTAGGACTTTTTCTTTTTTACTTCTTTCAGATATAGCGGGTTTTGCTGCAATTGTGTGATCAGTACAGCTAGATTCTCCGGACGGCCACTTAATTCCAGATGAGTATTTCTTCCTCTTAAGGTTACAGCTACTCCGTTAAGGAGATATGTTCTGGGTGAGTAGTATGTAGGATAGCGACATTTATCTGTGTAAACCGGTTCGCCTGCACGGTGCTGTAGGTATTCCTCCACTCTCGGCACTTCATTATCCGTCAGTCCGTTTATCGGTCGCACTCCCCGCATCAGGATTATCTGATGAGCCTCAATTTCGTATCTCTTTTTCCAATCTGCTTTTGCCATGCTGTCTGTTCTGTTTCTGAGGGTATAAATAAGTTGTGAAAGTAACTAGCATGCAAAACCACTACGGAGTGATAAACTTACCGCAATGTTTATATAGAAAGCTAGATTACAGTCAGAAGATGACATTTACAGAACCTGTACAAAGTACTACGTTCATACCGAACAGTCCTGTTGAGAGAACTGAGTACTGTCTGATTCCAAATGAACTGGAAGAATTACAGAGGCCATGGGTACTGCCAGGTAAATTCGAGGGGGACATCCGATTTGGCTCACACCTTGGTGTTGCGGGGATTGAAGGTGAGTTTATGCTTTACAGATATGAGACAGGGGGTGGAGGTACATTGATAGCTCCTGCCATGTCTGAGGAGGAAGCTGCTGAATTCAGAAGAATGACCAATGGACTGTATTTTGAAGACGGAATTGAACCAGGTCATGCAACGCGCTTGAAGAAGTACTTAAAAAATCGGGGTATAAGTTTGACAAGCGGTTATGATATGTGTCATGCAGACAGGCGCGAATGTAGTGATGCAGTCATTGATGCAGTGGAGCAGGTGCTGGTGCTACTACCAAATTCGCATCTCACCAGCGAAACCTTCCAGGAGCTTTGTTTAGGTGGATGGGGTACGGGGGGAGCGAAGGGCTCACAGTATGATGAGGGGAGAGTGCATCTATTTACATTTGCCACGTCTGGACCAAAGCGCAACTTATATGGATTGCTCCTGCACGAGATCGGGCATTCATTTTGTCATAAGATGTTACAGGATGGGAAGTTAGAAGAGATTCTTGAGTACTCCAGACCGATCCATAAAGAGACCGCCATCCTGGGAATTGATTTCTTACAAGGGCCAAATTTTCGGGTGGGCCGTCAGCTGGTGGCAAACGAGCATCTTAATGAAGAGACCATTCAAGAATTTGTTGCAGAGACTTATCTTGCCTACGTTTCGCAAGGTTCTCGCCTGAGAAAGTATATAGCAGATTTGCCGAGAGAACCACGGAGGGCCTGGCAGTCTTTGCTGCAGTTATTGAAGAGAGAGTTTGATGGCAGGGTTTATGTTTGATTTATGATGGCATATCCCATCGCTTGCGGTGGGGTTTTTGATTGACCATGATGAAGCTATTTTTGGTTTGGCTAATTAGAAAAAATAGCCCCGCGCGGATTTGAACCGCGGTCAATACCTCCAAAGGGTACTATGACTGGGCCTTAATTACAAAACGTAATCAAGTTA
>CAZWBB010000020.1:0-22199 GCA_964632045.1 uncultured Methanosarcinales archaeon | reverse complement strand
CCACGGGGCTGTGAACATAGCCACAGCGGGGCTAATAGTCCGATTTCTTGGTTTGTTTATAAAATTTTTGTGTTTAAACTTACCTTCCTAAATTCCAAACTAGATTTAGGCACGTAGTGTCCAAACATTTTCCAGAATTCATATTTACTTGTGTGAACAGGGTTCTTTGGTGTAATCTCTTTAAACCATCTTTCAGCATTTTTTCTTCCGGAAATCTGATAAAATATTATCCCATTGAAACGAGATTCTTCCCAAGAACCATAAGAAAATCCAACATTTTTGAAAAGTGTTCCTAATTCGTAGGCTAGGGGAGATTTTCTTAATGCAATTTGAACTCTGGGATAATAATGAATGTTTTTGTTTATTTTCATTATAAATCACCTTCAATCTTTCACAAATTTAAAGGTTGGAGTGGTTTAATGAAAGTACTACTATATAAATTCTGTCTGGAGTTGTCTAGTCGGTGAGTGGCAATTTTTTCCAAAACATATAAATACCTCAGAAATTTAACTAAACAAAAATGGTGATAGAAAATGCTACTGCTCCTTTTGTAGGTATGGGGATTGAGTCGTTTGCAGAAACAATACGACCGTATTTCGTTAAGCTGAGCGTAATGATCGGTGGTCTTTTTGGAGTGTATGTGATCCTTCTCTTAGCCAGGGTACACTACGAACGAAAAAAGGTAAAGCTTCTCAACGACATCCGCTATGACTTAGACAGGCTGAACATGCATTACGGTCTGCGTTACTCTGGTTCAAGACCTACCCTCTGGCGGTTGTTTGTCAGGCTTGTTCGCAGGATTTTCTCCAGAAGAAGAGTTACCGATATTGTTGAAAAGACCAGGAAGAAGAACAAATGAAGATTAAGATCGACAGGAAGGTATTCAGCAGCTTTCATCCTCAACTGAGGATTGGATTTATCTCTGTAAAGGAAATCGATAATAAGAGAAACATCAAAGAGTCAAAGCTGCTCCTTCGTGAGATGGAACAGCTTATCCGTCTCACTTTTCATAAAGAGAACATCAAAAATCATAACCTGATAGCTCCCTGGGTACTTGCGCAACTTGAATTTGGAGCGAAGGCGAAAGGATATCATACTTCACTGGAGAGGTTGATAAAGAAGATTCTTAGCAAGAGAAGTATCGCTACCTCTGATGTCATGACCAATCTGGTAAGATATCTGTCATTGAAACATCTGGTCCCTTTTGCAGTAGATGATTCCGCCAAGATTGCTGGTAACCTTACCTTTGCTCTGGCTTCTGGTAAAGAGAAAGTTGGTCCTTTGAGGACAGTCAAAGCAAGAGCTTTCTTCTACAAAGATGATGAACGTGTCCTGGGAACAAAACTTGATTTCTGGAAAAGTTCTAAGACAGCTTTGTCAGGGAAATCAACCTCTGCCTTGATCCATTTTGAAGTTCTTCCCCCCATCACCAAGAAAAAGGTGACTGGGCTGCTAAGGGAAGCAAAAAGTCTGATCGAGAGTTTCTGTGGTAGTAAGGTAAAAGTTTTTATATTAGAGAAGAAAAAGTCTTCTGTGAAGATATAATGACCAGTTTTGCAGACAGACTATTCGTAGGGATCACTTGTACCTCTATCGGAAGGAAGAAAGACCACTGGAGGGAGCAGTTGAAGGAGATCAACAGGTACAACATCGAAGAAGTTGCTCTATTCCCGACAACTTTACAGATAAAGCAGAGAGAAATTCTGTACGGAGAACTGGATAAGTCCTGCATCAAAGAGATAAAACTGGTCCATCTGCGTGGGCAGGATTTCACCGCTGAAGAGATTGAGTTTTTCTATGATAGATACAACACAAGGCTTTTCAACTGCCACGAAAAAGAATTTGATACTCTTTATGCCAAATTTCCCCAGTTCAGGAAACATATCATTCTTGAACCCAACTATGATGACAGGATCGAGAATAAGCTTCTCCCCAGCAGGATGGGCGGTTTCTGTATCGACCTGGCCCATCTGAAAGCTGCAAAGGACCGCCATTCCGTCGAGTATGACTACGTGCTGCAACATCTTGGGGACACAAGATTCCCAGCTAATCACCTAAACGGTTACAGTAAAAGAAGAAAGACTGACCTGCATTTTGTAACAAACAAGAACCAGTTTGATTATTTGAGGGACTTACCTCCGCAAGTGTTCAGCCAGGTGATCGGGTTAGAGTTAGAGAATTCTATAAAGAAGCAGCTGGAATATAGGGAGTATATTGGTTGGTTGATGACAAAGTACAAAAATTAATAAAGCCTGACTCATTCTCTATTACACCATGGATTTCAAAAAACAAATAATCAAATTACTTACTAAAAACACCACACTTAAAGAAGAAGAGCTGGAAAACCTAATAACTGTCCCTCCCAATCCTCAGATGGGGGATTATGCTTTTCCCTGCTTCAGGTTAGGAAAGAATCCCAAAGAAGCAGCAGAAAAACTAAAACAAAAAATAAGATTACCCAAAATCATCTCCAAAGCAGAAGTAATCGGCCCTTATCTCAACTTCTTTGTCAACCACCATGCTTTTGCAGAGACCTCCCTGAAGAAGATCTACGAAAGGAAGGAGAAGTATGGGAAACAGAACATCGGTCAGGGAAAAATCATTGCTATGGATTATTCTCATCCAAATATCGCCAAACCGTTTGGTATCGGCCATCTTAGAAGCACTGTCATCGGGAATTCTCTTTACAGGATCCTCTCCCTGCTTGGCTATAAGCCGATCTCAATCAATCATCTTGGCGATTGGGGAACGCAGTTCGGCAAGCTGATCGTTGCCTTCAGGATGTGGGGTAAGGAAAAAGAGATGGAGAAAGAACCTATCAAATATCTGCTCAGCCTTTACGTCAGATTTCATGAAGAAGCAGAGAAGAAGGATTCTTTGAATGATGAAGCAAGGGCAGCTTTCAAGAAGATCGAAGAGGGGGATAAGGAATGTACCAAACTATGGGAGAAGTTCCGTAAGCTCAGCCTGAAGGATTTCCAGAAGATATATGACTTGCTGGATGTCTCTTTTGATTCTTACAAAGGGGAAGCAGACATGGTCAAATTCTGGCCGGCAGTGTTCAAGAAACTGGAGAAGAAAGTGGACACGGAAGTTTCTGAAGGAGCACTGATTACCAAGCTGGAAAAGTACAAGATGCCGCCGGTAATCCTGCTCAAATCTGATGGAGCAACCACTTATCATTCTCGGGACATCGCTACTGCTTCCTATCGTATCAAAGAGCTGAAAGCAGACACGCTTCTCTATATTGTGGGCATGGAGCAGAAGCTCTATTTCCAGCAGTTGTTCAAAGTGCTTGGATTGATGGGCTATAAGAAAGAGTTTGTCCATGCTGATTTCGGCCACTTTCGGTTTGGCGGCAAGAAGATGTCCACCAGGAAAGGAAGAGTTGTTTTCCTGGAGGAGACATTGAGCAAATCGATAGAGTTGGCTAAGAAAATTATCCTGGAGAAAAATCCCAAACTGAAAAACAAAGAAGAAGTAGCAAAGATGGTCGGTGTGGGAGCGATAATCTTTGGTGATCTGAGTAATGATAGAGTAAGGAACATCGATTTTGACTGGGACAGGATGCTCTCTTTTGAAGGTGAAACTGCTCCTTACATCCAGTACACACATGCCAGGGCCTGTAGCATTCTTAGGAAGGCTCAAAAAGAGCATAAAGTCGCAGCGACTTCTGAAGTGAGCTATGAGCTCTACAATATCGCCGAGGAGAAGGCAGTGATTAGGCTGTTGTATGATTTTCCTGATGTTCTGGTAAAAGTTGCTGACAGCTATAAACCTCATCATCTGGCTCATTATCTAATCGCTCTTGCGCAAACGTTCAATGAATTCTATCACAAATGTCCGGTAATTTCTGAGGTGAAAGAACAGATGCAGGCAAGACTACTGTTAGTGGATTGCGTCAGGCAGGTCTTGCAGAATGGCTTGGGCTTGCTGGGGATAAAAAGTCCCGAAGAGATGTAAGGAGCATGCTGACTCCCAGGTATGCAAAGTTAGCAAAGCTACGAACAAAGTAGTCTGAGGGTGGTGTTATACAGGCGTTTTGCACAGACCCACACCCAAAACATTTATATCTTACAACAATTTTCCGATAACTATGCTTTTATACGAAAAGAGATGGTGGAAAAAACTGTTCAAACCAAAAAAGTATGAGAGGAAAGAGGACACCCTCAAAGATATTGAGGCGATCAGTGAATTTCTTAAGGATGTCAATGATGATGCCAAGTTTCTGCTGCACAAATTGACAAAACTAAGAGAGCTGGAGAAAGAACGCAGTGTTGCGAGAAAAGGGATCATGCAGGTCAACCTGGAGGCACAAGCAGAACTGCTGGACAAGATTCTCGAAAGGTATGAATTCTTCCAGAACGATGTAGATATCAATGGGATCCGGGTGAAGCGTATCTCGCAGCAGCTGTTGAAACATGCCAAGCATGAAGGGATGAAAGAGCTGGTCGGAGAGAAGAAGAAGGATATGAAGTGGAAGTTTGATTGGTGACTTTCATAAATAATATAAAGCCTTCCATCCACCATAAATATATGTTCTATACCCCTAAGAACTTCACTTACCTGGGCATAGATGAAAGTACATTAAGCGTTGGGAATACCAGCCTGATCGTCGTCGCAGCAGAGACGAATGACAAGAAACTGATCAAGCCTGCTTCAGGATTGGAGAAGGCAGGAAGGATATTACACCGGGTTGAGGGCGGAGAAGAAATCGGGATCCCTTTTCCCACCTTAGGTCAGATGAAAGATGAAGGTCTGGCGGATTTCCACTGGACACGAGCATCAAGGGGAAGGTTCACTCGCCAACAGATAGAACATGCTGCTATCGCTCATCTTATCGCTCGGAACGGTTACCAGCCAGAAAGAACCCTTTTGTTGATCGACACTTACAGCAAGCCTGCAGAGACTGCTCATCTGATAAAAGAATGTCTTCATCAATGGGATTTTCCGATAGACGAGAAGAATATTCAATGCCATGAGGCAGGGGATGAGTTGATTCCTATCATAAATTACGCTGATATGCTGGCATTCCAGATAGGAGTCAATATCAACAAGCGGTATCGTCAGTACTTCCCCCACGCAGTGGATTTTCCGATAGAGACAAGAGAGATCCCTTTTGACGAAAGAAGGGTCATTACTGCAGGAAGCGAAGAAAGGGACACTTTAGATGAGGCTATTAGGAGGATGAATGGGAAATAGATTGCATCACAAAAATTTCTCCCTGGCCAGTTCATCGATCACCTGATACTCATTCATCTCCATAATCTCAAAATTATCTTTAAGTCCCTGGATGAAGAAAAGGTATTCTTTGATATCCTTATGAACAGTCTCAAGAAGAAAATCAAAACCGCCGTTGATCTCATGGAGAGAATTCACGGCTGGATGCTTCTGCAGGAATAAAGTAATCTCCTTCTTTTGCGAACCGTTCACTTTGATAGCTAGCTTGGCATGATAGTGGAAACCCAGCTTTGGAAAATCAACTATGGTGGTGTATCCTTTGATAACTTCCTCCTTCTGCAGACGGTTGATCTTGTCATAGATCGTGGAGATAGGCATCTGCACGTTATCAGAGATTGCTGCTAAACTGGTGCGCGCATCCCTTCTGAGGTGAGAAATAATATGTCTCTCTTTTTCTTTCATGAACTCTTCGACTTCATCCATTTTAAAAAGTCTTTTTTGTTCGCCACCGGAAACTTTTCGGAATTGGAAGAGAAAAGAAGCTATAAAGATGTGTTGTAGTGTTGCATACAATGGGGGTTTCACAAGGTTTATTAGGAAACCACGTTTTGGAGGGAGTAAAATGATCTACGGGATGGCTACGGGCGCTTTTCACACTTGGGGGTGGGATATGGATCGGAAATTGGCATACCACAAAGAGTTGGGTTGTCAAGCAGTAGAACTTACTTTTGCGACAAAGGAAGAATTCTATGAGATGTCGCTGGGAAAAGAAAGCATCGATTACCTCAACTCTCTTGACTTTGTCTCTATCCACCTTCCATTCAAGCATACTTATCTGTTTGATCATGATACCAGAAAACTGATTGATGATGCCCTGCAGTTGGGTGAAAAGATAGGGGTTAAACATTTTACCATCCATCATCATAACATCCGTGACTTCAATGGCATCCAGAAGCTGGTCGATTCGTCTTATCAGGTCAGTTTTGAGAACCTTAAGAAGTCCAGAGGTTATGATATGCAGAATTATGATGCGCTCCTTATGTTGCATCCGCGTTTCACCTGGGTATTGGATACAACACATGCCCTCACGTTCTCTGAGGATCATCTTGATGAGCTGATCTCCTGGCTTGACTCAAATGGCAGGTTGGCGATGGTACATCTCAGCAATTATGTTAATGGCAAAGAACATCGTCCTCTGGGGAATGATGCGGAGCTTCTCGGCAAGATTAAGCACTTTGACGTTCCGGTTATTGTGGAACCTGATTATGACAAAGGTGATTTTGATTCTCCAAAGAAGGATATGGAGTTTTTGAGGAGAAATTCAGGATAGGATTTTTTGGCCGGAAATTCTAGGATATATTTCGGATTTTTTGTTATTATTTCGAGAGGGAGATTCTGTTTTATAAACATGTGGTTAGGTTGCGTAACTATTGCGGGAATTCTTGGAAAAGTGTGATTAATAAGAGTCTCTATCGCAGTTACAAGACAAGTGGAGGAATAAAATGACAGAAACAACTAAAGGAGATAAAGAAGAAATGATAGTGGCCGAAGATTACCTGATTACCCAGGGACTGGCAGAATTATTTGCCAACAGGTTTGCACTGGACCTCTCTGCGGGGAAGATGAGAGATATAATCCAGCTGGAGCAGGGATTTTGTAGAGAATTAGGGGGCATACTGGGTGGAGTGGTATTTCAGAAGGAAGATGGAGACAAAGGGAAGACGTATCATCGATACAACTATTTGGTTCTATCAGCTGAAGAGATGCGTGATACTGTTGACAGTATGATTGGGGCTGAGACTCTCCCTATAGTCAGTTTTGACGATGTCTATATGAACGGCCAGGCGAGCGACCATTACAGTGTAACTAGGTTAACTGATCCTTTTGATGCAAGCAACAAGAGACCTGGACCCAGGCCTGGTGCTTTCAGCTTGGCCAGGCAGGTGGAATATTTGCAGGCAAGATATGGTCAACAACCTGTCGCTGTCTTTGATGTTGGGGTATTTGATGGAGAAACCTTACTTTCAGAAGCAATCAGTCGGAATGGGCTTGCCAATGGGGATTTGAAGAAGACATGTAGCAACGGACGAGAAAACG
Organism: uncultured Methanosarcinales archaeon; assembly: GCA_964632045.1. GTDB lineage: Archaea > Nanobdellota > Nanobdellia > Woesearchaeales > GW2011-AR9 > CAZWBB01. The sequence continues at coordinate 14,921 of CAZWBB010000020.1, read as the reverse complement.
GTAGACTTCAAAGAGAAGGGATTAATGTGCAGAAGATCTACCTGACGGTCGCCAACGCGGAGGGATTGCAGACTGTACAGGATGGTTCGACTGCTGATATTGTAGTGGATGAGAATTACGTGTACAATTTTGGTGACTGGATCGAATCCAGGGATATGTTGCTTTTTGATGGGAGAAAACCGATGAGGAGTGCTCTGCAGGGAGATTATGGTACAGACTATTTGATGATCCCCTACACCTGCACCCCTCAAATGTTGTCTGATGCCGGCGGGATTCCAATGCAGCTTTATGCGCAAGTGACCAAGCGTTGCCGTGAATATCACGACACGATCGTAGAAGTCCTACAGAAAAAGGAAAATGGGAAAGGCAGGATCTTCGTCAGGGAAGAGGCATTGAAAGAGAATCCCATGGTCACCAACTTGCGCATCTACCAGGAGTAAGTCGGGTCCAATGATGATTGAGAAGGGCCATCTGTGCCCTCTTTTTTTAAATATCATATTTTAATATGTCTGCGGTGTCCGTCGTATCACTAACAACTACATCCTATTTTATACAAATAATACCTGCATCAACACGATGGAAGACGATTTGGATAGAAATGACATAGACAGGATAGTAGAACGTTTTTTTAGGGATGTCAAGATGGTTGTTCTGGGAGGGATCCTCTGCTTCGGTGCGCAGTTCTGCTACACGGTGCATCAGTGCAATCAACGGATTCTGCATTCAACAGAGTCTGTTGAGACTGAAGTTGTTGAGAAGAGTGTGGAAGGCGATGAGTTGACCGATTTTGAACTGTTGGCAAAGAAAGGGGTACCTCTTTTCTACATGCATGCACTTGTCTCTCAAGACAGCCAAGGATTCGGTACCCATGAGATTGCCTCTCTTCATCAAGATGGTGTGCCCCTGGAATACATCCAGATAGCAAATGAGGAAGGGAAGAGATTTGACGGATCTCAGCTCCGCCGTCTCTATGAGAATGAAGTGCCATTGGAATATATCACTGCTTTTAGTGAAAAGAATGATCGTTTTTCAGTATCGGACATCCAGTATATGTACGAGAAAAAGGTCCCTTCCACCGTCATCGAAGGACTGGGACATCTTGCAGACATTGATGGGGAGTTGTTTGATAGGTTTGATCTTGTTTCTCTGAAAGAGGTGCCGGTAGAATACTCTGCAGCCTTAGCTTCGATGAGAAATAGCAAAGGAGGGAGAATATTTGGCGTCAGTGATATCACTTCATTGCACAAGCAGGAGGTTCCCCTGGATTTTATCAAAAAGCTGGCTTTGGTCGAGGATAGGGATGGGCTTGTCCTGACAAAATGGGATCTACAATTTCTTTTCAGCAGAAAAGTCCCGAAAGAATTTGCTTTTGAGCTGCTGCAGGTGAGGGTTGATGGTAAGGCCAGGTTTGATGAAAACGACATAAGAGGTTTTCATGAAGATAAGGTGGAATTAGAGTATGCCAAAAGCCTGGGAACGCTGAAGAGCAGGGGGAAACCTGCTTTGGGCAGATGGGACATCATCAGATTGAAAGATGCCAAAGTTGATGTTGGCACAGTCAGGGATATTGTGGAAATGTATAATCAGCATGATGTTGGTGTGGGAATCGATGATATCCGCACGATCGCAAGAAAAAAAGTGCCCCTGGAAACAGTTGAACCTTTCCTGGAGGTGAAGAGGGAGGGCAGACCGGTAATTGATGTGGATGTGATGGTTGAACTTCATAAGCATAAAGCTGACGTGGCAGCGCTGAAACCATATGCTGAAATAAAAGATGGCGAGGGTAAATATGCATTTGATTCGAAGAATATTTTTTTGTATTGGCTTTCGAATGGCACCGTAGATTATTATAATAAATTATCCGCACTGAGGAACAAAGAGGGAAAACCTCTACTAAAGACAGAGGATATCGCCCAGTTCTCGATGATCGACCATATCAGGAGAGGAGGGAAGCTCCTACCTGTAGAGATTGATGATGTGTATACTTCTTTGAAAGAGATCCAGGATCATTTTAAGCCAAGGACCGGTGACGCAGTAGGATATATCAAATCAATGATGGATGTAGAAAACTTATCCGCTTCGGTGAAAGAGATGCTGCACGGATATCTCTATGGCGTGCCCATTGGGTTCATTGAGGAAGCCGTCAATAAAGGGGAGAAAGACTTTTGGAAAATCTGCCGGTTCTACCAGTTGGGATTAAGTCCAGATGAAAAATTCGAAGATACAAGAAAGCCAAATGCTTTGATCGTCTATCCCACCAGCAGGAAAAGAGGTATGGCTTTTGAGAATATAGGTTCATTGAATCTATATGGCAGAATCGTTAAGAGGTATGATACAAAAGTTGTCATCGCCGGTGAGGAAGAGGACGTCTATCGGGCCCTGCAGGAAACTCCAGACATTGAATTCCTTTTTCTAAACGGACATGGACAACCAGAAAAGTTGAGCCTCAATGATGACGTGAAAGATGAGGAAGAGAAATATTTCATCGACACCTCTGACGATGAGTTGAAAGGTTACCTTGGCAATCTTGCCAAGAATGCAGTAATCTTTTTAGGTTCCTGTTCCAACGGGAAAGGTGGTAAGAGGGGGAAGAACCTTGCCAACTTTGTGAGAAAAATCAGCGGCAGGAAGGTCATCTCCAGCAAGGATCCGTTTATGGCTGAGCACGTGAAAGTGAAGTCGATCTATCCGTTCGATGTTAGGATAGTGAATGAGATGACTTATGTTGGAGAGTGAAGGAATTGATCACTTTCCATCAACGTCGATAATGATCCCGCATAAATATTCTATGCTGCCTTTCTTTGGCTTCCCGTTCGTTTTGCATATCAGCTCGGCCTTGCGCATAACCATTTTGAAACGCTTCAGAGCCCTCTAATCCAATCAACTCTCCTCTCTTGCCAGCTCTGTAACCTGCTTGTACATCTTTCAATACTTTTTTCGGTTTTTCGATCCAGTCATCAAATGCCATTCTTTAACCTCAATAAAACAATCTCATTCCTCATTTTCTATCCTCCAACAACAAACCCTTCCCGCTTTACTTCGTCTATCAGATAATGTATCTCCTGATTCTCTACATTGTACTCTTCCTTAAGCTTCTCCAGGAAACAGTCAAGTTCTTTGATGTTCTTATGCACGGTCTCTACCATGAAATCCCAACCGTTGTTTACTTTATACACCGTATTCACTCTTTCATTGCAGAGGAGATGCTTTTTCAGATTCTCTTTACTGTCTTTGTCAACCTTCAACAAAATCTGAGCTCTGGCATGGTATCCCAATTCTGAAAAGTCTACCAGAACGGTACTCTTTGTAATAACTTTCCCCTGGAGATCTTTCAACGTGTCAAACAAAGTGCTTATGGGAATCCTTGTTTTTCTGCTGATGATGGTCAGCTTCTCACGGGAGTTCTCCCGCAATTGTCCGAGCAGTTTCATGGCTTTTGCATTCATTTTGGAAATCCTCCGGTTTTATCGGATTTATTACTTACTATGTCGGATGAATTATATATACTTTTGCTAATTATAATTATTATTGGCAATTATGTAATTATTTTCCGAAAAGTATTTATAGTGCTGCATCTTTGAGACAGCATGAAACGGAAAATCAATCGCGTGGGAACAAACACGCTGACAGTAAGCCTGCCCAGCAGGTGGGTAAAGAAGTATGAGTTGAATGCGGGCGATGAGTTGGCCGTACTGGAAGGAGAGAAAGAGATCTGTTTTTCCCTGGGAAAGAAGAAAGTACAGGAGAAGGAGATAACTGTGGATATCAGCGACCTTTGCACTCACACTCTCACCAGGACGTTGGAGACATTATATATCACAAGCTACAACAGGATCATCCTCACGCATTCTAGGCCAATCGTCTATTCTGACAAGAAGCAGAAAGATGTCAACATTCGCACGATGATTAAGAAATTAAGCAACCGCTACATTGGTATGGAAGTTGTTTCGCAGACGAAAAAGATGACAGAACTGCATTGCCTATTGTTGGCTGAACAGAAAGATATTGAGAAGATCGAGAAGAGGATCTTCTTCCTCTTTAAAGATATCATGGAAGAGTTCATAGAGAGTCTGCATGAGAAGCATCATGAATTCCATGAAAACGTTTATGAGCATCATGACAACATCGGTAAATTCATCGCCTATTATCTACGTGTGCTTGACCAGTCAGAGAAGAGTGAGGAAGAGAAGAAACATCTGTTTTCTTTATACATGATAATCGACAAGATGATGGACAAGTTCCGACATGTTAATGAGATGATCCATGCTCATGGATGCACTCCCAGGGTGAAGAAAGTGCTGAAAGAGATATTTGAGTTGATCTATGAGCATTTCGCAGCTCTGCATAAAAAGAAGATCTCACGAGAATTGATTACACAGAGATACGGGTTGGTGAGGAAAGTAGAAGGCGCTAATTATACTCTTCCAGAACTGAAAGTGGTCAATGAGGTGAAGATATTTCTAGATGTAATCAATGATTTTTCTAGGGTTATTATTGTTGGTGGGTTGGGATGATATTCCTGGAAGAAGGAAATACCTATTTATCCAGACCCCTCTTGTGATATCCGGCATATGCAGTTCCCTTTGGTAGAATTGCTTCCTTGGCTACCTCGTAGCAGCCAATAATGTGGTGCACATCATCATAGTGTTCAAGACAGGCAAACACGATTGGTTGCAACATTTTAGGGATGTTCTCCCTGATGCGTTGCCGGAATTTCGCTTTAATGTTTCCATTTTTTCGGTAGATAGATTCCTTCTCCTTTTCGACAGCACTGGCAAAAGTCTCATAATCCATATCTTGTGTACGTTCCACAATGAAGTGCTTCCCAGCGGCCATCTCGTAGGTGATCAATCCCAAAGAAAAGATGTCCGACGCTTCCATGTGTGATGGTGAACCATATCTTCTTGCATCCCTTCCTTTGGGCTTATCTTGGATTGTGGCGGTTCCAAAGTCGATAATTTTTGAAAGGCCTGATGAATTCACTTTAATATTTTCTGGATAGATGTCTCTGTGAGTGATTCCATGAGACCGAAGGGCCAGAATGCCGTCAAGGATCTGAGAACTCAGTCTGCAAGTCCAGTAATCCTGCAACTGGGCATTTTTCATCAGATTTGTCAACAACATACCATCAACGTACTCCATCACTACTGAATATCTCCGCTCTCCGCGTACTGTGGCGATGTCTTCTCCTGCATCTATTACCTGGACAATATTATTCAGTTCTTCTCCCCTCAACTTTCCCAATAGCTCCGCTTCATCTGGATTTACTTTGCCTGGTTCGATAACTTTTAGGGCCTGATACCGCTTCAGTTCACTGGAAAAAACTTTATACACTTTCCCTGCAACGCCCTGCCCCAGTTTTTCACAAACTTGATACTTGCTCTCTATTGATGCACACTCCAATACTTTTTCTGCATCTATGGAGATGAATTTTTCTCCCTCCCACTGGACTTCTTCGGTGTTATATTCCTTTGATTGAATGATCTGTACGCAACGGGAAACAAAATCGGGGCAGTTGTAGGCACGTGATCTGCTGGATCGGATGGCCTCTCTGTCTTCATAATCCATCCAACTTAGAAAGAAATGGTCATCTGGTACTTCCCAGTAAGGGGCTGCCAATTGGAATACTTCTACCAGAAATTGACATTCATCATCTTTGAAATCCATACTTCTAATACTGCGTATGAACTGAACGATGAATTCATGTGTATCTGGAGCAAGGTCATGTGCTTCTGAAACGAGATTGGTTAGCTTTTCACCAAAGTATGAATGAAAGACGTCTTCTGAACTGACATCCTTGCCTTCAGGAGATAACGACAATTTCATCCAGTCGTACAATTTCCAGGTGCTGATTGTATTAATTGATTCCAACCAAAGCCTTACCCGATCATTTCTTTGCCAAAATGAGGAATATTTTTCAAGATCTTTGCATATCAGGTCGAATAAGCAGGGATTCATACCATCCACAATCATATCTCCCATGAAAGAGACGGAATGGGCAAGTTGATAGCAATTATCTTGGCTTGGTTCATAAGTTTCGATTAACAAACCCAGCACATTGCATGCAGCTTCCTCACCCATGACACAACCCCACCTTCTGGCTATCCCTGAAGCAACAGCATATTTACCGAGATCTTTATGAAGATGTGCAAAAGGACCGGACATTAATCCCATTCTGATTCTTTCCCATTCTCCTAACCTCAAAGTGGAGATTGTCTCATCAATAACAAAAAATTCACCATATTCAACAGCAGGATTTTGTCCTTTTTTCACTTGAGAGACAACCCGGTCCACAAGTGTGGGCCCATCATCTCTAAGTATAGAATGTACTTGTGCTTCAATTCTTACTAACTTTTCGTCTAGGGAAAGATTCTTATATCCACCTGCTGACTTCGTCTTTTTGGTGGCTTTCATTTTAGTTTATGACATTTGGCACAATCATTAAACATCTTTTGTAGGGTTTGGTAGTCCTGGTCTGTACCCTTGGCTCGCAGACAATGTTCGATTATTTTGGTGACACCACCATCAGCAACCTCCTTCTCTACCTGCAGAAGTCTTTTGTTCAGAAGTGTGCCTCTGCTATAGGCCCGTTCCCTTGCTGCTTTGACTTCATCAGGAATTAGATGTGTCGATTTATCAATAGTTGGATTGAAAATATGCTTCCCAGTGACCATCTTATACATTATCTGCCCGAGAGATTGCAGGTCGTTCTCACCACCGTACCTACGATTATCCTTCGGCCCTTCTTTAGGGTCGTCAGTGGAGATTCCTAAGTCGATGATAATTGCCTTTTTTTCGGTTTCAGGAGGATCAGTCTCATAATTTTCATATTCGCTGATCATCACATTCCCCAACCATAAGTCGCGGTGATAGATACCAGATGCTTTCAGATCACATAGACCGTTAAAAATATCACCTCCATACTCCAGAGTCTGCTCTGGGGTGAAGACTTGTTTCTTCTTATCAAGCAGCTGAGAGAGAGTTTCCCCTCGCAGGAATTCTAACTCCACAAATAATTTGCCTTCTAATTCACTTAGCTTATGTGCTGGATGTTTCTCTTTCATGCCTCTCACTCCAGTAAACTCAAAACTGAGATCTTCGTCGTAATGGCTAGGAATTCCTAGGTTTTCCATTGAGACTACATTCTTTGAGCTTACTCTCTGCAATAACTTGGCTTCCTCAGAAATGTCTCTTGAAAACTTAAGAGCAGAGATTTCTCCCCACTCTCTGTCGAACATTACAACAACTCCTGCCGCACCAGTTCCAACCACTTTTACAAAATCATTTAATATCTCGTTCCAAAATGATTCTGCAATCATTACAAATGGTTCCACCAGACATTCTAATTGTTTAGGGGTGTATCTACTGCAATGGAAGTTTAACTCAGCCAAGGATGAAATTGTCCCAACATCAGTGTCTTCAGGAAATAGTGCTGCTTCTTTTGGACCAGCTCCTATGCTTGTAAGGCAATATACCTCTTGTTCCCCACACCAATCTGGATATTGATTGGCCGTTTCAGGGAGGCAATCCGCCAAAATGATATCATAGGCCATACCCTCAAATCTCTCATCATATCCCTCGACGATCCTCAAGGCTTCTTCAGGGGAAATCCCTTTTTCGTAAAAATGGGCAATGCACTTTGCCCTGTTGGTTCCGATAATCTCCCAAAACAATCCCTCGTCAGATTCAACACTACTACCTCTGATTGGGAGGGGACAGTACTCATTAGCAGCTTCGATGGGAATACCTTGCTCAAGCAAATATACTCTCTCAAATATTCGCAAATCTTTATGGAATTTTTTGATGGATTCTTCATTAATGCCCTTTTTTCTTAGAGATTCTACAAACTGCCCGGGAGCAACACTAAAGGTACCTAATTCATCTCCGCCCTCTGTATAATGTGCGTAATAACCATATTCTACTTGTTCTGGTGAAACTTCTTCCCACTGAAAGCTGCTGATACCGCTGTCACTAAACTTGCTAGTATCATAATCTTCTTTTGTGTACGATTCACCATCAAAGTCGTCTAGTGGCATAGTCTGAACCTATTACCTAATATCAGATAATTCCTCCCTCAATTCCTCAAACAACCTTTCCTTAATCGGCTTCACAACTTCATAATCAACTTTCTTTCCTTGTTTCATCTCTTTGATTGTTAGTTTATCTTCTTCTGAGAGATTATGATTGATATATCCAATTACGTTAAGTGCGCCCGTAATAATTCCACAAAACTCCTCCTTGCCTTCTTCTGTCAACCTGCCTTTCACAAAAGATTTATACTCTTCTTTTAGTTCACCATACCTATTAAGAATGAGGTGTTTATGTTCGCTAATCCAGTCAGAGTTTGCTCGAGTGGACAGGTTTGATTTGAAATTTAGTTTGTTTTCTATCTTTTCCCTTTGTTCTTTTGGTAAGGACAAAGCATAATCCCTCAGCAAATGGCTGCCAATGGCCATCTTGTACACCAGCAATCCATAAGAAAACAAGTCATCAAATCCTCCATAGCGGCGGCAGTCTTTTGGATCAATGGGGTATGATCCCATCTCGGAAGTAGCGATTCCAAGATCAATTATTACCACTCTTTCAGTTCCTTCTTCGATAAGAATGTTACCCGGATGGATATCTCTGTGGGTTACGTCAGCCTGAAGGAGTTCAGAAAGACCAGCTAGGGTTCCTCGGGAATATTGTAGCAACTCTCTTTCGGTAATGATCTCTTCTGAATACAGCTTTTCTTCAATCGTCTCACCCTGGATGTACTCCATTTCTAATTGGCCAAGATCATGAGAAATATTCTGATTGGGTGCGCTTCCGATTTTAATTACGTGCTCTGCTTCTACATGTTTATGCACTCTCTGAAGAGTGGGAATCTCATGCTCTAGATGTGGTGAGTACTTGAAAGCTGTTCTTTCATCCTTGTCAAAAAGTACAATCCCCCTAGCACCCATACCGACAAACGATTGATTGATTATATGGCTTCTCGTCTTCTCCAACATAGTCAAGATTTTTTTCTGCTTATCTGTAGATATTTTATCTGGTGTTGCCCCAATCTCGTGCAGAAAGGCAATTTCCCATCCTGATAATTTTTTGTGATACATTGATGCCTCTTTTGGAGAACATACTGGATGTAGGAATGAGATGCCAAATCCATCAAAACCTTGTTTAGCATATTCATTCGCAGTTGTTGGAGGAACTTTTGCTTTTATCATTACTTCCAAGTCTAGGTGATTAAACTCGGGATCATATTCATTTGCTTCAGAGACCGAGACCCCCATCTTAATCAATCCGAGGACGTCCTTTCCATTAAAACGATCACTGTATTTGTTAACTTCTCCTGCGAACAAACCTTCTTCGACGAATCCACAAATATCTGGTCCATTGAATCTTGGATCAAATCTTTTTGCTTTGACAGGAGAAATTTCGCTTTGTGCTAGGAGGACAGTATCTCCTCCGTTAAATCTTTGGTCATAACTTCCGGAGACTTTTGGAGGGATATGGAATAACGACATGTTCATCACTTCGTGACTTTTGAATCTTTTATCATGGCCTCTCGTGCGCTCTGGCGGTATATTATTATGTATTAGAGTTACGATATCATAAGCATCCATTCGCTCGTCAAACTGAGCCACTTCATCAGGAGTAATTCGGCGGTCATCCTCTTTCTGTCCCAATATTCTGGAATAGTCTATAAACCAAACCAGCTCGCCTCCTGAGAATCTTGATGGGTAGGAAATAGCTACTTCAGGAAGGATATTGGATTGAACTAGACTTGAAATATCATCACCATCGTAGTGGGAGGGGTAAGAATGTGCGACCTCTGGTTCAATGTCTTCATGTACTAGGAGGAAAATATCTCCAGCATTGAAATTCTTCAAAGGATTAGCTTTTGCAGGAGGGATACCTTCTGATCTTAGGTACTCCACGTCTTCTTTACTGAAACTAGGATCATATTCGACTTTTGATTTGTCATCACTCATACTTCCTCTCCAACAATCTTCACCACTTCCCTCAAATCGTATATAGTAGGTATCTCAATATACCCATCTCTTTCCACAATCTCATTTCCTTTCCATGTAACATGGACAGCTTTCATCCCCAATTCTAGGGGGGGAATCACGTCTTTCTTCAATGAGTCCCCAACATAAACAACCTGCCCTGGCTCAGCATCTACTACTTCCAGCAGTCTCTCAAAAGCAGCAGGAGATGGTTTTGTATCTTTTCCTAAGTTATCTGAACAGAATATTGGAAAATCCGTTCCCGTGTCCAGAGCATAATCTCCAATCCGTAGACCAAGAGCAGCAAAGGCAGCTTCTATGGTGGCGTATCTTTCACTTGTAAGTACACTTCCTTGATATCCTTTCTTGAACACTGCATCTAGGGTATCCTGCAGTCTTTCATCTTCCTCAAGAACTGAACCAAAAGCGATATGCTGCAATATTCTATGGAAAAATCCCGCCTGTACACCAAATTCGTTGCGAAACAGCCTTCCGTTGGCAGTATGCTTCTTTACGAGAGAATGATAATGCTGCTTGAAGTCATTAGGAAATTCTTCTACTGCATCAAGCAGCCTTCCATCATCCTCTAACCTCAAATACTCACTCACCAGTTGAGCGATAAAAATGTCCTCTTCGTAGATTCCTCCTTCATCAACTGCCTTGCAATAAGTGGCATAACGAAAGTACTCATGCCTGTCCTCGATCGTCCCTCTGCCAGGAATGTACTCTCTCTTCTTCTCGTACAATGTTCCATCGACATCTAGGACTACGTGCGTAATATTTCCTAGTTTTATAGGCATTTTACGATAGAAATGAGACTATTTTTATAAATGTTTTGTTTGTAATTTCTCAGAAGTAGTGAAACAGCAACAAAAACACCTTACCCCACAAAAATTCGCCACTTCTCCTTGCCTTCTAACTCCAGAAGAATTCTCTTGATGACCGCCTGTTTTGGATCGGGCAGTAGTTTAACCCTGCTCTTCAGATCCTCAAAACTCTCAAAAGGCTTAGCTTTCCTGGCATTGATCACTTCCCACATATGTTTCTTACCTAAACCTGGCAATAGTTCCAGTTGGTGCATCCTCATAGATAAAGGCTGCGCTTTGTTAAAGAACTCCACAAATTTCTTTTCTTCCATACTCACCACTTGCTCAATGGCGTGTGGTAGAGCATTCCTACCAGTAGCCGTAAGCTTCTCTATGGGGATCTTTCCCTTGATATGATGTATCTCGTCTCTCTTGCCCTCACCGATATAAACTTCTTTATGGGGTTGCAGATGGACACCTTTTTTAGGTACCAACTCCAAGATTGTAAGGTGAGCTAGTCCTAAAGCTTGCGCTATGGGACTCTTCATGGTTCCCTGTTCAAAGGGATAACCATGTTCCAGGAAGTCAAGGACAATTGCCCTTTCTTCCCTTGGTACAGTGGTTTCTGGCATCATTATACCCTAGAATATCTTTAGAATTAATAAAAATTACGTTTCTGAAAAGCCTTTTACGGTTTTTACAATGCTTTCCTGGTCTTTTTTAGGCAGACTTAGAGGGTAAGCCTGTAGTACTACTTTTAGTTCATCTGCTGTTTTCGGAAGAAAATCGATTATCTTAGCGATGTGTTCCTCTTTTAGCCTTGTTAGGTTAAGTTTGATTAGTTGTTTCTGTAATTCCTCTTTCTTTTTGACTGGAAGGGTGGCAAAATTGCTTAAGTATTCCTTGGCTTTGTTAGACAGGTAATTCAGTTCCTCATCTCGTTTGCTGATACCTGCCAGTACCTGCTTTGCATCTATCAGAGATAGTGGTTTTTCTTCAATAAATTGTGGGTTGGTCATTTTTTAAGGTGAATTGGATGGACATATAAAACTTTGCGTTTTCCGCCATCTTTAATCTGTACTTCGTAACAGCTTCCTTTCTTGTGCCCGGTGACAGTTCCTGTCAAACCATGAAAGCGAGGAAAAAAGCGTCCTTTCTGTACGCTGGGATGTACTTTGAGGTTGACTTTCTCACCCTCTTCGAATTCCTGGAAATACCTGCCTAAAGGTACTTTTCCTTTCTCACGGATGCTCTGGGTGTACTTGTGCCTTGTCTTCCTCTGCTTAGTGCCAATACGAGTTACCATAAGAGGTTGTTTTAGTGATTTGTTTATAAATTTTTCCGACAATTTTATAAAAAGGGGTCGAATATGTACACTCACGCCAGCGTCGCATACTCAAAGGGATATCCTTCCCTTTGGTCGCGCCGCTGCCATTCATTACACTCACGCCAGCGTCGCATACTCCTCGGGAATGAAAAGCAAGCACACACTTCGTGCGTGCACTCACACCCCGATGGTCGCGCCGCTGCCATTCATTACATTCACGCCAGCGTCGCATACTCCTCGGGAATGAAAAGCAAGCACACACTTCGTGCGTGCACTCACACCCCGATGGTCGCGCCGCTGCCATTCATTACATTCACGCCAGCGTCGCATAACCTGGTATTGCGCAAGACTGGAACCAATTGCAAGATATCTTGTTGGCTTTGGCCTGTCCCGGTTCAAATCCGGGCGCTGGCGCTCAAACTCAGTTGAGAGTCCGCAGGTACCTTAGAGGTACCAAAGACTCTTAACTGCTTCTTTCTCTGGAGGTAATATAATGGATATACACAACTATGAAAAGAATCTTCAGAGCAGAATGAAAATTCTGAAGGAATCTAATGTGCTTTCTGAAAGAAATAAGAAGTTTATACTAGATTTTGTAAATGTTCTTGTATTAGACAACTTATCTAAACCAAGATTGATGAAATATCTTGAAATTCTTAGAATTTTAGGGAAAAAACTAGATAAAGACTTTGATAAAGCAACGAAAGAAGATTTAATGAAGATTGTAGGGGAGATTCAAAGAAAAGATTACTCTCCATGGACAAAGCAAACCTACAAAGTGATTCTTCGTAGATTCTATAAGTGGTTGTATGGCATGAAAGAGTCTAAAGACTATCCTGAGATTGTTAGTTGGGTAAATATTCGGATGAACAGAGCAGAATGTAGATTGCCCAGTGATGGAGATTTGCTAACTCAGGAGGAAGTTGAGAAAATGATTGAATCTTCAACCCAACCCAGAGATAAGGCTTTGATTGCTGTTTTATGGGAATCTGGAGCGAGAATTAGTGAGATTGGAACTTTAACATTCAAGCAAGTTAAGTTTGATAAGCATGGTGTAATCTTAACTGTAAAAGGCAAGACTGGTTCAAGACCAATTAGATTAATATGGGGTGTTTCATATCTCTCAACATGGTTAAATTCTCATCCATTCAGAAATGAAAAAAGCAGTCCGATTTGGATTAATATAGGTTCAAAAAATCATAGAAAACCAATGAGCTACAGCAACATACGACAGCTTTTTGTTGAGATTAGTAGGAGATCTGAAATAAAGAAGCGGATTCATCCCCACTTATTCAGACATTCTAGAGCAACTTTCATGGCCAACTACTTAACAGAATTTCAAATGAATAAGTATTTTGGCTGGATTCAAGGATCAAAGATGCCAGCAACATATGTTCATATGAGTGGTAAGAATTTAGATGATGCTATATTGCAAATGAATGGGTTACAAAAGAAAGAGGATGAAGAAGAAACTAGACTTCAACCTAAAATCTGTCCGCGTTGTAATACTATCAATTCTCATGACACAAAATACTGTAACAAATGTGGCGGAGTGGTTGATCTAAAGGAAGCAATGGAAATGGATGAACGATTTAAGAAAGAGACTAGGTTAAGAACGAATGCCGATAAACTGATGGATGTGCTGCTTAAAGATGAGGATGTTAAAGAGATGTTGATGGAAAAATTAGGAGGGTTAGGGAGTAAAGCCACTTGAGAAACAATGGATTAAAATACATGGAAATACCTCTTTTTTAGGTATTTTGATGTAGAATGGAAACATTTTTAAAGAAGGAGGAATTATAGGTTAAAATGGTAAGCAAATATGATGTATTTTATTACATTGCCCTGAACGAGAATGTACGGATTGGAGAAATTGCTAAAGGTTTACGTAGACAGGAAGACCATGCTAATATAAGGAAAAAAGTGTTGGAACTGAAAGACGAAGGTTACATCAAAGTTGGGAAAACTATTAGGGCAATTCCTAATGATGAAAGCAAGAATCTCTATAATTTAATTACATTTTGTGTTAAGAATAGATTGAGTTACAATTTCTTATTACGAAAGACAATGGCTGATTTTATCAAAGCTGCTGCAAAGAAAGAGTTTTTTACAGCTCGTGACATAAAGGTAAATCACCAGACATTTAGCTTGTACATTACTGCTTTAGAAAAGTATGGTCTTGTATTAGTTGTATCTAGAAAGCCATTTGTATGCAAACTTTTACGCCATCATTTCCTGAAAGAATTATTAAAATTCTTTGATATTGAGTTAAAATTCTATCATCCTAAGAAGCAAACTCTAATTCCAAAAATAAAAAAGGAACTCCGGTTATTTAAAAGAAATGTTAAGATTCATGGCAACGTTTTTATTGATCTTGAAAAGCAGAATGAAGTTAATTTCATCCATACAAGTTTAAGTCTGGAAGGCAATCCTATAACCATCTCAGATACAGAAGGAATCATCTTTGAGAATATCATCCCTAAAAGGTATAAAGTTAAGCACATTCAGGAGGTTACTAACTACAAAAAAGCAGTTGATTCTATGATTGAAAACGCCTACGAGAAGAAACAGTTATCTTTACAGTTGATTCTTGAGTATCATGAAATGGCAATGTGGCACATTCAAGGAGCTGGAGAGATTAGAAGGCAAAACGTACGTATTAAAGGAAACCCACATTTTAAGACGTGTGAATGGAGACTTCTCCCGAAGAAATTAGACAGTTTAATGGAAAAATATGTGGAGTTTAAATCTAAGAAAAGAAAATGGGCTGTATTTTTTTATTTTTCCTAAACTATA
>CAZWBB010000019.1:0-45075 GCA_964632045.1 uncultured Methanosarcinales archaeon | reverse complement strand
AAACAAGCTACTACTTGCTTGTTGAGAAAGAGAGTTCTACTACCATCATCGTTATGCCTAATTGGATTCTCACGTAAACTAAAAAAATGAGTGGGGCTATGTAAAAAACGCTTCTCCATGAGAAGATAAAAATCAACACATTAACGGGGTCGCCATTGAAGATTTATCCGCTACCAATAGTCTTATAAATCTTCATCTCTTTCCCAAAATCATGTCAAATTTCACAGGTGTAATCATTGAAGAGAGTCTTGAAAATAAAGATGTTCTTCAGAAAGTAAGAATAATTAAAACAAAAGCAGAACCAGTTACTGAAAAACATAAGACTCCTTGGGTTAAACAATGGACATTACACACTGTTGAAATTTTTGAAAATCAGGCTGATGAAGTTGCAAAAGAATTAAGCCAATCATTAGACTCTGAACATTCTTGGTATGCTGATTTTAGAGATAATCATTATCATTACATCATTTTTTGCAACAAAGTCTTCAAAGTTGATCGTTCTAAATCAGAACAATACAAAGAAGTAACCAAATATGGTTTAACATTAGGTATTCCAGACTATCAACTTGATTTTTCACCACATATTAAAGAATGGGCAAGATAAAATTCTTAGAAAATTGCTCTAGCTATTTCAGGCTTAATAATTTGAATGCCTTTGTACTTTTTTAATCTTAACAAATGAGGATCATATGTAATAATGTATTTTGAATTAGATTCAAGAGCACATTCAACAATAATGTTATCATCGGCATCTTCTTTAACAACATCAACTTTCATACTTGGTTTGACTAAAGTTACAAATGCAAGAACTTTTTCCATAATTTCTGCCACATCTTCATCAGAAAAATCAAAATCTCTTTTCAAAACTTTCTGATATTCATTCAAAATATCTAATGAGGAATGGATTTTAACATTCTGTCTAATCAAATCATACAATAATTTCTGAGCAACACTTCCATCCCATAATGTAGCAGAGAGGAGTGCATTTGTATCAAACGTAACAACCATAATTATTTCGCCTGTAAATTTTTTTCAGTAAAGCCTTTACTTTGCAACTTTTTCTTTGCTTTCTTAGCAAAAAGTCCTAAGTCCTTAATAAAATCTTCTTTACTTGGTGTAGCAATTTTCTTTAATACAATAGTATCCTCTGTATTAACAGCAGCAAAAAGTGTTCCTTCTCCAGCTCCAACTTCATCTCGCATATCAAGCGGAATTACAACTTGTCCCTTTGAAGACATCTTTAAAGTTTCTATTGACATTTTAGATCCTCCATTAATCTTACTTTCTTACTGTAAGATTATCTTATATATAAAACTTTCGTCCAAATTTCAAAAAAATGGCGACCCCTTTCTAAAAACTAACGCCCCACTCTAAAAACGTGAGAATCCAACTCTGCGCACTACGTGCTTGGGGGAGGATGAACCTCCCCAGGCATAACCTCATTAAGCAGAATATTACTCGGTTTGAATGTGGTAAACTTTGTATTTTTAAGAAACATTTTTTAACTTAGATGGTTTCCCAGGTATGATGAGACTCACTCAACTGCAAAGATACCTTAAAGTACAGAAGATCAACCTTGTTTTCCTGACAGGATTGGATCCTAACATCGAATATTTCACTCAGGTTAAACCTACGCAGGCAATCCTTATGGTGACTCCAATGAAGGCGACCTTTTACATCTCTGAGCTGGATAAAAAACCAAAGTTGAAGGGAATCACAACAAGGACCCTCCCAAAAGGATGGGAAGAAAAATTTTTAAACAGCAGGATTAGGAAAGTGGGTGTCAACAAGAAGACCCTAACCCTAGCTTCCTATGAAAAGATTAAGAAAGTATGGTCAAAGGCAAAATTTGTCGATATTTCTGAGAAACTGAATCAGTTGCGGCAAGAGAAAACAGCTGAAGAAATCAGAAAGATCCGAAAGGCTTGCCGGATTACAGGTAACGCCCTTGCTGCTCTGGTTAAAGAACTGCCTAAGAAAAAACTGAAGACAGAACAGGATGTGGCATTCTTCTTAGAGGAATTTATACGCAGTAAAGGATGCAAACTTGCTTTCCCAACGATCGTTGCCACAGGGAAGAATTCTGCTATCCCTCATCACATTACTTCCACGGCAAAACTTAAGCGTGGTTTTTTACTGATTGATTTTGGTGCAAGATACGGGGTCTACTGTGCTGATATGACACGGATGCTCTTCCTGGGAAAACCTACCAAAAAGGAAGAGGAAGTATATAACTTACTTCTGCAAGCACAGCAAGGGGCAATCAAAGGGATTGAAGAAGGGATTGCTTTTGCAGGGTTGGATAAGATGGTCCGGAAAAGGTTGGGGAAATACTCTTCATATTTCATCCACAGGTTAGGCCATGGTGTTGGGATAGATATTCATGAATATCCCGCTTTTGGGGATAAGAAGCAGGTTGTCAAGAGAGGACATGTTTTTACGATTGAACCAGGAGTTTACTTTCCTGGTAAATTTGGATTAAGAATTGAGGATACAGTTCTGTTTGATGGTAAATACAGAGTTTTGACAGAGGCAAGGAGGGAGTTGGTTGAGATTAGATAGGGACGGTCCAGTTATGAGATAATCTTTCCGATTACGATAATTTCCCACTTCTGCAAAAAACAACAAAAACCTTTTAAATAAAAGCAAAAAGTATATAAAGAGTAGCAGGGGCCGTAGTGTAGCCTGGTCCATGAGTCAGCTCTGGGAGCTTCCAGGGTTGCTTATGCAGTAACTATCACTAAGCGTTTGGGACGCTTGAACCCCGGTTCGAATCCGGGCGGCCCCATCAACATTTAACTAAAATGCCAACAAAACGTTTCGGAGCAAGGTACGGAAGGAAAACCAAGAAGAAGTTTGCCCAGATAGAGAAGCAGCAAAGAGCAAAGCACAAATGCCCACACTGTAATAAGGTAGGTGTGAAGCGTGTTGCTTTGGGTATCTGGCAGTGTGCGAAGTGTGATGTGAAGTTTGCTGGCAGAGCTTACACAATAAGCTGATAGAGGGAAGAAAATGTATTATGTCTGTTTTGGATGTGGAAAGAAAGTAGATGATGAGTATACGGCGACTAAAATCAGGTGTCCCTACTGCGGTGGCAAGGTTCTCTATAAAGATAGAAGGACTGTCAATAAGATAAAAGCGAGGTAGCTTTCTATGAGTTCGACCAAGATTAACAAGTTACATTTGTTGCAGCAGAACCTGCAAAATATTCAGGTACAGAAGCAGCAGATGCAGGAACAACTGACTGAACTGAATTCTGCTCTGACTGAGCTGAAAACGACAGACAAAGCGTACAAGATTGTTGGAAAGATAATGTTGTCTGCTTCCAGAGATGACCTGACAAAGGATCTGGAGGAGAAGAGAGAAGTTGCAGAGCTTCGTGTCAAAAGCTGCAATCAGCAGGAAGAGAATATTAAGAAAAATATTGAAGAGGCGCAGAAAGAAGTGATGGAAGAACTGCAGAAAAAATGAGTAATTCACAGATAGATGAGATTGTCGACTACCTTGACCAATTGAAAGAAGATCCTGACACTCATAAAAAGTTTAAAGAGAAAGCTGATGAAGTGATAGTGCTGCTGACAAGCAATGTTGATCTGGCTGTTGAGAAATCTCTTCTGACACTGGAGGAACTGAATTCTCTAGACCTAAATTCTTATCATCGCACCCAGGTATGGGATGTCATCAGTATGCTGGAAGGTGTGAACGCACGCTAATTCTTGCGTATTCTTAGCTTATTCCGAAGAAACAAAGAGTTTGGAACATAAAGCACATCTCCCCCGTCCGTCTTAATCTCTGTTTCCAGATAACCAACCTTCTCAACAATGCCAGAGATTTCTTTTACCTCTACCCTCCATCCTTCCTTGATCTTGCCTTTTTTCTGCAGGAACAACCAACCAATGAAATTTGGGATGACATCCTTCAAGCCAACCAGGAATGTGAGGATAACCAACATCAGCAACGCTCCAGCAAAGAGATATAACACAATTGACTTGATGAGAAGATGTTCCAGGAAAAACATGACAGTTATCAAGTATATCACATAAGAAGCGATAGAACTTACCCATTTCTCAAGATCATGGGTTATTCCCACTTTGCTCATAATTCTGTTAAGTTCCAGTTCATGAAGTATTTTCTGCAGCAATTTCTTTGCAAGTACTCCTAAACCAAAACCGATAAGAAGAATCACAATACCAATAGCTATCTTGGTAATGTATAACTGTAACACATCTAATATCTCACTTACCATTATCCCTCTTTCAATGTTTCTTCACTGGCATTTATAAAAATTGCGAAAGTGAGAGGGGCAACCATTCAGAAAGTATTAAAAATTGGGATGAAATCTCATTGGTATGGTTGACTATTCAGGAAAAATAAAGGAATTACAGGATGAGCTGAAGAAGACTAAATACAATAAGGCAACACAACACCATATAGGTCTGGTGAAAGCAAAGATTGCCATGCTCAAAGAGAAGCAGGAATCCCGCATATCTAAGAAGACCGGCAGATCTGATCATGGTTACACTGTTCGTAAATCGGGAGACGCCACCGTTTTATTGCTGGGGTTTCCTTCAGCTGGGAAATCAACGTTGTTGAACAGGATGACCAACGCTGATTCGGAAGTGGCGGCTTACGCTTTTACTACTCTTTCTGTGGTTCCAGGCCTGATGGAATACAAACAGGCAAAGATACAGATCCTGGATGTTCCGGGAATCGTCAGCGGGGCTGCTTCCGGTAAAGGTAGAGGGAAAGAAGTTCTTGCCGTCATCCAGAACGCAGATCTTGTGCTGATAATCATAGATGTCAATCACCCGGGACATTATCCTGCCATCCTCAAAGAAGTGTGGGAATCAAGAATCCGCCTGAACAAGACAAAGCCGGAAGTCTACATCAAAAAGAAAGCCAGGGGAGGAATCCAGATTGGCAAGACTGTTCCTTTGGAAGTGGGTGATGAGACATTATGCAGAATCCTTAGAGAGTTCAAGATCGTCAATGCAGATGTGCTGATAAGAAGCCCGATCGATATCGATGATTTTATCGATTGTATCGAGGGAAACAAGAAGTATCTTCCGGCAGTGGTCTGCGTAAGTAAAGCTGACCTGGCTACTGCTGCCAAAGTTGCCAAGGTACAAAAAGAGTTGAACGCCGACCTGGCTGTATCCGCTGAAGAAAATGTTAATATTGAGATGCTGAAAGAGTTTATTTTCAGGAGATTGGATTTTATAAGGATCTATCTGAAAGAACCCAGAAAAGAAGCTGATATGAAAGAACCTTTGATCATCTTCCGCAATGCCACAATAAGAAATGTTTGTGAGAAGCTGCATAAAGATTTTGTTTCTAAATTCAAGTTCTCCCGGGTATGGGGCCCGTCAGCAAAGTTTGCAGGTCAGAAATTGATGCTGAAACATGTCTTACAGGATGGTGATGTGCTGGAGATCCATTTGAGATGATGGTGTCACGTTCAATTATACATTGTTATAACTCATCCAACCACTCTTTCTTCAACTTGAACCCTTCCTTCCTGGCCAACTTTGAAATGGCTTTGTCAAAGCAGCTACCATATTGAGCGGCCTTCTTCCTCCTCCAGGCGAACTCTTTTAGGAATTCTTCAGCGACCTCCCTTAGAATAATCTTCTTTTTCTCCTCATCAATCTTCCACCCCACAGGAAGTTGCATCGTATACTCTATTAACTCTTTGTCCAGGAAGGGTGTCTTGATATTAACCCCCAAATCATCTGCCAACGTAGAATCCCTTACCAGGTCACGGCTCCACATTTTCTTCAATCCTGACCAGCATTCTTCATGTGCATCCTCTGCTTTATCATGTCTTTCATAGCCAGCAAAGATTTCCTCACTGCCTAATCCGCTCATGAAATAGTTAATGTTATCTTCTTTGGCAATTTCAACTGCTGCAACTACTACAGAACCCACTCCTACATTCACTACATCGGTTCTCTCGACATTCTTAAGAATATTCACAGCTGTTGTAATTATCTCCTTGGCCTCAACGAGGTTGAAGATTTTGTATTTCAGCTTAAATCCTAATCTCTCGGCGACTTTCTTTGCTTCTGTTATGTCTTCCGGCTCTTTTGTAACTTCATCCTGAAAGCCGACCGTGTAACAGACAAAATTTGCATGGTTGTCCCTGCAGACAGCAGCTATCAGGGAGCTGTCAACTCCACCCGAGAAGAAGATACCAAATCTTTCTTTTGGGATTCTGTTTCTGATCGCTTCTAACAGCTTCTCTTTCAATATTTATCGTGCTTCTTCCTTGTCAGTCAAGAATTCTTCGCTCTTTAGACTGTTGATTAAGAATCCCCATTCTTTCTTATTGATTAAACTACCTTCTCTCTGCCAGATTTCTTTCATATTCTCAATCATTACCCATATTTTTATAAATCTTGAGCAAAAATTACCAAATAAATGAAATTAGCTGCTTTATTCACAGGGGGAAAGGATTCTACTTATGCCATTTACTTGGCCAAGAGGATGGGCCATGAAATTACTTGCCTAATAACAATCAAATCAGAGAATCCTGATTCTTATATGTTCCATACTCCCGCAATTGAGGTGACTGAACTGCAGGCAGAGGCGATGCAGCTGCCGTATGTTATCGGTGGGACCGAAGGGAAGAAAGAGGAGGAGTTGGAAGATCTCAAAGATGTCATTGTCGCAGCCAAAGAGAAATTTGAGTTTGAAGGGCTCATTACAGGAGCATTATTTTCAGAATACCAGTCCTCAAGGATAGACAAAATTGCAGAATTGCTCGGGCTGAAAGTCTTCTCACCTCTCTGGCAGAAACCGCAGAAGCAATTGATGGAAGAGCTACTGGGTCATGATTTCAAATTCATCTTGACTGCAGTTGCCGCTGATGGTTTGGATAAATCCTGGTTAGGTAGAGTTGTGATACGAGAGGATCTTGATAATCTTGATAATCTCCATCGTGATATCGGTTTCAACTGCGCTGGTGAAGGAGGAGAATTTGAAAGTCTGGTGGTCGATTGTCCTCTTTTCGGCAAGAGGTTGGTCATAGAAGAATCTGCAATTGAAGAAGAAAATCAATGCACTGCAAGGTTAGTCATAAAAAAAGCAAAGTTGATGGATAAAGAATGAAAAAACGGGTAGTCATGTGTTTTGGAACTTTTGATATACTTCACTTGGGTCATCTCAGCTACTTCCGACAGGCTAAAGAACATGGAGACTACTTGGTTGTTGTTATCGCCAGGGATAGGACGAAGGCCGGGCAAAATAGGATTACCGCTTTCCCTGAAAACGAGCGTCTGGAGTTGGTGAGTAGCATCAAGCTTGTCGATGAGGCTGTTCTTGGTCATCATACTGATCGCCTTCGGGTCATCCGGGAAAAGAAGCCCGCTGTCATCTGTCTAGGTTATGACCAAGAAGTGGATAAAGATGAATTGGCTGATATGATGGGCCGACTCGGGATTCATCCTATCATCAAAAGAATGAAGCCCTATCACATAGAAAAACACAAATCAGCAAAAATTAAAAAAAAAATACTAAAAACTTTAACCACTTAATTCCGCTTCAATTATCTGCTCAAAAGCAGGGAAAGGCTGTGCACCTGTCAACGCCTGTCCATTGATGAAAAAAGCTGGCGTTCCTCTTACCCCTGCTCTTTGTCCATCGACCGTATCCTTTCTAACTTCTGAAGCCATCCTTCCTGAATCAAGGCAGGTGTTGAAATCTTCAGTATCCAGTCCTAGATCCTGGGCGAACAGTTTGAATGACTCTTTTCCTCCCCGAGTGCTTTCTTCAAAGAGCTTGTCATGCATTTCATAATACTTGCCTTGCTCTCCGGCGCATTCTGCCGCTTCTGCCGCATTCTGGGCATTAGGATGGAAGCTGAGGGGATAGTCCCTGTAAATCACTTTAACTTTCCCTGTATCTACGTATTTCTCTACCAACTGCTTGTAGGTCATTGAATAGAACCTGGCGCAGTAGGAGCACTCAAAATCACTGAACTCGATAATGGTTACCGGAGCATTAGGATTGCCTTTCACAGCATCATCATCTGCGAGAGTTTTCATGTCTACCATGGGGGCAGGTTGGGGTGTTGGCGCACTTGGCTGTTCAGCTGCTTTTGGTGGTTCTGCTACAGCGGCCCCTTGGATGCTAACTGTCTCTCCAAGACCTCCACCTGCAAACTGATAAGCGATAAACGCTAGCAGCAAGACTTGCAGTACTGACATACGCAATAACCACTTGATCGTCTTATTTGGCTTTTTTCTCCTTACAGGAGTTGGGTTGTAGGGTGCTTCCCTCTTTGGTTCATTGAATTTTTCTCCATACGGTTCAGAATCTGTCATGAATTACACCTCCTCTTTGTCTGAATCATGGCAAACAAATGGGAGCTTTAAAAGATTTATGTAAAACAACATATATTACGTAGGAACGTTTTAAATGAAAATACTGGTGGTCTCTTCTCCTATGTGTCCCACAAAAATGTCTTGAGAAAAACTACTCTTACTCAACTTTCCTAAACACAATAAAACATTCCTTAAAATCTTCTACTCTACAGTATTTTTCCAATTCCTCCCTCAATTGCTGGCTAGTCATCCTCTCATCCAGCTTCACATCAAAATCAATACTTTCAAAAATTGGTTTCCTAAGAAAATTACATCCTTCATCAATGGTAGGGATGTCTTTCTTTAAATCATCATCCGGATTGATGATAATCTTTCCTTTGATCCTATCTACCAACACATTGATCCTTGTACCATGCAGTTCGCATGTAAAGAATACAGAAGGGATAAGATATGTGGTGATCTTACCGATGGGCTGTGTTGCCATAAGTTTGATATCTTTTACACTCAGTTTTGGTTTTATCAGGGGTAGAATACCTTTCTCCTCAAACTCTTTTGTCTCTTCAATGATGTCCCTGCCGTATTCCTCTTCTTTGGAGTCAGGAAATGGCTCAGATGAAGATTCAGCCGCAGAACCCAACACATCTACTGCGTGTCCACCATGCTTACTCCTCCTTGGTCGGATATTGACGATCAGTGGCCTGTCTACAATCCCGCAGAGAAGGGCGGAACCGACGGGAAGGTTTTGGATTTCATTTTCTGTTCCTGCGGTAACTCCTTCCATAGAACCAATTATCGCCCTTAGATCGTTCGGGTTGGTAACTTTCATTATGATCTGTGTGCTGCATTGTGCGAGAACGGTCTTCTGTACAAGCGCTGGTCTTTGGGAGACAACACATAATCCCAGGCCAAACTTCCTACCTTCTGATGAGATCAATCGGATTACTTCAGCACTTTTTGCCTTGCCGAACCCTTTTTCAGGTACGAAATTGTGGGCCTCTTCAATCACGCAGAAGAAAGGTGGAATCTTCTCTCGCTTCCTGGCCATGAAAAGGTCTTTCAGCAGTTTGCAGACGATCACGTCCTGTACTTCTGGTGAGATGCCTTTGAGGTTGATGACGGAACATTTTCCAGACTGGATCAATTCGTTAAAACTGGTGTAACTGGAAGAGAAAAGCTCCAGGTTACGTAAGTACATCAAAGTATCGATGAGGCTCCATTTTGTAGAGGAGTTAAGTTGCTCAAGACCTAGGATAATATTGTCAAGAGTTATCTCATCCAGGTCCTTGATGGCAGAGAAAAGGATCGCTTCCTGGGTGTTCGTCAACTGTAGGGGCAGCAGCTTCATCAGTTCATAACGACCCATCCTTTCGTTCAACTTCAATGGACGGAGGTCTTCCTTGATCTTGATATCTCCATATTCCTGAATCTTATCTGAATAACCTTTTGCAATGATATTCCATCTTTCAAGGTTTTCCTTATTTTCTTCGGACGGAAATTTCATCGTAGAATACTCCCCGTGGGGGTCTATCACCAGCAATGGGACATTCTTTTCCATGATTTCTTCAACCAAGCAACCGACGGCGTAACTTTTTCCTGCTCCTGATTTAGCTAATACTGCCAAATGTTTGGTAAGTATCTGCTGCAAGCTCACATTGATCGGAATATTCTTCCCTTCAAGATTACCGATGTAAGCTCCTTCTCCATGCAGCCGCACAACCTCTTTGATAAATTCGTCTTCTGCCTCTAGAATCTCTGTACCTATACTGAACGGTGTACGTATCCCTTTGATCCTTCCTTCACTGTCCTTGTAGCCGACCACATTACAGTGGGCAGTCATCTCTTCTGAGGTTCTCTCCAGTTCGGTGATCTGTCCTAGGACAAAACCATATTCAGGATGATTTATCTGGATGAACTGGTATTTCCTGGCTTTTGGATTGGTGACGGAGAAATGAAAGGTTGTGGTGCTAGCTTTTCCGGTGATTTTACCAAGGATCATCTCTGATGTAGAAGGGAATATCATTATTAACTTTTGTCTATTGGAGAATACAAATAATTAATAATCACCTCCTTCCCCTCCCAAAGAATGAAAGCTAAACCATACATAGGAATCACCGGATTCAAGACAGATGAGGAGATTAGCTCTACAGCCACACTCTTCAGCAAGTATGGTTTCCATGACGATGCAGAATATACGGCCATGTTTGGCCTGCTGATAGGAACTAGGGGATTGACTGAAAAAGATGTTCCCGGGAAGAGATCTCCCGCCTTTCTTGACCTGGTAGTAACAGCTAGAAATGTTCCGGAAAACATGCTGCCTATGATCCATTACTTTACCAGAGATCAGAGACGGATGGTAGATGATGTGAAAGAAGTATTTTTTCTTGATGGGATGTATGATATGGACTATTGCAGTGCCATTCAATTAAACGTAGTATGGCCCGAGCTAGCATATGTAAATAGAATCCTGCAGGAGTTTCCTGAATTAAAGGTTGTCTTACAACTGCCCGGAAGTGCAATGGGGGATCTTTCGGTTGAAGAGATTGCTGGTAGGGCCAGTGAATACGACGATCTGGTGAGATACACGTTGATAGATCCTTCAGGAGGGAAGGGAATACCTTTCGATGTGGGAAAATCAACTGAACTGATGATCGCCCTTTCTGAGTACATGCCCAATACCTGTATCGGCGTAGCTGGCGGTTTTAATCCTGATAATGTAGAAGGTCGTGTAAAAGTAATCAAACGTCAGTTTTCTGATCTTTTTTTCATCGATGCTGAGAAGAATCTAAGGGTGGATGATCAAAGCGTGCTGGATATGGAGAAAGTAGAGAAGTATATTGGGAATACAAGCAGAGCCTTCTACTAAATTCTCACAGAGACTTGACTCACCTAAACAAAATAATCTGCAGCCTTAACAAGGCGAAACCCAGCCATAATACAAAGAAAATATACAGCAGACCGACAAACTTGTTGAAAGGGAAGTGGTCAGAGATCCAATGGGTCATCCGGTCATGCCACTTTCCTTTTGTCCAGCAAAGGATGTTGTAGACTATCGCATCGATGAGAAAAAGGTACCATAGTATTCCTTCCATATAGATGGGCATAGTGCTGGATTATTTGTTGGGGTTATAAAATTTTTGTAATTCAACTATCACGTAACTCAAATAACCCACCTTCTAACCTTGCCTGGTTGGTACAAATCGAACAGCAGCACTGCCAGATCTTCCCCCACATTATGGTTCCCGGAAGCCAAACATAAAGTATCTCCTATTTTCTCTTTAAACTGTCCTGATACTTCAACCGTTTCATGGATATGGCCATGCAAAGTAAGATAGGGCTGGGCTTTCTCAATAAACATTTTTAGCGCCATGCTGCCCACATGCCCCCCCTCAGTCTGATCCAGGTATGTCCTGTCGGGCGGTGTATGGATTGCGTAGACCGTCTTCTTTGGATTGCTTTGGAAGAGTTCTCCCTGCAGATCCTTCTGAATAGAATCTTCTCTCTCGATCTTCGGGGTGAAATTGAATGGTTTCCATCTGCCAGACGTGCTTTTCATTCCTTCCAGTCTGTAGTTGGTCATCTTTCGGTAAACATACTCTGCTGCAAGCAAGGGGGGCACCTTGCTAAGGTCATATTTCTCCCAGTCCTTGATGCCAAAAGGAGTAACAGGAACATATGAGTATCCGACAATCTCAAAATCATCATTGAGTCGTAGGCGGTTATTGTGGATGATATTGTAAAGTTTACCATCTTCTTTCTCCATGGCTATCAGATTAATGACTGCATCATCATTTCCCATCATCAGGTAGAGCTTTGCTTGCGGCAAGTTCTCCTGCAAAGGACGAATGATCCCTGGTAGCCTTCGTTCCAGAAAGGAACGCTGCCCTTTGATGATGTCCTGCCATTTGAAGTTCTTGGGAGCGATATCACCTCCTATTATTGCAGAATCTACTGATTTCTCGATGGCAAATGAGATGAACTTCCTGTACTGTACCTCATTACCATGCAGATCTGATGTGTAGGCGATAGTATGTTTCTTCATGTCATATGTAGTGTGAAGTCTACTATTTAAAGCTGATGGAAGAAAAGATATATCTAAGCAACATAAAATTATTAAACCGCTTCTTTCCAGAGTAAGAATGGTGATAATCATGAAAAAAGATTTGTTGGATTTGACTAGTTTTAATAAAGAAGAGATATTGGATATTATCCATCTTGCTGACAAGATAAAGCATCATCCCGGACATTATTCACAGAAGATGAAAGGCAAGACATTACTGATGATCTTTGAGAAACCATCTCTGCGGACAAGGGTCAGTTTTGAAGTGGGTATGACGCGCATGGGCGGGCACGCCATTTACTATAACATCTCTACATCTCCCATGGGAAAGAAAGAGTCTGTGGCAGACACGGCCAAAGTGGTCTCCAGATATGTAGATATTATCATGGCTCGACTTTTCGCACAACGGGACCTGATCGAGATGGCAGATAATTCTTCCGTTCCAGTCATCAATGCGCTTACTGATTTTGCGCATCCTTGTCAGATATTGGCTGATCTACAGACCATCAGAGAGAAGAAAGGAACTCTGCAGGGACTGAAGCTCACTTATTTTGGGGATGCTAAAAACAATGTCACCCACTCTTTGCTATATGGTTGCTCTCTTCTAGGGATGGACATAAGTGTTGGTTGTCCCCAGGGAAGTGAATATGAACCTTTGCCAGAAGTATTGCAGAAAGCTAGAGAGATCGCCCAGAATTCTGGTGCAAGAATCACCCTCACCTACAATGCTCAGGAAGCAGTCAGGGATGCTGACATAATCTACACGGATTCATGGATGTCTTATCACATCCCTGAAGAGCAGAAGGAGCGGCGTAAGAGTGTTTTTATGCCCTATCAGGTGAATTCCATACTGATGAGTTCTGCTAAACCTGGTGCTGTTTTCATGAATTGCCTCCCTGCAATGAGAGAGATGGAACAGACAGCAGAAGTGATAGACGGTCCGCAGAGCATAGTCTTTGATCAGGCTGAGAATCGTCTGCACGTTCAGAAAGCTTTGATGTTGAAGTTGCTGAAGATGGAGTGAATAGTTGTGGGTGTTTTTGTTATGGGTAATGAGTTTTGAGTAAAGTTGCATACCTAGAACTAATCAATCATTATCCACACGCGGTGCAAGAATAAAACTTAACAATAGTCTGTCTGTCACTTTATACTCTACCTTCAAAGGATAATCAGTATTGAACTGCAGGAAAACCTGATCGCTCAACTTGCCGCCGGCTATCATCTTCTTAAGGTACTCCAGTGAATACTTGGCTTTGAATTTCTCTTCGGAGTCAGTTTTGATGATTGTCTGGTCGTCAGGACGAATCTCGATGAACGCTTTTGAGAGATCTCCTTCTGCTTTTACAGAAAGCTGGTTTTTCTCTCCCAGAAATGTGACTGATTCTGCTACTACGCTCACATCCTCCACAGCTTCACTCAGCACGCTGGAACTGGTCTGCACGGATAGTGGAAAATTCAATTCAGGGACTCTCTGCTCTTTGTCTTCTAACTCTAAGGTTGGTATGGAGAATGATCTTGTAGTATTGCTTTTCATAATTATCTTCAGCTTGTTGTCTTCTGTGGTCTCAAGTGTCAGCATGTCCTCCCCTTTAGTTCTGCGCAGGATCTGCTTAAGGTTGCTGAGATTGATAGCGATCTCTTCTTCGTCCTTTACTTCATATTGTGTGAAAGAGCTGCTGAACAGTTTGAAGATAACCATGGCAACGTTGGCTGGATCCATGGCTACTAACTCTAATGCGTTACTGGTCGCCTTGAATTTGGCTTCTCCCACCAGGTCAGAAACTATTGAAATACTTTCCTTAAAAAATCGCGGTTCTGCTAAGACCAGTTTCATGTTAGGATTCCCTCTCCAGTACTCGAAGCATAGCCTCTTTATATAATTTGTTGTTGTGAAGTAGTGTTGTTTCAACCCACATTTTAGGGAGGGAGATAGGGGATGATGTCTGAAAGACTACTGCTGTCTACGATGTGGCTGGCTGCTTCCTTCAATTCCTTGGACTGACAGTTAAAAGCGATCGAAAGACCAACTTCCTTGAAGGCTTCCAGATCAACACTGCTATCTCCGATAAAGATAACTTCTTTGGCAGGTATGCTCAGATCAGAACAAAGGTGGCTGACTATTTCTGCTTTTTTCTCCTTGCCAGCACCGACAGGCCAGACAAATTCTCCTGCTACTTTTCCGTTGCGGATGACCAGTTCGTTTGCGTAAAGATGGTCGATCCCGTAATCGTGCTGTACTCTCCTGGCAACATCGATACTTGAACCGCTGATGATGGCTGTGATGAAATCCTTGCTCTTGATGTATTCAAACACTTTGGCAACTCCTGGCAGATATTCAAAAGAATTGACCAGTTCATAATATGGTGCAGCGTCTTTGCCCTTCCACAACCTGACAACGACTTCTTGCACCAGTCTATCGTAATCCGTATGAAGATATTTAGCCGTCAGCACCTTGCCTTCTTGCATTGTGCCAAATTTATCATGCAGTTTCATCCAGAAATTTTCGCTCTTGAAGATGACTCCTTCCATATCGAAGCAGATTAGTTTGTACATTGTATACCTATTCCAGAATCAACCTATCCCCATCTTTCATTATTTTTGTGTTATCGAATCCCAACTGGGCGGCAAATTTTGCCAGCATCTTCTCCTTATCTTCACCAGCATGGATGGGGATTATACATTTTGGTCTGGTCAGTTCCATCAGATCTCTGTGGTCCTCTAATGCACCGTGACCAGAAACATGGACATCTTTGAAGATTCTTACATTGTGGGCCCGCAGGTTCTTCTCTAATCTGGCCCGGTTCTCGATGTTGACTTCTACGGGGATTATCTGGCAGCTGAATGCGATTATGTCTCCTTGTTCAAATTTGAAATCCAGCTCTCCCCTTGACATCCTGGAAAGGATCGCTCTTGGCTCTCCCTGGTGGCCGGTGCAGGAAATCAGGTACTTGTCTCTGCCTTCCTTTTGTATCCTGCGCAGCATTTTCTCGATCTTGTCACGGTGTCTTAAGATGGTCACATCTTTCTCAAAATCGACCATATTGATCCTCTGGGCAGCTTTGACATATTTCTCAAGTGAACGGCCCAGAAACACGATCTTCCTGTTCAGCTTCTTACCCATCTCGATAATACTTTTCAACCTGGCGATGTGAGATGAGAAAGTGGTCACGAACATGGCTTTCCCTTCGCTTTGCACTCCCAGCATCACATCCTTCAGCATCTGTTTGGCTACAGACTCCGAAGGAGTTTTCTTATGCTCCTGTGCATACAGGCAGTTGACGATCAGCAGATCGATACCTTTGTCTCCCAGTTCATGCAGGCGGTCGAAGTTTGGTTTCTTACCTAATACGGGCTGCCGGTCAAATTTATAATCATTGGCATATAAGATTCTTCCATATGGCGTATGCAGGACGATTATCGATGCATGAGGGATGGAATGTGTTACATTGATCAGTTCGACAGTAATCTTATCGGAAATCTTGAATTTTGAATTCAGGTTGAGGGAAATCATTTTGTTTGGGATCTTGATATGCTCATCCCAAAGAATTGTCTTCAATATTTCCATGCTATAGGGTCCGGAGATGATCGGTGCGTCAGGAAAAAGAGGTCCACAGAAGGGAACAGCTCCGATGTGGTCAAGATGCCCGTGGCTGCAAACAACAGCTACTACCTTGCTTCGCCAATCTTTGATGAGGCGGTAGTTGGGCACTGCATTCACCTGGACCAACGATTTGTAGGTCTTAGCACTGACATCTTCTAGGTCTTCCGTATAGCGAATGTAATCTTCCATACTAAGGCCCATATCAAGAAGAACAACTTCATCATCAACCTTTACGGCAACGCTGTTGCCTTCAGTTTTGGTGACTCCTCCAATAGTGCATACTTCGATAGGCATGAAAGAGGTATTTCGAGGAGGTTTAAAAAGGTTTATATATTTTGGTTATTTCCTGCCTAGTATGGCAACGATAAAAGAGGGGTTGAAATACCCATTTGTGAATTTCAAAAGACTGTTCAACTTCTACTGGGTACTTATTCCGGTGTGGGGCTGGTTTGTCTTTTTTGGATATGCAGTTAAGATAATTAACGAGATAAGATCTGGCAAAAGGGAAGAATTGCCGCCAATCAGGCCGTTTAAGGGACTATTCAAACTTGGTTTCCTGGTAGCAGTCCTGTCACTGGTCTATGGCATCGCTATTAATATCGTGCTGAAAATTCCTCTAGTTGGATGGATAGGTTATATCTATATCATGTTGATACTACCGATCGTTTTCATCCAGTTTGCTGAGACCGAGAAGATGGCCGATGGTTTTGATATCGTTCGTGCAACAAAGACGGTTTTTGGTAATCTTGGCAAGTACATCGTGATGTATCTGAAGATAATCGTCGTCGGTCTGATCTTTATGGCTGCCTCCATCCCGATAATAACATTGATCGTGACGATTCCTGCGATGAGTTTCATGCAATATCTGTTTGTTATGGATTTCTATAAAGAGGTAAGTCCAAACAAAGGGAGGGTGAAATAGAATGGGTCATCGAGAATTCAAAGCGGAGATTCAGGCAGCAGTACTGGAAGCTTACAAACATGCCGCAAAATCCTCAATAGGGCGAGAGATCCCCGCGGGAGGATTGGGGGACAAGCTTCCAAAGACGGATGCATTTAGGTTTGGGAAACTTGATGAACGGGAAACACAAGCTTCTTTTGTTGTGAAGTTTATGGAATCCTGGGATGCGAGAGAAGGCAATATTAAGAAGAGAATTGCGTCAGAACTTGGCAAAGGTTCTGATAAGATTGATGATGCTTTTTCTGGGATAAGGGTGACAGTTGAGCAGCAGGTAGCAGCTGCTTTGAAAGAATGGGGGAGAGATTTTAACCCAGGTAGACTTGGTCACTTTGGTAGAAAAGTAGCTACGGCTGCTTACCAGAAATTGAAGGAGTATAAGTAGGAATTAAAAAAGTGTGGGTGGCGGGGTTCAATAAAATGATTTTGGATCCAATGTACCTGAAAGTATATCTTTCCTTTGTATGATATTGGTTCTTGGGGGCAAAAAACCGAATTTCTTCCAAACACCATGCCTTGTTTGATGTCTGGGATTGCTTGACCCAATTATATTAAACCATTTTTCAATGTAAGCTACTTTTCTAATTCTCAAACCATAAAAATCATTTACGTTTCGGTTGTTTCTTCTTCCAGCTTGTGCTCTAACGACAACTTTTGATTCAATACCAAATTTATCAAGTAATTCCTTAATTTGTTCTAATAATCTCCTCGAGCAGGATCCAATTTGAAATTCTGGATGATGATGATATGTCCTTTTCCATTCTATGGAAGTTTTTGCTCGTGATTTTTCACACCAAAAACAACCATCTGCATCAAAAATACCCCTAATAAGTGCTTTTAAGATCTGATCATCGTTAGATTTGAATATTTCTACGGGGATAGAAGCATTTAAAGCCTTCGCTCCTGGTTGAAATCCAGTTTCTAAACATTTTCTGATTGTACTTCTTTTGTAACAGCCAATACCATAAACATTCCAATAGCTAAATTCCTTTGGTTTAACTGGAGAGAACTGTTTGCTAAAGAGAGGTGCCAGAAAGGAATCATAATATTGTCTATCTTCTACTTTGTCTCCAGTAATGTAGAGTCCATTAAGTGAACTCTCTAGCCAACCATCTCCTATGAATGCTCCAAGAATCTCTGCAATTTCGCGATTTATTTTTTTATTCATGCTCGGCTTACCTATGAAACTACATAAGTGATTTTTATTTATAAATTTTACTGGGGGTTGACCAGTGATGAAATTACAATTTAGTAGTTGAATTAAATCTAAAGGATAAAAAAGATAAAATGCGGACGGCAGGGCTTTCGAAAAACCTGCGCTTTTTCTAAATCATTACGCGCAGCGTAATATTCGAACCTGCGTAGGTACTAAACCAACGGATGGCTCGGTACTAAAGCGGGAAATGGTTTTAGCATTTGAGTATGGACTCACTTAGCATCTATATGCCAAGTGAACCGTCCCGTTTGACCACTCCGGCACGTCCGCAAACTATAAGGAAAAACCTACTACTATTTTATAAATCTATTGGAAAGAAAAAAAACTAAATGGTCTTAAGCTTTCCTTCAATATCTTTCAACTGGCCCTCAAGAACATCTAATTCTCCGCTCAACCCACCCTTCCGCGCTGCTTGGCTAGGAGAAACTTGGGTTGCTTCTGCTGCTGAGTAATGTTCCTCATGAGGGGAAAGTGCCTTTGGCTTGGGTGCTTCTCTTACGGGTGCTAACCTGCCCTTTGGGAAATAATGCTTAAGCTTCACTTCAATAAGTCTACTCAATTCCTTCGTGTCAGCTTTCAGTGCAGTAAATATGTCCATTTTCTGCCCTTGAATCTTCCTGAATTTTTCGTATCCTTGCATGAAAATAATCAGCTCCCTTAACGATTCCAGAAGATCCTTCCTAAGCATCTTGGGATCACTAATTTGTACCATATAACTTGGATCTTTTTCCTTTATCCTGCGTTGCACAGTTTGACCCTTTGCCATTTTCTTTTTGACCATTTTAATATTCTTCCGGTTGATTTAGAGAATGATCGACAAAGTCAACTTTCTTTTCAATCTCCATCAGTGTGTTTTGCCACGCTTCTAGCTGATGGTCCTCTTCATTCTTTAAATCATTAACTTTTAGCAGAGTTTCCTTTGCTTCATCCAACTTTTTACGGATCAACCTCACTAAATGGAGGACATCGTCGTATTCACTTACTTTCACAAAAACTGGCATTTTTTCCATTTTTAACCACCCTGAATCTTGAATAACACTTTATCCATTTGCAACAAACGATCGTGCATAGACTTAATGGCTTTACGTAACTTATCAAAGTTACTTTCTTCGTTGTATTCCGAACTGTCCAAACGCCTATTTGTTTCATCCAGATAAGACAAATCATGCTTTAAGTTCTCTAGCTCCCCTAGTATGCGTTGGTAGACATCAACTTTTACGTGCAGCGATTCCCTGATTGTACTGGGAATGGGGGCAGGAGCCTCCTCTGGCTTAGCCGGCACAGCTGGTAGCTCCGCGGGAGCTTCGATTGGAGTATCAGTTGGTTTATCAACTCCGGCTGCAGCTTTGACTTCTGCTGGCTCAACAATTTTCTCTTTAGGCGGAGCACTCGGAAACTGCAATGTTTTTTCATCCAAAGGCTTTCCTTCCGGTAAAGGCACTTTTGGCTTCTTTTTTCCAAATAACCATCCCATTGTAATGTAACAATCCTCGTCGAGTTTAAAAACTTTGTTTAGTATTCAACAATAGTGACTACAAAAGTATTTAACTTTGAGGCTATTCCCTATCTGTATGATGCGATTGTTATTTGTCTTTTTTATGTTCTTTTTAGTTCCCACTTCATTTGCGCAGTTGCAGATAACCGAGGTGATGTACAATCCATCCTCGGAGATGGGTTCTGATTCGGATTTAGAGTGGGTTGAAGTCTTCAATAATGGAACAGGAGCAATTAATCTTTCCGGTTTCACACTCAATGGAAAAGACTTTTATGGCGTCACAATCGACGCGGGGGGATACCTGGTGATTGCAAAGGAATTAGTAGATGGTTCTGATAAGGACACGGTGAGTTTTGAAGCTTGTTACGGCAATGGAGATCGGGTGTGGAATATTTCGGATGGCAATATCAAAGTTACGGATAGTAAAGCTTTTTCTCTCAGTAATACTGCCGGGGAAGTGATCTTGGAAAATGGCTCCATAGTCATAATTGCATCTTATGTTGACGATTATGGGGGAGATGGTAATGGTCATTCTCTGGAATTTGTTGATGGAATTTGGTTGGACAGCAAGCAGCTTTATGGAACTCCCGGAAAGAAAAATACAGCAGATCCTTCCTACGTCCCGCCTCCTGAAAGAGATGCAGAATTAAGTGTATACCTCAAAGAGCCGGTGTATAGTAACAATCATTATAACGGCCTCTTCAAGGTCAGGTTCCTTAACAAGGACAACTGCAGTCATAGGGATGCTGTTGACATCCATTACTCCATCGTAGATGAGAACAACATCGAGATCAAAGAAGATACTGTTACCAGGGAGAAGATCGGCTGTTCCACTTACTCAAGTACAGGCAATATCCTCTTTTCCGGGGGGGGCAGTTATTCTGTATGTGGGAGTATTAAGAGCTCAACAATTGAGGATGTTAACCCGTCTAACGACGCTGCCTGCAAGACGATTAATGTCATTGACACTTCCACAATACAATGTGATGTGGCTCTGGAGATAATCAGTAATGAATCTTTCATCTACGAGAAGGGGGAGTCAATAAAATACAAAATAAATCTCAATGAGAAATCCTATCCTTTCAAAATCAATTATTGGATTGAGGATATTTTTGGTAATCCAGTGAAATCAATGGTCACTACGACCAACACAAACCAGAAGTCCTGGAAGACAAACATTGAAGAAGAGGACAGGGTGCTTTTCCTCAGGGCAATAGTCGCTCCCCTCTGCAACGACAGTAACAAAGATGACAATTCTGGGGAGAAGATGTTCATAGTGACAAATACTGAGGTCATAAGTTCTTCTGCCGGGGAAGGGGGGGCTGCTTCTACAATTGCAATCAAGAAAGTGACTCCCACAGATAAGAAATTTGGCGGACTGCTTAAGGCTGAAGTGGAAATATATCGGGGAGATACAGGAAAATATTCACTCTCTGCCTTCGTCAAGAAAGAAGGAAAGAAGATTAGCGAGGTTACCAAGATAAACCTTAAGGAGAAGTTCACGGAGTATAAGGTCACCCTTCCCATCCAGCTGGATCCCAACTGCAACCTCAAGGTGGAAGAAGGAACAGCAACTCTTGTCGTGGAAGGATTGGGAGAGAAGGATGAAGATAAGATCTCGATTCAGGGAGTAGATAAGACTCTCTGCCGCGATTATCTGTCTTACGTTAGGGAGTTGGAGAAGAAAGAGAGTACGGGGAAAGTAGGAGGGGAGAGTAGCGGTGGGGAGGGTGGCGGTGGTAAACTTTCGTACAGAATTGTCGATTTGCCTGAGAAGGTTGTTGCCGGTAAAGATTTTAATGTTAAACTGCTCTTCGCAGGAGATTCTTCAGAACACCAGTTCAAAGCATGGGGTTATATCTATCGTGGTAGTAAATGTTATTCTTGTTGTTCTGACTGTGAGATTGTTCTGGAGAGGGATGATAACATGGTTGAGTTTGAGTTAGGAAGCGGAGAGAATAAGGAAGTGGAGTTGCTGATGCAGCTTGATGAAGAGATGGGGGAAGGGGATTACAAACTGAAGGTAAAGATTAATAAAGATGGACAGAAGACAGATAAGGAGCTTACGGAGGGTGTTCATGTTGTAGTGGAAGAAAAGGAAGAAGGGGTCTCACAGCAAGCGAATGGTAGTGTGGTAACTTATGGGGGAAAGGGTTCTGATGAGGGGTCATCATTCTCTCCAGAGAAGAGGGAAGTGAACTGGGAAAGAGAAGGTTATGTGGTGTATGAAGGAAGTTCAGAGAAAGCGAGGAAGATGATCCCTGTTTTCCTGGCCATTACTTTTGGGTTGTTGTGTCTGGTGTTGTTATGGAGGAAGTGAGTTCAGAAATCATTCTCTCCATGCTGCTCACTTGTCCATTGAGCCAAAGCTGGTTTGAGAATGATTTCTCCTATCCTCTCCATGTCATAAAGTTACAGTATTAACTTCAATCCCAGGGAATAAAGCACGGATAGCCGTCTGTAAACATTTAACTGATAACCCTTCATCCAGAGCTAGGACAATTCCTCTCTGCAAATCATGGCGTTCACCCATATTTTCATCTCTCAATTCTTCTATCCTGGCAATGTTTTGATCTACGTGAAGACAGGGGTAATGTGTAAAGATGCCTTCTCTTCTACCTTCCCTTTCAAAATAAAGTAAAGTAGCTATGCAGCCTGCTGCGCTAGCAGTTCTCAATTCCTCCCCAAAACTATACTTCCCTGCCCACATGCCTACATAACCTTTCGGGCGTTCTGTTTCTTCTAGTTCTTTTCTTTTTTCTTCCACAAACCTAATGAACTCTTCTTTCCTTCGTTGGTCAGTTGGATTTGCAACTCCATATTTCTTTATGTTTTCTTCTCTGATTCTTGTTTCATATCTTTGGCAGGCCTGATCAACTTGATCCTGGGTAAGAAGCCCCTGTGTAATCATCGACTGAGCAGTTCTTAGGGAATGATCCCTGGTAGGGATACCAAACCGTTCCAGTTCGTAGAGTATTCTTTTTTGGGTTTTGTGAGTCATTCTATTTCACCACAGAGTATGTCTCATGAGGCATTCCACACCAGATTACCCTTTGCAGATTCCTGATATCTCCAAAACCGATTTCATGTAAGTTGAGGAGGGTCTGTAGGTCATCTCCACAGCAGTAGGTAAAAAGGAATGTCCCTCCTGGTCTCAGCACCCTATGGGCTTCCTGGGTAAGATCATAATTTTCATTCTTACAAAACCAATGATTCTTGATCACTCCATTGGCGATAATGTGTCCAGCATAAGCAAGGTCAAAAGCGCTGTCGGGGAAGGGCAGGTGAGTTGCATCTGCTAATACTTTACGTGGAAATGTCCCTTCTCTTAGGAATTGTACAAAATTATCTAAGTACACTACCTCTGTCCCAGGAAATTCTTGAGCATATCTGTTAACAAATTTTGAACCTTCATCACCACAACCAATATCTAGCAGCTTTCTTTGTGGCTGATCGATAAGTAGCTGGCGATTCTTTCTGATGTAGTCAAATAATTCATCGTTAGCAGCCTCTAATATGTCAACATCTGGCTCGACTCCCGCAGGAGAACACACGGCCGCTATTCCTGAATTGTGGGTTAATACCATCTCTACCACTCAACTCCTTCTCTCCTCAAATAATCAACCAGCTCTACAAAAGCATCATCCATGGACATCTCTCCGCTTCTAAAAACGTATCCTTTGATTCCCAATTCCTGTGCTGCTACAATATTCTTGGCTTTGTCATCGATAAAAAGAACCTCTTCCGGCTTTTTTGCTTCTATTCTGTCTAACAATATTCGATAGGATTCTGGATCTGGTTTACAAACGTGAATCAAGTGAGAGCAGACCGTTAAATCTACAACTTCTGCAATTTGCGCGGCGGGAGTATCAAACATGATTTCATTACTGTTGGTGAAAGCACTTGTGTGGTGGTTTCTTCCGAGTTTCCTGGCCAAATCGACAACTTTCCCGTAGGGTTGGCCGGCCATGGCTCTCATCACATACGCAAAGTGTTGCTTGTTCTCCCGGGTATTGGGATATCCACCAGCGACAACAGCTGCGGTCAGGAATTCATCCGGCGGAATCAAACCTTTTTGGAATTCTCTCCAGTAATTTCTACCAGACTCATCAGATGGCCGTAGCATACGTTTGAATTTTGGTATATCAAACTCTGTCCACTTTTCCTTGCCAGCAGAGACAATGGCTTCTGTAGTACTGGTGGTAGCAACTCTTCCGATGTCGAAACAAATGTGTTTGATTTCTGTCATTTTAGTAATCCTCCTCCACTTCACCATATCCCTCTTCCTCCATCCACAACATACATCTGGTCATCGAACATCCAGAAGACCAGTGTTTTATCTGCTGGTTTGAGTCGCATCAGAGATTCGTAGTTCCTCAGGTTGATCCCGTGCAGCATCAGGTAGTCTGCACCGCTTTCCTCCACCCTATCATACAGCTTCTTGGTGAAGTAATCGATGGGGATGTAGGTTGAGGACAAGGTCATGAAGATCTGTCCAACTCCAATTTCGGGGTGGGCAGAAGC
The DNA here is from genome assembly GCA_964632045.1 of uncultured Methanosarcinales archaeon. Taxonomy (GTDB): domain Archaea; phylum Nanobdellota; class Nanobdellia; order Woesearchaeales; family GW2011-AR9; genus CAZWBB01. The sequence goes on along the minus strand of CAZWBB010000019.1, from coordinate 20,900 downwards.
GACGTACTTGACAACATCTTCTGAGATGGAACTCAATACGACGTTTTCTAGGATTCCTCTCCTTCGGCAATCTTCAATGACAAACTCAATCATCTTTTTGTCATCTTCAATGTTGCCCTGGGACTTGATCTCGATGTTCAGTTTCTTGGAATCGCCAAGAAGATCCATGACATCTTCGTATAATGGTACTTCATAGCGGCTCAAATCTATTAATTGCTCGTACGTAACGTTACCTACTTTGATGAATTGTTTCTGAAATCTAAACAAGGATAAGTCGTGAAATACGACTATTTTTTTGTCTTTTGTGTATTGGATATCAAATTCGATGAATTTGTATCGTTCATCATCCAAAGCTTCTCTGAAAGCTTCGGTCGTGTTTTCAACACGTGAGATTGAGTTTCCTCTGTGAGCGCCATAAGTGAAAGGTTCATCTACTACTGCGTTGATATCAGGAGAAGAGAAAATACTGAGAAAGGCTACTACAATTAGCATCAATAGTCCAAGTTTGTGGAATAGCTTTGTTTTCCCCATTTTACTATGCTGAAATGGCTTAATCTTTATAAACCTTTCGGTTATTTGTCACCTCCAAGTAACAACTAAACTTTGTTCAGAAAAGCTTAAATATCCCTCCTTTTTCTCATCTCACATGGAAAGCGGCGTCATCTTTCGATCAGTCATCGAAGTGTTGGGTAAGCCTCAGGAACATGTAGAGAAAACTCTCAAAGGTTATGTAGAAAAACTGAGGCAGAGCAGCGAGTATGGGCTGATGAAAGTAGATTTTGCTGATCTTAAAAAACAAGAGAAAGAAGAGCTCTGGGCCACCTTTGCAGAAGTGGAGGTGAAGGTAGATGATGTGAATAAGATCCTTAGCTTCTGTTTTGACTACATGCCTTCTATCGTAGAGATAATCCAGCCGAAACAGCTTATGTTCAAAGATATTGAGATCAACCAGTTTATCAATGATCTGCAGGCCAGGCTGCATCATGTGGATATGGTCGCAAAACAGTTGAAGATGGAGAATGATTTTCTTAAGAGGAATACTGCCTCGCTGATGAAGAATTTCCTCACTATATTACTGCAGAAGAAGGCGCTTACGTCTGCTCAACTGAGCGCTCTTACCGGCTTCAATAAGGATGAGCTGGAGGATTTTCTGGATAATTTGATCGATGCAGGTAAGGTTGACCTTAAGGATGATGTTTATTACTTAAAAAAAGAGGAAAGTTAAAATGGAACCAAATGAAAAAAAGGTGGAAGCAATACTTTTTACTGTCGGCAAGGAGATCACTTCTGAAAGGATAGCCAGTTTATGTGAGTTGAGCATTGAAGAAGTGGATAAGATTGTAGAGAAGCTGAGTGAAAATTACCAGCAGAGGAACCATTCTCTGCATATCATCAAGAAAGAGGATAGCTGGAAGCTGACCGTGAGGGATGAATTTGTTCCATTGGTAAGCAGTATAGCTTCTACAATGGAGATGGAGCAGCCTTTGATGGAGACTTTGGCCGTAATCGCCTGGAAATATCCAGTCGTGCAGTCCGAGATTATCAAGATGCGCCATACCACTGCTTACGATCACATCAGGCAATTGGAGGAGAGGGGTTTCATCGCCAAAGAAAGATTTGGTCGTACCTATAAGATCAAGCTGACAAAGAAGTTCTTTGAATACTTCGATCTGCCAAGTGAAGAAGCAAAGAAAGCTTTTCTGGGGGAAGTGCCACCCGAAGTTCTGAGGGAAGCTGAAGATGTTGAGAAAGAGACTGATGAAGTGGAGAGGCTTATTGAATTGGATGAGAGGCAGAAAGCTGCTAAAGGAGAGATCCAGAAAGCGGTGAAAGGGGTTAAGCAGAGTGGGGGGGAAGTAAGTGGGGAGACTAAAGGTGCTGAGGAAACTCGTGAAGAGCAAAAGGAACCTACTCTTGAGAAAAAAGATTAACCTGTTCTCCCAACCAGTTTTCACAGCTGTCTACTTGATCCCGCAATTTCAAGTAGGTCTGTGAGATTTTCTGTTTGTCAAACCTATAGCTATGCTCGATTTGTGAAGCAGTTCCAATAGTTAAGAACTGCCCACGGAGAGAAACCCCATCCGATGGCTTGTATACGGCTCTTGCCTGTGTTTCGCTGAAGTAAGCAGCTTCTATCCATGAAGAATGGTCGTAGTAATCATGTTCTTCCAATACAGCAAAACTGACCTCAGGAAAATTCTTTGTCAAGATGTCTCTAAGGTTGCCGCCCTGAGACAATTTTTTCTTAATTACATTAAGTTGTTCAAGATTCAATTCCATTTTAACCTCCTCCTATCCCATATACTTATCATACTTCTCTGCATATACGTCTACCTTGATCCTTGATTTGTAACCCTCAATCCTCCTCTTCATCTCTTCTCCTATTGAAGGCCATATTTTCATAGCTAATGGGATGTAAAACTGCTCGCAGTCCCTGACTTTCCTTACGTAACCTGGCGCAGGCAGTTCTCCAATCCCACTTACATTGTGCAACACATCTGCCAGCTTCACTTTCTGCGTTTCCGCATCTGCTTCCAGCAACCTTTGTTTATATTCCTCCCTTCCAACATCTCTTGTTAGGATGTGGATCCTTTCAGCAATTGTCTTCCCGAAAGTGCCCTCAACATCTTTTAGTGTCAGTTCAGAATCTTCCACCGTATCATGCAGCCAGGCTGTTGCTATCAATCCATCATCTTTGACTCCCTCTTTTTCTAGTATTTCAGCAACGGCTTCCGGATGAGTGATATAGGGGGTCACTCCATTATGCCGGTACTGGTTCCTATGACATATTCCCGCTAGGTGCCGTGCTTCTGAAACGATCGCTTCTGGCATTTTATTCCCTATTCCAGACATCTCCTCCAAGATATCTCCCCTTGGGATCATATGCATAATAGACAGTAGCAATACTGCCGTGTGTTGCCAGAGGCATCGCTTCTTTAGTCATCTTCCTGGCCACGGTCAAGGCTTCATCTGCAGAATCATACTCTCCGTGGACCCAGTCTTCTCCGTCAAATTTGTCTATTCCCAACACTTTGTATTTTCCTTGTTGGGATTCTCCTTTTCCTGCAACTCGCACGTATTTTGGGGCAAGTGCACCCACCCTACCATCAATAACCATTTTTTTACCTCCTTCATATGTATGCCAATTATTTCTCATATAAATAATTTAAATTAAAACAAAATATTTATAATAAAACACACTATTACAAACAATGATCTTGAAAATGGAGAAAAAGCTGACTGCCCAAGGGCCACGTGACAGGAAATCTTACACCGTTACCCTGCCGATTGAGTGGATCAAGAAACAAGGTCTCGATAAAGGAAAAGTTGTAGAATTAGAAGTTGTTGGGAGGAAGATCGTTGTTTCTCCCGGGAGGGATCTGGAAGAAAGGGAACTTGTTGACTTAAAGATGTATCCTCAGACATTAATTAAGGTGTTGCAGGGATTGTATCGCCTGGGAGTCAATGAGATTAAATTATTCTATGCCGTTCCAGATACTCTCACTGAGATCAACGAGATCATCAATACAAAGCTGATTGGTTATGAAGTTATCGAACAGAAGAAAGATTATGTGGTCATCAAAGACATAACGAAAGAGTCCAGCGAAGACTTTGATACCGTATTGAGAAGGATATTCCTTTTGCTTCTGGAGTTGGTCGAAACGGGAGAGCAGAGCCAACTGATTTCCCTGGACAAGAATATCAAAAAGTTAATCAACTACTGTCAGCGCATCCTAATCAAAAGAGGGCATTCTGATTATCGCAGGACCCCATTTTATTATGTGCTGTTGCATGAGCTGGAAAAGATCGGCGACGAGTATGTCTGGCTGTTATCATTACGCCAGAAGGGGGGTAATGCCACGCTAAGGCAGATCAATACCTGCATGAGGAAAGCCTATCGATTATATTACAAATTTGATGAAGCAGAATATGACGAATATGAATATCTCACATACAACATCAAGCATAGGATGAAATCTCGCCCAAAACTAAGTGTTATGGATATGCACTTACACAATCTGGCCCGGCAGCTGAATACGATCTATGGGACAATTTTTGTGTTGAAGTATAAACAAAAATTGCCCTAGAAATTCTGCAAAACCACAATCTTTATAAACTGCAAAATTCTCTTATTTATAGTATTTTACCGACGATAAAGAGCTGTGATTAGCTCTTATCTTACTATATAAAATGGACGAAAATAGCGTGCCAGATTCCGAGGAAAATAAGGAAGAAGAGAAGCAGGACCGGATCATTCCTAAGGTGATCGAGGAAGAGATGAAGACTGCGTACATCAATTACGCCATGTCTGTAATAGTCGGCAGAGCTTTACCTGCTGTAAAGGACGGATTGAAACCTGTACACAGGAGAATCCTGTATGCGATGTATGAACTGGGTATGTTCTATAATAAGCCTTTTAAGAAATGTGCTCGTATCGTGGGAGAGGTACTAGGAAAATTTCATCCGCATGGCGATTCCGCAGTCTATGATTCTCTGGTAAGGATGGCCCAGGACTTCTCTCTCCGCTATCCTTTGATAAAAGGGCAAGGAAATTTTGGCAGCATCGATGGGGACTCTGCAGCCGCCATGAGATATACTGAAGCAAAACTGATCAAGATGGCAGAAGAGATGCTCAGAGACATCGAAAAGGACACTGTCGGTTTCAAACCCAATTTTGACGGTTCACTGAAAGAACCGGAAGTTCTTCCTTCAAAATTTCCTAACCTCCTTATCAACGGTTCGACAGGTATCGCGGTAGGGATGGCTACAAATATCCCCCCCCACAACGTGAAAGAAGTTTGTGACGGAGCGATCGCTACTATCGACAATCCTGAGATCTCACCGGAAGAATTGATGCGGATAATTCCTGCCCCTGACTTCCCGACCGGGGGAGAAGTCATTTGCGGAAATGCGTTATGGTACGCCTACGCTAAAGGAAGAGGGAAGGTGACTATCAAAGCGGTCACAGAGATCGAGAAAGACAAGATCATTGTCAAGGAAATACCCTACATGGTCAACAAGGCAGAGATGATTGAACATATCGCCGAATTGGTCAAAGATAAGAAAGTTCCAGGAATTAGGAACATTAATGATGAGTCTGACCGGGAAGGGATCAGGATCGTCGTTGACCTAAAGAAAGATGCCGATCCCCAGGTGATCCTCAACCAACTCTTCAAGTACAGCAGATTGAAAGTCTCATTTGGTATTAATATGCTGGCACTGGTAGATAACCAACCAAAAGTATTGGGATTGAAAGAACTTCTACATTATCACGTTGAGCATCGCAAGGATGTAATCACACGAAGGACAAAATATGATCTGGAGCAGGCTGAGAAGCGGGTCCATATCCTGGAAGGCCTGTTGGTCGCAATTGACAATATCGATGATGTAATTCCTGGGATAAAGAAGAGTAAGACGGTCGAGGAAGCCAGAGAGTTCCTGATGAGCACTTATTCCCTGACAGAGATGCAGGCCAAGGCCATCCTGGAGATGCGTTTGCAGAAGCTTGCTTCTCTGGAGCAGGAGAAGATTCGGACAGAACATAAAGATTTATTGGAGAAGATTGAATTCTACAAAGAGATACTGGGATCCGAGCAGAAAATCCTCAATCTGATTAAAGAAGAGTTGGAAGAAATTAAGAAAACATATGGAGATGAGCGAAGGACCAGGATCGTGCAGGGAGAGGATGAAGATGTTGATATTGAGGAGCTGATCGAGGAGGATACTGTTGTCGTGACGATGACCAAATCAGGTTACGTCAAAAGGTTACCTCTCGACACTTATAAGCTCCAGCGCAGGGGGGGCAAGGGTGTCAAAGCTGCAGGAATGAAAGAAGAAGATTTCGTCGATCGGCTCTACATAACCTCAACACATGCTTACTTGCTTGTATTTACAGATAAAGGTCAACTGTATTGGCTGAAAGTGTATCAGATCCCTGAAGCTAGCAGACAGGCCAAGGGAAACCATATCGCCAATGTTTTGGAATTGCGGAAGGATGAGAAGATAAATACTATCGTCCCTGTGAGAGATTTCAGGGAAGGTTATCTGTTCATGTCTACCACAAACGGGACAGTGAAGAAGACTGAACTGCTTAATTTCTCCAAGCCAAGAAAAGGTGGGATCCGGGCCATCTCTCTTGATGATGATGATACCCTGGTCGGAGTGAAGTATACTGCCGGTGATAAAGAGATTATCCTCGCTACTAAGTATGGCTTGGCAAATCGTTTCCGGGAAGAGGATGTCCGCCCCATGGGCAGAGTGGCAAGAGGGGTAAGGGGGATCCGCCTGGCAAAGAAGGACAAAGTGGTTGGAATGCTGGCCGCAGAAGAAGGAAGGAGCATCTTGACAATAACTGAGAAAGGTTATGGTAAACGTACGCCAGTTGAAGACTATAGGTTATGTCGCCGCGGTGGGAAAGGTGTCACCAATATGAAAATTACCGGTAAGAACGGGCCTGTAAAAGCAGTAATGATCGTTGATGGGAATGAAGAGATCATGTTGGTCTCCAAAAATGGGATTGGTATAAGGATAAAATGTTCTGACATCTCTGTAATCGGTCGGGCCACGCAAGGTGTAAGAGTGATGCGTCTTGGAAGTGATGATTCTGTAGGGGCTACGGCAAAGATAGTAGTTGAAGATGATGAATCAACAGGGGATGTTGAGATTTTCTCAGAAAGTGAGGAGGAAGCTCAAGTTGGGGATGCAGAAAAAGAGTTTGAAGACAAAGGAGATGAAGAAGAGAGAGACGAAGATCAGGGAGAGGAAGATAAAGAAGATGAGGGATCAGGAGAGCCAGAAAGGGGAGATGAAGAAGCCATCCCTTCTCCGGTTGAAGGAGACAAAGTTGAAGTGGAAATTGAGAAAGCAGAGGATGATATTGACTCTGTAGGGGAAGAAGGCCCTGCAAATTTTCCTGATGAGGGAATGTCTGGGAAGGAATATAAGTAATGTTTATAAAAGAGCTTCTAGTTGGAACGACCATGAAATGTTTTGCATTGGTGAATGCTGGACTGGAGAAAGTGGCCAGGCAGGAAATTGAAGAAACAGTTAAGGTAAAAAGTCAGCTCAGTGATAATGTGGTTGAGTTTGAGACTGAAGACAAGGCACATTTATTGTCCCTAAAGATCCAATCGGCAAGGCGGTTGTTGATCTCTCTAGGAAAAACAAAGAATATTGATGATTTTAAATTTGGCGAAGTTGGATGGCAAGATATACTTACAAAAGATTTCTCTTTTAGGGTAGAGGTGGAAGGTGTTAAAGGGCAGGAAAACAGAATCGAGATTTCCAGGGCCGTAGCTGGAAAGTTTTTTAAGGCGGTTGAAGATGAGGGGATCCAACCAAAAATAGAACTGAAAACTCCCCAATTGCTGTTGGTTGTCTATTTCAATCAAACAGAGTACTTTCTGGGTATTGATTCTAATGTTGAAGAGTTGAATTCGCGTAATTACAGGGTCTTTGCCCACCAGGCTTCGTTTAAAGGGGATCTGGCTTATTATTTTGTCCGTCGATCCTGTTTCAGGCCGGGAGAAAGATTGTTGGTGGGTTTTGCAAAAGATGGCACGATAGCGATAGAAGCAGCAAGATTTGCAGGAGACACCAGGATACTTTCGTTCGATGAGAGCAGACAGAATGTGACCGCTGCCAGAAAGAATGCCAAGCTGGCGAAAGTAGACAAACTGACGGATATCCAGAAGTATTCCCTGGACGAACTTGACGTAAAGTTTTCCGAAGGGGAGTTTGACAGGGCAATATTTCATGTTACGACGAAAGATGAAGAGAAGATAAATGAGATATATTACCAGCTGAACTACATCCTTAAGCATGGTGGCACAGTTCTGTTCATCGGCAGGAAAAACTGGGAATTGTCAATATCCAGCAAATTTATTCTTAAAGAAGAGTCGGAAATCTGCAAGGGGGAAAGTTGTTATAAGACGTGGTTGCTGGAGAAGAAAAAAGGAAGAGTGGTCTAATAAAAGTAAATCTTTATATATTCTTAAAAATTAATCCTGGGCAAAGATGGTGAGCAGTCAGGAATTGCAAGCAAGAATAAGAGAATTCTTTAGGTTTGATAAGGCAGAGATTTCGGGATTAGTAGTGGCTGTCCTGGTCACAGCGTTTATCTTTTCCTTTCGTGATTGGGGGGCCGAGGTGTTTGACCTGTACGCTGGACTAGGTAACCTGCTTGCAGCCATTCTTGTTGTGGCCATCTCTTTTGTTTTTCGTCTCTCTTGTCAGAAGATTTATGGGTTGGTGGAAGGACATAAGTCTGACTTCAGGGTATGGTGGTTGGGAATACTGATCGCTTTGGTGGTGGCCTTTCTCAGCGCAGGGAAGATTCCCCTGGTCATGATCGGGGCCATGGTACCGGCATTTATGATAAGGCAGCGCCTAGGAGAGTTCCGGTACGGTTTCTCTTACTGGGCTAATGGGATGATCGGTTTTTGGGGTGTCCTGGGAAATATGATTCTGGCTATTCTCTTTTCTATAGGATTGTATTTCTTCCCTGGGAGCTTCTTTTTTACCAAAGGATTGCATCTTAACCTTATCATGGGGTTCCTGGCTTTGCTACCTTTACCGCAGCTGGACGGCCTGAATATCTTTTTTTCGTCAAGAACACTTTACATCGTTGGAATATTAATGGTGCTGCTGGCAGCGGTACTGCTGCTCTCAAAGACGGCTATCGGTTTGGTCGCTGCGATTATCGTTGCCGTTATTGTGAGTATTACCTATGTCCTAATCTCATCTGAGAAGTAATGGGTTGATATAATGAAACTGGAAACACTTTGGCCGGAATGGTTCATGTTGATTTTTGCAATACTTGGTTTTGCTATTTCCGTGCTATTACAGAACCCGGTGTTAACTTATCTTACAATTTTGCTGGCTGGAGCGATGGCAGGACGAATTTTCTTCACAAAACGGTTCAATGAGCCGATTCTACCTTTTGTGTTGATCATCGCCGGTTTTCTGTTGGGGTATCTGGTGGGCAGTTTTTGGGTGGCCAGGTTGATGGCATTTATTGTGTTTGTAGTTGGCTTTTCAGCAAGCTATTACCTGCATCTGAAAAATTTTTTCGTAATATTTAAAAGTAAGAACTTCCTTAAGTGATAAAATGACAACATACCAAGCCAAAAGTATCACCATCAGTAGGAAACCAGGTAAAAGGAAGGAAGAGGGCTTATGGTCTGCTTTCATCGGCCTGTTTGAGGAAAACAATCCTCATCTGAAAGCGAAAGCCCCTCTGGATGTGCTTGAGATTAAGGAAATAGAGAAGGTTAGGATTAAAGATCTAAGAAATGTCTCTTATTACTTGATGGGCAACGATATTGTTATCAATGATCTGAAAGAAGTGAATGTAGACGTGCAGGAGAGTATTCTTACCCTGACTGGCCGACAGGAACTGCCGGAATAGAGATCTAACCAGAACAATAATCTATATATATCATTTCCCTCTCGAGCGTACATGATAAAAGATTTTACTCCACGATTATATCAGCAGACAGTCTTGGGGACTGCTGCAAATTTCAATACGTTAACCGTTCTGCCGACTGGACTTGGAAAGACGGCTGCTGCTTTCATGCTTGCAGCGCAACGGCTCAGTCAGTATCCAAATTCGAAGATTCTGATGCTCGCTCCTACAAAACCGCTCTGCGAGCAGCATCTTGAAACGTTCAGAAAGCACCTTGACATCTGTCCAGAGAGGATCGTTCTCTTTACAGGAAGCGTCAAACCAGAGAAAAGGGAGGAGATGTGGAAAGAAGCACAGATCATCATAAGTACTCCACAGGGGCTGGAGAATGATGTGATAAACAAGAGGATCAAATTAGAAGACACCTCTTTGCTTGTGATCGACGAAGCCCACCACGCAACAGGAGATTATGCATACGTATGGCTAGCTCAACAGTATGATCAGACTTCTCGTTTCCCAAGAATACTGGCTTTAACAGCTTCTCCTGGCAGCGATCTAGAGAAAGTGAAGGAAGTGTGCCAGAATCTGAAGATTGAGAAAGTAGAAGTGCGGACAGAAAAAGATCCCGATGTCAGGCCCTACATCCAGAAAGTGAAAGTAAACTGGCTGCAGGTTGATTTTCCCGAAGAGTTCCGCAAGATTCAGCAGCACCTGCAGGATTGTCGGAAGAGCAAGCTGTTGGAAGCACAGACACATGGTCACTGCGACAGGGTTGAGTTAAGCAAGACGGAGCTTCTCAGGTTACAGGGAGAGATGCAAAGGAGAATCTCTACTGGAGAGAGAGATTTTGAGCTTCTTCGTTCCATCTCATTGGTTGCAGAAGCATTGAAAGTGGAGCATGCCCTGGAACTGCTGGAAACACAGGGGATAAGGCCATTGGATCGGTACTTCAAGAAGATGCAGTCAGAATCTCTTACCTCTAAAGTCAAGGCAGTAAAGAATCTGGTACAGGATATCAATTTTAAATCGGCTTCATACCTAACTTCCGAATTGGTGGATAGGCATATATTGCATCCCAAACTAAAAAAACTGAAAGAAATAATCGATGATGAGACTAAAAGCAATAGGGATGCAAAAATAATCATCTTCACTCAGTTCAGGGATTCGGCAGAGGAGATCGTACGCGTCTTGAATGAATTGGATGTCAGCAATCATATATTTGTGGGACAGGCCAAGAAGAATGGTCTGGGTTTTTCACAGAAGCAGCAGAAAGAGATACTTGACAAATTTAGGGAAGGGGAGTTTTCGACTTTGATCGCCACAAGTGTCGCTGAGGAAGGACTGGACATCCCTTCGGTAGATAAGGTTATCTTCTATGAGCCGGTACCTTCGGCCATAAGGAGCATCCAGCGAAGAGGAAGGACTGGCAGGCTGGAAGAAGGGGAGGTGACAGTCCTCATCACTTCAGGCACGAGAGATGAAGGCTATCGCTGGAGCGCTCATCACAAAGAGAAGAGGATGTATCGCAATCTGGAGAAGCTAAAAAGAGACTTCTCATTGATCCGGTCAGAACCTAGGATGGAGGAGTCTTTACAGAAGTTCATCCCGCAGGAGCAGGTGGTGGCTGTCCTCGCCGATCATCGGGAGAAGGACAATAAGGTCATCAAAGAACTTATTGAACTGGGCGCCTCAGTGAAGACCGGGCAGCTTGAAACAGCAGATTACCTTGTCTCCAGCCGGGTAGGTGTGGAGTTGAAGAAAGTGCCGGATTTTGTCGCTTCCATAATTGATGGGCGTCTGCTGGATCAGGTGAGGGGACTTAAGAAGAATTTTGACAAAGCGGTATTGGTGATTGAGGGAGAGGAGGATATCTATTCGATTCGTAAAGTCCATGCTAATGCGATAAGGGGTATGCTCTCTTCGATCGTGTTGGATTTTGGCATCCCTGTTTTGTACACAAAGAATCCAAAGGATACGGCTGGATTAATAGCTGTGATGGCCAAGCGTGAGCAGGATAAGAGCAGAGATTTCTCTTATCATGAAAGAAAGCCTCACACTGTTCGACAACAACAGGAGTTTTTGGTTTCTGCCCTGCCGGGGGTGGGTGTCCAGAGCGCCCGCAACCTGCTGAGCTATTTTGGTTCTATAAAGAATCTAGTGAATGCCTCTAAGAAAGAGCTTGTCGCTTTGGAAGGTGTAGGCGAGAAGACAGCCGATAGATTGTTGAAATTGTTTTTTGAGGAGTATAGGAAGAAAGATTAGATAATTCAACAACTTTTATATACTTGAATGACATCTAAATCATGGGTGGTGAAAAAATGAGAGCTTTTGTCTTAATTTCTCTCGCTGAAGGCAATGAAAGAAGGCTGCTTAGAGAAGTACTGAGCTACAACCAGGTAAAAAATGCCCACGTTCTTTTTGGAGAATGGGACATCATGGCCGAGGTAGAATGTTCTGATGCTGAGGAGCTAGGCTCTTTTGTTATGGATAAGCTACGAACCAGGAACGATGTCAAGTTAACCAGCAGCTTAATCGTGGCGAATCATTGAACTACAAAAAAGAGGTGTAAATATGTCCAAACCGGCCATTCCTAAAGGTAAGCAGAAGGAGATTGCCAGGGAGAGGATCTCCATATTATTTTGTGAGGCAGAAAAAGTTTTTTCTAAGAACAAACCTCTCGCCAACCGTTATGTAACTCTAGCTAGAAAAATTGCCATGAAGATCAAGGTCAGAATACCGCCCCACCTGAAACGGTGTTTCTGCAAGCACTGCTACAAATATTTGATGCCTGGAGTCAATTCCAGAGTAAGGACCCGAGGAGGGAAAGTAATTATTTCTTGTTTTGAATGTAAAAAGTTTATGAGAATTCCTGTTGGGAAGAAAAACTGATTGGGCAGAAATTAATAATCCCAATTAGAAATCAACCTCTCTCTTTATCCAACAACAACTTCCTTTCTGTTCTGGCTACTGTCTTCCGGATCTCATCCACCGCATCAGCATTCGCAGAAATACTATCTATTCCCTGATGCACCAAAAATTCAGCCATCTCAGGACGGCTGCCGGCCTGCCCACAGATGGATGTCTTTACTTTATACTTTCTGCAGACTTTGATCACCTTTGCTATCTCGCCTAATACGGCAGGATGCATCTCGTCAAACAACTTTGCGATTTTCCGGTTATTCCTGTCTATCCCAAGAGTCAGCTGAGTCAGATCGTTGGTGCCAAAGGAGACAAAACTTATCCCTTCTTTGCACAATTCTTCGATAATCCAACAAGCAGCAGGTGTTTCTACCATCACGCCAAAATCAATGGCCTCAAGTGGTTCTAGACCAAGTTCCCGCATGATTTCTTTAGCTTCTCTCAACTCCTCGACCCGAATTACAAAGGGTAGCATCACACCGATATTCTTATGGCCCTCAAAACGCAGCTCTCTGATCGCCTGGAACTCTGCCCGCAGCATCTTTGGCTCATCGAGCAGCCTCCTGATAGCATGCCAGCCAATCATCGGATCCGTTTCCTCCGGTTCTTTATCCCCCCCCTGAAGGTTGCGGTACTCATCGCTCCTCAGATCAGAACATCTTACCCAGACCGGTTTTCCCTTGAAAGCTTTGGCGATTTTCCCTATGCCTTCTTTCAACAGACTGACGTAGTCCTGCTCTTTTCCCTGCCGGATATATTCAGCAGGGTGGATCCCTCCATTAGCAATCATTATCTCCAATCTTACTAAGCCAACTCCATCTGCTCCTGTTGCAACTGCCCTTCCAGCAAAATCTGGCAAGTCAATAAGCACTTTGATCTGAGTTGCGGTGATAATATCTGTTCCACCCAGGGGAGCAGCGGTTTCGGGCTTCTTTTGTTCTGCTACCTCCACTTTCCCTTCATAGACAACTCCATGAGATGCATTTACGGTTATGAGTTGGTTATCTTTTAATACTTCAGTAGCATGTTCTGTGCCCACAATACAAGGGATGCCCATCTCTCTGCTTACAATAGCTGCGTGGCAGGTCATCCCCCCTTCATCCGTCACAATCGCTCCAGCCTTGGCCATGGCCGGCACCCAATCGGGATTTGTCATCTTTGCTACCAGAACGTCTCCTTTCTGCACCTCACTTAGTTTGGTAACATCGGAAACAACCTTAACTGTTCCACAATATGTTCCAGAGGAGGCCGTCTCTCCTTTTACCAGTATCTTACCATCTCCCTCGGCAACAACTGGACTTCCCTGTTCTGCCGGCTTAAACGTGGTAACCGCTCTGGATTGCACGATAAATATCTGATCTTTTTCAATAGCCCATTCAATATCCTGCGGTTTCCCATAATGTTCCTCGATCTTCTTTCCCAATCGTGCCAGTTCAATGATCTGGGTGTCCGGAATAACTTGTCTGCCCTGCATGTTATCTGGGATTGCCTGCTTCTCGTTCTTGCCTTCTTCATTCCTGAAAAGACCGATCTCCTGCTTCTTCACTTCAGTCTTCTTGATCTCTCTTGTCTTCTTATCCACAATGTACAGATCAGGATTCACTTCTCCCCCGACAATCGTCTCTCCCAATCCATATACTGCCTCGACGATAATCTCATCTGCGTTATTGGTGGAAGGGTTGATAGTGAACATCACTCCTGACTGTTCTGAATGGACCATCTTCTGCACTATAGCAGAGATAAGAACCTTTGAATGGTCAAATTCATTTTTCTCCCGATAATATATCGCTCTTGCTGTGAACAAAGAAGCCCAGCATTCACGTACTGCTTTTACAACACTCTCATTCCCTTTTATGTTCAGGAAAGTTGCCTGCTGCCCGGCGAATGACGCATTGGGAAGGTCTTCAGCTGTAGCAGATGAACGGACGGCAACGAACACTTCTTTAGCTTCCACCAGATCATGTGCCTCTTTCTGGCCCCCCAGAACTTCATAAGCAGCGATGATTTCTTCTTTGATAGTTTCCGGGATCTCTGTAGAAGTGATCAGTTCTTGGATCTGCGCTGCAGTCTGCTGCAGTTTTGCCGTATCTTCAGTATCCAACCCCTGCAGCATCTGCTGAATCTTTTCTTGGATCTTGGTCCGTTCAATAAACGCTTTGTATGTCTGCGCTGTAACTGCAAAACCGTTTGGAACGTTGATACTTAGATTATACATTATACCCAAATTTGTTCCTTTCCCCCCTGCTACAGGAAGAGAATCTTTACCTAAATCCTTAAACCAGATTACGTACGACATTATCTCAAACCTCCTTTTATGAAATTGTTTCTGATCAGATAGAGTATAAGTGACGAAAAATAGGTTATATTAATAATCAATTCAACCGAGTCAAAGCCTTTTGTAAGACCATAAGTCACTAGTACGATTGTAGAAACAAACATTACTACATTTAGTGCAACATCTATTGTTTCCATTTCATATAAGCCCTAAAACTTTCAATATGATCAAAATTATAGCCACCAATCCTAAGATTATGGCAACCCAAGCAATAGCATTAGAAACATTCTTTCGCATCATATTTTCACCTCTGTGCTTGGTGGATGAAATCAGTTTATTTAAAACTTGTCCTAAATACTTATGGGAGAATTTCTCATTCCAACCCAAACTCTTCAACAACAGTATATATCGGTCCATTGGGCTTCAATTCAGATTCGTATAGAACAACTTTATCAAGAATCATCTGTCCAAATTCTGTAGCGCCAACCTCCCGCAACACTCTCAGCAATTGTTCTTTATTCCGGCCGGATTTCACCCGGGCAACTGTCAAATGGGGTACTTCTTCCTGGCGATTTTCTTTTCTGATGTAATCCAGTTTTTCATTCACCCCTCTCATCAGCGGAAGAAATTCCTTCCCTTCCATCCCTATCCAGATGACTTTAATCCTGTCAAAAGAAGGAAACACACCCACATTTTTCAAAGATATTGTAAACTTTTTTTGTTGCAACGCATTCAATATTTTAATTATACTTGGTATCCTGCCCTCTTCAACATCCCCCAGGAACTTCACTGTAAGATGTAGATTCTCCAAAGAAACAAACTTAAGATCGGCTCCTGTTTCTTTGAGATTCTCATAAATTGACTTAACTCTCTTCCTTACTTCATCAGAAACAGGAACTCCGACAAACAACCGTTTCATTATTCAGTCATCTTCAACGAGCTCTTCACCAAAGTCTTCCGTATCATCATAGGAATCGTCAATCTCTTCCTCTGGTTCAGTCATCTCTTCGGCTGAAACAGTAGCGAACTTCGATTCCCGCACAGGCCTTTCACACTTCTCGACAACTTCTGCAAAGCCGACGTTCTGCAGGACCTTGGTAATCCTTATTTTAACAAAATCACCTTTTTTTACACCGGGAACGAACAAAACAAATCCCTTAACCTTAGCAATACCGTCCCCTTTGTCACCAACAGCATTGATACTCACTTTATGCGTTTCTCCCGCCTTTACGGGAACATCATTTTCATTCATTTAGATATACCTCCAAATAGCTTATCTTCTAGATTGAACTCTCTTATAGAATTAGATTTTTGCATTTGTTTTATAGTTCATGACTTTATATCCTAGAAAGATAATTTTTTATATAAATGTTTTGTGAAAAAAAAGTAAAAAAAATTAATTCATGTCCTTTAATCCAACTTCCTCAACGTAGAAGCAGACTTCGCCATCAGCTAAATTTGGCGCATCTACCAACTTAGCAACCCTGCTGCCTTTCCTTCCTTTCCTAAGGTAGATCCGAAAGGTTGATGCGTGCCCCACTACGTGTCCACCGATAGCATGTGTTGGATCACCGAAGAACTGATCTGGCTTAGCCATCACCTGGTTAGTTACGTAAACACAGATATTATTGGAGGTAGCGACTTTTGAGAGAACGTGCATGTGCCTGTTCAGCTTCTGCTGCCTCTCTGCCAGAGTACCACGACCGATAAACTCGGCCCGGAAATGGGACGTCAAGGAATCCACCACAAGCAGGCGTACTTTCTTTTTCTGTTCTTTGATAAGACTTTCTACTTTCTCTGCCAAAAGCATCTGGTGATCAGAGTTATATGCCCTCGCCACCATGATGCGGTTGAGTGCATCCTCAGTATTCAGACCGGCCCCTTCAGCAAGTTGTTTGATTCTCTCCGGTCGGAAGGTGTTTTCAGTATCAATGAAAACCGCAACATTATCTGGATCCTCCTTCAGGATATTCACAGCTAGGATATGAGCGATCTGCGTTTTCCCGCTACCAAATTCGCCAAAACATTCTGTTATCGCACCAGTCTCAAAACCTCCGCCCATCAAACAATTAAAGTTCTTGCTTCCGGTACTGATTTTGGTGACGATCTCTCTTTTCTTCAGAACATCCGCGCCTGTCTCAAAGCCCATTTTCATGCTATCTCTTGCAGCATTGATCATCTTCCTGGCGACAGCGTCAGAAACTCCTGACGATTCAACAAGTTCACTGATAGTAGCCACGGCAATAGCCATCATGTCCCTGTAACCGGCCTGTTCCAGCTTTTCAGCTGTAGCCGCTCCCACTCCTGGGAGATCATGGACTTTTGGCTCTTTTTGTTCCACTTTGGGTTCAATTTTTGATTCCTTCTTTGGTTCTTCCTTCACACCAACATTATTACTCTCCACTTTTGGGCTTTTCATTTCCATTTTTAATTCTGACATTTTTTCACCTCAATAAAAAAGGAAGTGCCTAAGCACTTCCTCCATTAAACAAGTCTTGTTCCTTAAATACAAGATATTCGTAGGCCTTTTGCAGAACGAGAGATCCTTTAGGCAGATCATTAACTCTCAAAGAGTTTGTGGACTGCCATTTGCCGTCCTTGTCGGTATAATTCCGCTCGATGGAAATCGTCCTGTACTCAACAGGCTCCCCATTAGCGTTCTGGCCTTTATTCAGCCAGATGGTTGCAGAAATAGCTCCTGCTCTAAACTTTTTTTCAGGCATATTGGCCTGAACCTTTTCTTCTATTTGTTGTGTTTGTGTCATACAAACCACCTCTTGCTTTCGCATTTTATTTCAGACCATCTGCAATGACACAGATGGCGAGGTGCAACCACAATTCATGATTGCAGTTACTATAGTGGCAGTACTTCTTTATAAGTCCTACGTGAGGTTGACCAGTGACCAGTGGGTTTATATAAGAAGCTGTGAACACCCAAAATCTGCTGGGTACAGGATGTCTGGCACTGGTCAAGTTGTTTCACTGGCAGTCCTACGCTGATACACCAACCTAGCAGCCTTCTTTAGTATACTTTATAACAATTATGTTAAACTATCATAAGGACTCTCGACTTTCAACAGATTAGGGGAGGCCATATGCAGATAAATCATTGTCGTGTTGGGATTTCCATGACCCAGCAATGGTTGCACTTCAGTAACGGCATAACCATTCTGAATCAAATGGGTTGCGAACGAATGTCTTAGCGTATGTGGGTGTACATTCTTCTTGATCTTGGCTTGTTTCGCTGCTTTCCTGATTATTAATTGGATGGTAGAAGTTGAGATGTGTCCGCTTTGTCCTGGAAACAACCAATTATCATCTATTAAACAATTCCTTCTAACCCAATCTAGTAGTTCATCCTTCAACTTCAAAGCTATAACAAATAACCGATCTTTCCCTCCTTTTCCATTCCTCACCCAACCATAATTTTCATTAAACTCAAAGTCTTTAACTTTCAATCTAACTAATTCAGACACACGCATCCCTGTTGCATACAACAATCTAATCATCAATTGATGTCTTGGGTCAGTTATTACACCAAATAATTGCGTTGTTTCTTCTTTTGTAAGAAACTCTGGCAATGACTTTCTTACTTTTTTGTGTTTAATATTTATTGTCAGTTTCTTATTAAGAACGTTCTCATAGAAGAATTTTAAAGCGCTCAAGTGAACGTTTATAGTGTTATCCGATTTTCTCCATTTATGCATCTGATCAATATATTTCACGATGTCCGAGTTAGTTACTTCA
Source organism: uncultured Methanosarcinales archaeon (assembly GCA_964632045.1). Lineage (GTDB taxonomy): Archaea > Nanobdellota > Nanobdellia > Woesearchaeales > GW2011-AR9 > CAZWBB01. The sequence continues at coordinate 2,553 of CAZWBB010000019.1, read as the reverse complement.
AACGGATTTTTTCTATAGATCCGGAAGAATTTGTTCAAAACGTAAATATAAGTCCGAATTGTCTCAAAACGCAAACCTCTTCTCAACCCCTCATTTCTGATAAGTTCTCCAACATTCATAGTAACATTGTAAGAAAGCTCACTTATATACTTTGTCCGGACTTGACCAGTGGGTTTTATAAGCGTCACTACTAAGAATAGTCCAGAATTACGATGTTACGACCTTCAGTAGAAGCACTCTACTCCGGAAATTTCCGACCTACAGCCAACTTCAGCTTATATGGAGTTAAGCTTAATTTGAAAACTCCCTTTTGTAGAAAAACTAAATCTACACACTTTTTGTGTCGTTGCCCTTTTTGTAGAAGTAAAACTCTATTTTGTTACGGTTCTTTGAGTAAAACAAATTAAATAATAATTTAATTCCAAATAGCTAAATATCTTCCATCCCAAGACTTTTTATTTGATTTGTACCAGTGATTATTCCTATCCCTAAAATCAGAATAACTAACTTTTCTCGTTTTGCCATCACTGGGATTATTGAGGTAAAGCATCTCCGCTGAATCATCATAATCAATTATTAACATATAATGTCCCTGCACATGAATAATTACTGGTCTACCAAGGCGGACATGATTCACCATCTCATTAAATCTTTCTTGTGGTACTAAACCCGTTTGAGAATTGTAGCTAGTTGCAGTATTCTCTGTATTTAAACCCAAGTCACTTAAGTAGTCACTCAGAATCGGTTGGTACGTTTCCTGAAAATTGTCTGGCCATGAGCAATCTAAAGCGTTTGAACTAGGGTTTGCCACTTGATAAGCAGGAACCATCTCACAGATAGCTTCCCCAATCACATATTGATCTTTATCACTATGAACGTTTAACATCTTTAAAGCCATTTCAGCTGAAGTTGGAGCACACAAATTAGCGTTTTCTCTAGATTGTTTTATTCCCCTTGCCATACACTTCCCCTCAAAGCACTTTAAATTTTCTTCACATTGATTCTTCCCATCTTCACAAGGCCCATTTTTAGTTACAGGATTTTTACACCTATACTTTGGATCGCTTGTCCAGCCGGATTTATCTCCCTTATAGTAACGGCGACAAACCAAACCATCTTCACATTGGAAAGTACTCTCGCAAATTCTACCATTCCAGAGTTTCTTTAAACAAACAAGGTCACCATAAAATTCATTTTTTTTATTAGTTCGCTGTCTACATGTTAAGTCGTGCCACGAACATCCATAAATATGATTACACAACTCATATTCACTAGCTTCTTTCTGACATCTTCCTTCCTCACATCTACCACTTACACAGTGAGTATCGTAAGCGCAAGGCCCTTCCTTTGGAAGTTTTTTCCGACAACGTCTGTCTACAAAACTCAGTTCTTTATATACAAAAACATCAGTCTCTTCTGGTACTAGTTTAGAAATACATGTATAAGGAGACTGACAAGGTTTGTATATTTCTAATTCACAAGTTTCTCCCTCCTCCAACTTGTCTAAACAAATCTTGCTACAATCCCCATTATCTTCACAAACATAATCACAAGTTAAACCGTAGCTACATTCGCCGGAGATTTCACAACTCCCATCTTTTCCAACAACATCGACCAATTTTCCCTCAATACGAATATCTTTAATAAAAGAAGAAGGGTTTTTTGACGGTACATTCGCACGCGAAATAAGTAACTTTCCTACTGTATTGAATCTTTTTCTGTATTGATCTCCAGGTAAGTTAATTCTACAGGTTTTGCTTTTTTGTTTACTACTAAGCTTACAATAAGATATTCTTACCCATCCTTCTTTAACATTTAAGTCCGGGCTCGGATTATAAAAGATATTAATTCCAGTCCATGAATTTGATTTTTTTTTGACAATAACTTTTCCTATATCTACCTCAATGGATTGAACATTAATGGCCACTTTATTTTCCGGAAGTAGAACAAGTACATATTTACCAACTGTCTTCCAGGGACTACTTTTTGCAAACGTATTGAATTTACAATAATTTGCATTTTTTCTAGACAATTCAATTAAACCGTTATTTTCACAGAAGGCATCTCCAAAAGAAGGAAAATAATTTAACGTTAAATCATCAGCCGCATCTTGCCTTGGAAAATTGGCTGATACTGTAGGATCAGCACCGCCATAACCACCCATCAATTGATAATATCTATCAGGCCTTATGGTTTCAAGTTGATCATCTCCTCCATGACCAGCAAAACCAACAACATTTTCTGGGATTTTTGAACATGAAATTGTTATTAATAAGATTATGGGAATCGCTACAAACAAAAATAATTTATGAATGTTATTCTTCAACCTAACACCTCAATGATAACTAATTACTAGGTACTTAAATAATTTTCTAATTCTTTAGATACTCAAAGAACTTTTTTTTTAGGGGGCAACGATACTCTATATAAGGGAGTTTTCAAACTCTGCGACTAACTACATTAGTCTTGCGGGGGCATGAAGCCCCCGAAGCTTAACCCTCCTTAGAACTCCCTTCCTAAAAAAGATTAAATGGGAATAATCCCAAGTAACCT
>CAZWBB010000018.1:31831-45425 GCA_964632045.1 uncultured Methanosarcinales archaeon | reverse complement strand
TTCTTTTTTCTTTATCATTCTTCTTATCTTCCTTTTCTTTCCTCTTTCTTTCATCCTCTGCTTTCTTCTTAGCCTCCTTTTCTTTCCTCTTTCTTTCTTCCTCAGCTTTCTTCTCAGCCTCCTTCTTCCTTGTTTCCTCTTCCGCTTTTTTCTTCTCTTCCTTTTTTCTCTTTTCCTCTTCTTTCTTCCTCTCAGCTTCCTCTTTCTTCTTTGCTACCTCTTTCTTCTTCTCTTCCTCAGCTTTCGCTTCCTTCTCAGCCTTCTTTTTCTCTGCTTCTTTCTTCTTTTTATCTGCTCCTCCCTCTTTCCTTACCTTTACAACTTTCTCTACTACCTTCTCTTCTGCTTCCTCTTCAGTCTTCTTAGAAAAAATATTCAAGGCGCTCTTCAGTTTTTCCTTGAGTTTTCCAAACATATTCACTCCTCTTTGGCACTCCCTTCCACTTCTTCATAAATCTTCATTGCCTGCTCGCTCAACTGCTGCAAAATCATGTCGGCCTCCTTGATCTGCAGGGTAATTCTCTCCTGCTGATCTTTCAACAACTCCACTACTTCATCAATTGTTTTTTCAGTAGTGATGTTAGAACCGACATTGACTACCAACTTCTTGTTGTCCTTAAGTTCTGACTTAAAGAATATTCCGTTAGCGATGGGAGCAAGTACTTCATCATTTACCTTTGCTTTCCCTAACTCCCCAACCGCTCCAATCGATATTTCCAGTTCAGCGTTCTGTTGATTAAGCATCTCCAAATGCTGCGAGACCTGCTCAAGCTGTTGGTTGATCAACTGGAATTGCATATACTTCTGTTTCATATCCTCATCGCCGGTAGGAGACTCAGCTTCCTTTTCTTTTGCCATCTTATAATTTCTTAAGCAGTTCCTGCAGGAACTCTTGATAGAGTGCTTCGCTCTTCAGGAAAGGGACATCCGGATCATCCCTGATTACCTTGTTGAGGAAAGGAGAATTGCTGATGAACAATTTCTCTTTTCCCATATCTTCGATCTCTTTCTCTACCAAAGCCCTCAATACCGCTTTTTCCTTATCTGTAAGTGTCATATGTAAGCAATAAGCGGCTGTTTTATAAGGTTTTTGGCGTAATCGGCTCCATCCAAAAAATAGGGGGCTAGGTCAATTAGGGGAGGCGGGTGGGAAGTAACTGTTCCTAGAAGCTACTAAAATCCGACGTTTTGTGAGCCATGCGAAACAAAACCCAAGGTCGGATTTTGCCTACCACTCCGCTCTGACCAGCCCCACAATGTTTTTTTGGATGGAGCCGGCATAATCCATTATTCAGCAAACCTTTCCATTTATTACTGATTGCTGTACTCCTGTTCAGAAAAACATAAAAAGGGTGAGTAAACTCTTCAGTCTGATGTATGGTAAAACCAAGTTGCTGCTAGTGGCGTGCTCAGGTCATGATACAGCACAACTTGCGAAGGATATCCATAAGATTCTCAAGAAGGATTTTGGTCTGGAAGACCAGGTAGAATTGCTGCTTAGCAGAAAATGCCGCGATATTGACAAAGAATTGCAGAAGAACTATCGTACACCGGCGATCGCAGATTACTTCCCGGACATGGAAGTTCAGGTAGATATTGGCAGGAATGAACTGAAAGACGTAATCCGGGGCAAGCATGTAGCCTTGGTGGAACATCTCCTCACTCCTAATCGAAAAGTGTCTGTAAATGATCACATCATGACCGTACGCGGCTTCTTTAATGTGATTAACGAAGTAGAAACTCTGCAAAGGACTTTGATAGCACCTTATCATGCTTATGTCCGGTCACACAGCGTTGAGAAGTACCGCAAAAGTGGGTTCTTCCAGTTTGATTCGTTAAGGATGACCATGAAAGATTTTGCCAATGACGGACTTAATACATTCCTGACTATCGATACACATTCAAAAAAGCGATGCAGATAGCAGAAGAATTTGGCATCGATTATCATAATATCAATCCATTCCATTCCGGAAGATCAACCAACCCCTACAAACTTGGTCTAAGTGGTGAAAAGGCAAAAGAGATCATGCCTAAACTAAGACCTTTTCAAGAGATATTTTCCGAACTTAAAGCCAAGAAGAAAAATATCTATCTTTATGGTGTATGTGTGGATGACGGAACAGAAAGAAGGATCGAAAACTTTATCGAGAGGGCTAACCCTGACCTGTCACCGGAAGAATTCTATGCCCTGATCGCTTACCTACACAAATCACGTATCAATTACGGCGAGCTCACATCCAAGTTCAAGCCATTCAGCCAGATAACTCCTGACAACATCGATCCTGAAGGTATCTACATCATCATCGATGACATGTTTGCCAGCGGGGGTACAGGATTCAACGCAGGTCGAATATTCAAGGAATGCGGGGCGCAGAGGGTCGAATGCTGGACAAGCCACGCTGTAACCATGTCTCCGCAATATAACAAAGCCAACCAGCGGGATTACGTCGACTTTGTAAGATGTCTGGACACGGTCCCACAGAGCCCAAAATTAGAGATCACTCAAATGAAAGCAAGTGCTTATCTTCTTTCTGCAGAACTGTATAAATCACATGAGAAGTTGGTGGCTAGTAGGTAGATTTCCAATTCATGGTTATGAGACAAGCAGCTTTCACTTCTTCTTCAATATCAGTATCTGATTTTATTAATCCTCGGTGTTTTGGCCTTTTTCCTAGTTTTTTACATTCTTCAACCTCTCTCTCGGCCTTTCTTAAGCACCATTCAACATGCTTAGAAGCTTGTGACATCTTTTAAAACCTCCAAATATTTATCCTGTCCACAAAGAACAACAGCATTTTTCATGATATCAACTACAACTTTATCCTTCCTTTTGAGATTCTTCAATAAATCATCATGAGTTAGTTTGATGGCGTGGATTTTCTTAGGTAATACTTTTTCTTTAATGACACAATTCACTTCTCTGATGTCTCTCTTATCCATCACAATCATGATATCAATATCTCTTGCCTGAGAATAATTTTTTACTGCTGAGCCATACATCATCACAATTCTGTCTCTCTTAAACAGATCTTTGAACTCTTCTTTCCACCTCCTGTAGCTATTGGCCTCATCAGCAAGAAGGAAAGCAATCAGTTGTCTGACATAAGTATCTTCCAGATACAGTTTATAGATTATCGATTTTCCGATTTTTCTACTGGTAACCAAATTTTCCTTCTGAAGGCGTTTGAATATCTTCTGAGCGCCAACATGAGATATCATTAAGATTTTACTTATGGAGTTGGCATTATAGAAGTTAGTAAAATCCTTGAATAGGATCAGTAAAGCTTCTCTTTCTTTTTGGGTTAATGAAACCATAGTAACACCAGGTTACTTTATAGAAACTTAGAGTTACTATATAAACATTTCGGAAAAATGTAAGAAAAAACAAATATTTGAGAAAACTAACAAGCAGCCTTAGCTGGCAGTTTCTTTGCTGCTTGCAATAATATCCAAAAAACCTTAAAACAACTCCATCTCATCAACTGTCCCTTTTCCCGACAATCCAACTGCAGGAATCCTCTCCCAGTATTCCTCCACCAAAAATTCGTTACCTGAATTAACCAACTGCTTCCACTTCCGAAAATTAATCCAGGTATACCAGCCGTCCTTCTTCTTATACTTCTTCCTGGCCAGCAGGACTACCCGGGAAGGGACATGCTCAGAAACAATCTCATAATCCGGCAAATGTGGCAGCAGCTTTTCTGAAAACTGCACGATCTCTTCATGCAGAGGCATGTTTTCCCTCTTCAACCTCTGCTGCGATGCCCCGACGTGCATGTAAGATTTCACTTCGATGAAATCAGGATTACCTCTCTCGATCAATTCTGCATATTTCTCCGGGAGAAGATCATTCATTCCTTTGATCACAGTTATCCTGATGCATGTCCTTTGTTTCTTCTCTTTCAATGCATCCAAGCTCTGCAACATCCTCTCCCAGTAATCTTTAAACAAAGGGACGTCGATCTCTCTCAGCAGCTTCTCATCAGGTGCATCCAGACTAAGATAAAGCTGAGTGACCGGTGCGAGGTCTTTGATCGCCTGCGGATATTGACCATTCGTAACAAGGAAAGTGGAGATCCCTTCTTTATCACACAACTTGATGAACTGATTGATCTTTGGATAGATTATCGGTTCTCCCGTCAATGACAAGGCAACATGTTTTGCTTTTTTGGATTCTTCATAGAGCTTCTCATTCTTGCTGTCAGAACCGGCAAAACCGACCAGCAGCTTATGATGAGCAGTAATACTACCCTGTAAGATACCTTCCGGATCGTCTACATTAGTGTTCCATTCTTTGGAGACTGGAGCTTTATACCCCCGCCAGCAGAAAACACAGCGATTAGCACAGCTCAAGGAAGTGGTCATCTGCAGGCATTGATGGCTCATGATTCCGTAGAACTTTAGCTTATAGCAGCCGCCCTTACCGCGTATCATATTTTTGGTCCATCCGCATACCTTGACGGCGGAATGTTCTCCTACCAATCGGTACTGCTGATGTTCCAGCTCCTGTTTAGCTTCGTTGGTTAGCATGTTTTTTCCTCATCCTCCCTGAATTATTTAAATCTTACTTCCACAAATCTTTAAATAACACTCCTTTCCCACCTTTGCATGGGGGATGGAAAAGTAGCTTTAGATCATCTACTGAGGGAAGCGAACAAGTACGCATCCGGAAGCATGTCTTTACGTTATGCTCTCCGTGTAGTGGAAACTGCTTTTCTTCTTGACCACGAACCGGAAAAAATCCTTGCTGAAGTAAGGGATTTCGCCTCCAGGACCATCCCAGACGAACATCCACATTATGCGATCGCGGTCAATGCGTATTATATCTCAGCCCACACAAATGAGACGCCGATAAATGCTTACATGCAGATCAAAGATCTTGCCTCAAAGAAAGGCCTTGAACTGGACCTTGCTGCTGAATCACTGATCAATGCGCATCAACTCTTAGGGACAATTCTCAGGGACAAGCGTAACATCTGAATCTGAGAAAGATTATTAAAGTACCCAATATTGCTTTATCATCATGTCATCAGCCAGGGAATTGGTGGAATCATTATCTGAAGCTATAAGAGAGGTCTCACTTGAGGAAGGTTTTTTTGAAAAGATTAAAGAGCAGATACACGAGATAGAGGAAGATTTTGTTGTTCTTGATAAAGTTGGCAGACAGAAAAAATCCTGGGACAAAGTTCTGATGATGGAGAAAGCTATAGAGAAGGAATTAAAGAAGGACATGAAAGTGCTTGTAAAAGAATCCCGTTCGGCCACAATTCTGGGGCAGAATATTGCTCACGTAATCACGTTGATAGAAGAACGTGCAAGAAGCATGATTGCTTCTGGTCAGATGCCAGAATCATTCCTGGCAACCATCAACAAGATGGAAGAGCACCAGGAAAAGCTGCAGGATGCCCTTTCACCCCCAGGAGACCTTTTCAGGAGGATACAAAGTGCAAAGACTATGCCCGCCTTTGAGGAAGTTGCCGGCGAAATTTCTGCACTGTTTGAGGAGCATCTGAAACCTCTGCAGCTTCTGATCGCAGTTCTGAAGAGGGAATTTCATCATCTTTCTGAAGCGGAAGTCAGGAAACCCCTTGAGTTAGCCCAGTTTGGTACATACATTCAGCATTCCCTGACAGCAGTAAAAGAAAGACTTGAGGAGATGGCCTCGATTGCATCCAGAAGAAAACTTCCTGACGGCCCATTACTTACAAGCCTGCTTGCTGCCCTTCCACAATCCCAGGAGAACCATTACATGCGCACCGACGAGGAAAAGATACGGTTTATTAGTGAAAAAGAAGATTCATTGTATTCATTCTTTGATGTCCTCCTGAAGAAAGAGCAGCAGATAAAGGAAGGGCAGCTAATTACAGAGATTATACGATCGGTATACTCACTAGTTGAATTATTGTTTCAGATGAAAAAGATAAGAGTAGCTAATTCCTGGATGTTCTCTGCCAATCCAAGTCTGGAACGTCATACTCTTAGGTCTCTGCTTTCCTTATTTGACACACTGAGAAAGGAGAAAAAAATAGGCGCTTTTTGGCCAGAAAGGTCCGAAATCTTGCTGAAATGGTGCTTACGTCATTTAGTAGAGTAGTTTTGGGCTCCGTAGAAATGCTGTTATTGCCAAGATGTGGCGTCCGTGAGGCTCGTCTTAAAAGTAAGCCGAGCAGCCACGGCAATACGTAGTCATTGAAAATGACGAAGTAAGCATTTCTACGGAGCCGTAGTTTTGCAAAGATTAAAATATAACCAGTCATTCATCTCCATCATGGTAAGAGACGTTGTCGGTAAACATCCAGATTACTACGAAGCGATCCTACAGCTTAGAGAGGTCTCCCAGGAAGTAGTTGATTTTGCTGAAAAGGAGATGGTAAGAGTCAAATTGCCTATCTCCAAAGTTTCCAAAGTGAAGAATGGCCTTGATTACTTTCTGTTCGATAATGAACTGACCCGCGCTGTGGGAAAAAAACTCCAGAAGCGGTTTGGCGGTGAGTTGAAAGTAACCGCTTCTCTTCATACTAAGAAGAAAGGGAAAGAATTATTCAGAGTTACTGTTCTTTTCCGCTCGCCAACATTCAGGAAAGGTGACCTGGTAAACTATGGCGGCGAAGAATTCAAAGTCAGGTTGATGGGCAAGGATATTCTTTTACAACATTCTAAATCTGGAGAAAAAGTACATGTTAAGTACGGTGACATGGGAAGTATTAAGAAATTGCAACAATAATAGAAATAAAAATTATTGAACCCACATCTGCTCCTTGCCTTGAGGTATTACTCTTTCCAGCAACTTGCCGATCCTTCCCAGCAGAGCAAAAAAACCGACAACTGCTGTGGCGCAAAGGAACAGACCGACGCTGAAGTGGATACCACCCACGAAGACTGTAGCCAGGAACCCTTCAAAAGTGACCATCACAAAGGTATTGTACAGGTAAGATTTCAATGATCCCACCGTACAAAGCCCAAGTTCAAGGCTCATATATTCAGGTTCGATAACCCATGTCAGGATCAGGTAGATGATCCATCTTAACAGTGTGAAAGCGTACAGTGCATACAACGCCGAACCAAACACAAAGTAAAATGCTGGTGTTAAAAACCCACAAATCATGATGCTAATGGAGTCTTTAAGCGTGTATAAAAACCACTCATTTGGCCCGAAGATCCGGGAAAACATCATTATGGCTGCTCCAAACACACCGCCAAAGATGCCACCAACATGGATCGCCAGCATCACCGTAAAAAAATCGATCACATCCAAATCTTTTGTAAACATTGATAATAAACAAGGAACTCTGCTCCACAAGCAGATTAGTGCAAAAAGTATGATTACAGACCAGAATTCACTGATCGGCACCAGCAGGATCACCAGGATGTACATAATAAGGCTGGTAACCTTCAATGGTTTCCAAAGCAGGAATTTATTCATGAAGTCTGACATTTTTTGTTTCCCCCTATTGTATTGACATGCTTGTCTTAACTTTGGGTGGTACTGCCTCTTTGATCTTTATTGACACCCCATCCATATTTGCTACATGTTGATTATTATGTATTAGCGCTGCCACAACTTGTTTCAGTTCTCTTATGTCATGTTTTGGCTTCCAGTTATCATTACTTCCCCTTCTACCAGGACCAAGGCTTAAACTCCCCCAAACGCGGCTTATTATCACTTCCCTTTGAATATTCTTGATTGCGTCATCAATTTGATTTGTTGTCATTTTTCCCACCTCAGTTTTCCCACATTCACCACTGATAAGTGGAGACTACCGAATTATATCAATGTTGTCCTTGTATTTTTGTATTTTTTTGGATAAATTTATATAGGATTGCTATTTTTCACCAGCACCATGCAGAATTTTGACATAAAAGACAAGAAACTGCTTTATTACCTCTCTATTAATGCTCGAACCAGCCATACCCAACTTTCGCGAAAGATTGGGTTGAGTAAGAACGCTGTAAAGTACCGTATTGAGCGTCTTTTAAAACAAGGAATTATCAAGAATTTCAGTGCAGTTGTGAATATTGGGGCGCTGAAATTGTCCACATTTACGCTGATGTTGAAATTCAACGATGATATCTATGAAAACCCAGAGATATTGGATTACTTCAAAAACCATGACTTTTCCAATTGGGTAGCGGTTTTAGCCGGGCAATGGGATATATTCGTAGAGTTTGTGTACAAAGATGTTGGACAGATATGCAAAATAATCGATGATATGATTGTCCATTTCAGCGGCAAACTGAACAAGTATAAAACCCACATTTCAGAAGAGATATTAAGAGTAGAGCATCTGATGAAAGACTTCTACAAAGATATCAAAGTTGAAGAAGTGGCTCCAAGAAAGAGAACCAAAGAGAGATATGACGTTGACATGACTGATAGAAGGATTATGCACTTGCTTTGCCAGGATTCCTCACTGCACTACCTTAAGATTGCCCAAAAACTGGGCCTGAGCATCGACATTGTCCGTTATAGGATGAGAAATTTGCAGGAGAAAGGTCTCCTCATTAAGTTCTCTTCTGAAATTTCCCTGAAGAAACTTGGTTATACAACCTACCTCTACAGGATCCAGCTCAGCAATGCATCTCAGGTAAAAACTGAAGAGATTAAAAAATCCATCCAGGTCAATAACGATGTCACTTACGCTTTCTACGATGTGTTGACTTCAACCCTAATCTTCGACTGCGCATTCAGGAACGCCGATGGAATTGACTACCTATCCAGGACATTACGTAAGAACTTCGGGGACATCATCGAAACCCAGGAATATTATATTGTTAAAGAACAGGTTTTGTTCAATTTATTTCCTAAAGGATTACTAGATGAGTAAATTCAATCTTCTTTCCCCAGTTTCCTTTTCAATTTCCCAATCTTCCTTTCCATGGCCTTCTCTCCGATCCGTACGAACTCCCCCACCCTATTGAAATCGGCCCAATGCATCCCTTTGCAGGAAGGCGTGATCTTCACATCCACTTTAGCAGATTTCAGTCGCTCTTTGGCCAGGTTGTTGGTGAGGACATTAACCGTGTCATACATCACTTTGGTGATCATGGGAAGTTCTCTTCCTGTCATAATACGCAGCACCTTGGCCGGATAAAGCAGCCTGTCAAAAAGCCAACCCATCATCCTCCTGAAAAAACGCGGCCATCGTTTGGGAAAAAGATAATTTTTGACGTTAAGAAGTTCTGTGGCCACGAACTCTTTTCGCAGCTCGCTGAAGAGTCCTTCTTCCCTCACCACCGGACCTTCTGCTTTCTTGGTCTCGCTGAACAGATCGACAGCAATAACCACATCAGCCCCCATCTCTCTCACCACATCGAAAGGTGTCGGATCGGAGATCGCCCCATCTACAAAATTTTGGCGACCCAGTTTCAATGGAGCAAAGATGCCAGGAATGGAGATGGAAGCGCACACGGCCTCAGCAACATCTCCCCTAACAAAGACGACTCTTTCCCTTTTTGTAAGGTTATATGAAACAACCTGCAATGGAATGTTTAATTCCTTAAAATCTTTATCATTGACCAAACGCCTGATCTTTCTCTCAGCCATCTTCCCTGAAATCAGCCCTGCCTTTGGCACGGTAAAATCAACAATATTCTTCCAGTCAGTCGTCTTGGCGATCTCTTCGATCTCCTCAGGAGAATGACCAGCGGCATAGACAGCTGCCATTACTGCCCCCATCGATGTGCCAGCCAGGTAATCGGGATATATCTTGTGTTTGTGCAATACTTTAAGCACACCCACATGGATCAGTCCCCTTGCTCCACCTGCTCCAAGAGCAAGACCTAGTTTCATTCTGTTACGACGCTTCCCCTTTTTTCCTGCCATTACCAGTAGGAAAAATATTATCATTTATCTTATTTTCTGTATTTTTCACAAAACTTAAAAGGTACACCAAGACAAAGAAGTCCATGAAGGCTCTATACAATGCTGTTTAATTCAATACACTTCCTAATCTTTTTAGCAATTGTTCTGATTATATACTTTAGCATTTCACATAAACACCGTTGGGTGTTGCTGCTAATATCAAGCTATTATTTCTATATGAGTTGGAAAGCCGAATATGTAATACTAATACTTATTTCAACGATAGCAAATTATTCATGTGGATTAGGCATACATAAGACAAACAACGATAAAATCCGGAAAATCTATCTTCTGTTAAGTATAATTGTCAGCCTAGGTATTTTGATATTTTTTAAGTACTTCAATTTCCTCAGCGAATCGTTAAGGGATCTTTTGAGCATATTTACTATAAACATGCATCCGCTGACAGTAAAGTTACTTCTACCTGTAGGAATTTCATTCTACACTTTCCAATCATTGTGCTATACAATTGATGTCTATAGAGGAAAGATAAAACCTGAGAAACATTTCGGAATTTTTGCTGTCTACGTTTCCTACTTCCCTCAATTGGTGGCAGGCCCGATCGAAAGGGCAAGAAATCTTATTCCAAGACTACGTGAAAAAGTATTTTTCGATTATGAAAGGGTAACTCAAGGCTTTCGTCTGATGCTATGGGGTTTCTTCAAGAAAATAGTTGTTGCCGACCGATTGTCGATTGTTGTAGATCAAATATATAGCAGTCCAAATGAGTATTCAAGCATTCCGTTGATTTTAGCTACAATTTTCTTTGCTTTTCAGATATATTGTGACTTTTCTGGATACTCAGATATTGCCATTGGCACCTCAAAAGTTATGGGAATAAAGCTTATGCAGAACTTCAAGAGGCCATACTTTTCAAAATCAATCTCTGAGTTCTGGAAGAGGTGGCACATTTCACTCTCTACCTGGTTCAGAGACTACGTGTATATCCCCCTTGGAGGTAGTAGAGTTCCCAGGTTAAGATTCTATTACAACCTGCTTGTAGTCTTCTTAATCAGTGGCTTATGGCACGGGGCTAACTGGACATTTGTGATATGGGGAGGGGTGCATGGCCTATATCTTGTTGCTTCTTCAATGACCAGAAAATGGAGATATTTCATAACCTCAAAGCTCCATTTGATGCAACTACCACGCTTCCACTCAATGTTACAGGTGGGGATGACATTTTTCCTTGTCAATATTGGATGGATCTTTTTCAGAGCCAATACGATAAAAGATGCAGCGGATATATTCAGAAACATTTTGTTTGATATTAATTTAAATCTCTCAAATGTGTACATAGGTTTATCTTGGACCGAGCTAGTATTCGCTCTTGTCTCAATTGTCATTGTAGTATCCGTCAACATTCTCCAAGAGAAGACTTCAGTAGAGAAGATATTTTGTAGAAGTCCAGGCTTTGTTAAGCTGACCTTGTATCTAGCGATAATATTTGCCATCATTATCTTTGGTGAATTTGGTAACAAAGAGTTCATCTATTTCCAATTTTAAAAATGAGATCAGAAAAAATAAAATTCGTAAAGAGCCTTGCCATTCTTGCATTCTCTGTTATTTTTATACAGACTATTTTTTCGACATATATGCACTTGTTTCCAATGACCTATTTCTCTGAGGATTACCCTATGTGGAAAGTGCCATTGGATCTCATCGAAAACCGCGATGGTAGCCCGGATGTGATAATAATGGGTGACTCAAGAGCCCATGCGGGACTGATACCTCAATTAATTGGCAATAATTCCTACAACTTAGCTGCTCCAGGAGCCACCCCTATTGAAGTTTACTATATGCTAGAGAAATATTTAGAAAATGAACAGCCAGAGGTACTAGTTTTATCATTCGCACCACAACACATTCAGGAACAGAGTTCATTCATGGAAAGAACGGTAAAATTTGGTTTCTTTGACAGAAAGACAATAGGAGATATTTACACCGTATCACTAAATAATAAAAATGATTTAAGAATTCAAAGTAAATACTTTTGGATAAAATATTTTGGGATGAAAATAAAGTATTTACCATTATTTTCCCCAGAGATAAGAAACAGTCTTTTCCTGAGACAAGATAAAAACTTGAGAAGGTATCAACTTAACTCACATTTCAGGGGCTACAATTATCAAGGAACAAGGTCAATGGAAATTCCTCTGGGCCGTCAAGCAACCAAGAGAGTTAATTTCCAGCCATCACCAACAATTGTCCATTATTTTAAACGAATAATCGAATTATGTAACCAAAATGGGATCAGGATTGTTTATGTAACAATGCCATTCTCACAAGCAAAAATGGCTTCTTTTGATGCAGAATACTTGAGTAGATACAATAACCAAATTATGCCTCTTATTCTTGCGAACGAAGATAATTCCTATGTTGGAGGGGACACGGTCTACACCAATGAATACTTCGTTGACAAATCACATCTCAATGCAAAAGGAGCTGTGAGATTTTCATTAAGCATAGCAGATGAACTAAAAGAAATGGACATTCTTTCTGGTTGAGTCATTCTACCATTTTTCACAAAACTTAAAACATCTACTTTAACAGATGCAGTTATGACAGATGAAAAATACTTAGTGATTCCAGAATACCTTTTAGACAGAGCAGTACGCACAAAGGATGAGGCTGATAGGTTAGCCGATACCCAATGCCTAAACGATCGCCTCTCCCAGGTGGTTCTGAGAATCTATGATAAAGGGGATGAAATCGTAGCTCAGCAGGAAAAACGGGTAAGTCGGCCCAAAAGAGTCCCCCTCAGCTGGGATGATTAATGTCTCTCCTGATGCTCTTTTACGATCCTTCCGATCATATCCTCTTTCTCAGACTGACTTTCAAGAATCTCACCCCTGACTAAAGCAAAGAAAGCATTCTTTGAAAGAATCCCTCCTTCTTTCAGTATCGCCGTCCTGAATTCCTCTTTGATTGTCTTTGGAATATTCTTATGGCTTATGATGATGATCCCTCTTCCCCTCAAGCCCTCAACAATCTTTTCCGAGTAGACAAAAGCGTCCTCGACCAGCAGCAAATCATTATCTCTTATCTTCAGGGTCTCGTTACTCCTGGTAAATCCATCTGAACCCAACGAAGGTAGCCGTTTCAACAGGCGGTAATGGGGAACTTTCTCAATAAAAGCATACAATGATTCTATCTCTCTTTTCAGGGATGAGACCTCTTCCTCCTGCTGCTTTATCGTCCTCCCCTGCATAACGATTCTTTCTTCTTTAAACTTGAGCAAAGAATCAAGTTTCCTGTCAAAGTTGCTGGTTCTCTTCTTCAAAGAGAGATTGCCCTTCCTGGCAAGACGTAGATTCTGCCGCAACTTGTTGATCTTCTCTTCCAGCCGGAATTTCTCTTTTTTCATCAGACTGAGTTTCTCATACAGAACAATATAGTCCTTTTTGGTGATCTTCTCTTCTTTTACAACCTGCTTGATGACTTTGCTTTCGGGCGTCTTCCTTGTAAGCATCTCCTTGATTAGGGAAAAATTGATGTCTTCTTTTAATGCAATCTTCGTGAACTCTCCCCTCCTTTCTTCCAAGTTTTGCTCCTCGATGAATTGGTCGATCTTTCTCAGTTTTGGCAGGTATTTTTTGTAGGCTAGCAGAGCAGCTGCAAGGGAATCTCGTTGATGTGCATCAAGTTTTTTATCTGTTCTCCCATATTCTTTAAGAAGAAGCTTTTTCTCATTCTTCTTCATATCTTCAGATGGAAAGACCACTTCCGCCC
>CAZWBB010000018.1:17428-31821 GCA_964632045.1 uncultured Methanosarcinales archaeon | reverse complement strand
ACCTTTGTCAGTCCCCACAATCATCGGTTGGGAGACTTCCATTATCTGTGAGATCGTCTCAGAAAGAGAAAATTCTTTGGCAGAGTGTGTTTTGATGAGGCTACTGTCCAAACCAAGTACGATATAGGCAGTTGTTGTTCCTGGATCAAGACCGATAATAGCTAATGGCTTCAATTTATATGCACCAGGTAGAAGAAGTATAAAATATTATTGGAAAAGGGCACTTAAGTTCCTGCTTTGGTATCTATTTATTCTTTATCCACATCCATACATCTGTCATACTCCTCAACAATCCTGGCATACTTGCCAGTAACATCTGCATCTCCATACCATATTCGCAGCACGGAACTTGCTTTCATCGCTAGTAATGAAGAGTACAACTCGACAATCTTCTTCCTCAACGAAGGAGGAGCCGCCATGATGACCTCATCATACAACTTCAGCTGCTCCCTAAGCAGACCTTTCACATCATGTTCCAGTTCCAATCCAAAATCATCTTCTATCGGCTCTTCTCCAATCGTTTCATCGATGATTCTTTTCAGGTTTTGTGACATTTTGAATCAAGTGGAGGAGCAGAGTGCAATGAATTATACTAAGCCTCACTGCACTCCACCCCACCATTCTTCCTTGGCGGAAGCATAAAGCTGGCCAACATCTCTATCCAACATCTCTGACCGGACTACCTCATTGACCAGAATACTCACTGACCAGACTACAACTCATACCAATTCCCTTCCTTCGCTACTTCCACCGCAACTGCTTGTCCATTCACCTCGCCCAGTTCGGCAGCTGCTTCTTTCGCTCTTTGGTCCATGTCGTCGTAATACTCATCGCCCATCTTTGGTTCCAGATGCACAAGAGCCAGACGTTTCACTCCTGCCGCTGCAGCCAGCTCCAGATCCGTCTGGTAATCACTGTGTCCCCAGCCTTCCATGAAAGGATTACCTTTCACCGGCGAATCTTTTGGTTCATATTGGCCATCAGCTAACACAAGGTCAGCATCTCTCCAATATTCTGTCATCTCAGGCAGGTTGCCGTTCGGTTCGAAGTCTGTGGAGAAGACGAAAGTCTTCGTTGTTCCATCCTCTTTCGTCTCGACAAACTTGTAGGAGATACTATTTCCCGGATGATTAAGGGGCATGGTATCGATCTTCAAAGTCGGAGTTTCATAAATCGTCGCTCCGGCAATGAAGTCACAGAACAGTTTTATCCCCTGTAATGCTTCCAAAGGAGCTGGAAAGTTCCTGAAATCCTGCTGCTTCTCTAACACCCTTCGCATGCCATCCCCTTCTACCTGCAGAACTCCTGACAACTCATTCCCAGGTTGGTCAGAATGAGCACCAATGGCATCTTCTAACGACTGTTTGATATCGGGATGAACTCCCCTTACCTTTGCCTCCCCAAACACAACGATGTTGTTGCCCGGGATGTAAGCTGGAACAAAAAAGGGCAATCCCTGGATATGATCCCAGTGAGTATGTGAGATATACAGATTCAGCTTCTGCTTTCCCTGCCCGTTGAACCCTCCTTCTCTGGCCAGGTGTACACCTAAGTCCCTAATACCTGTCCCTGCATCCAGAACATGCTGGCTGCCGTCATCCGCCGCCACATAAACACATGTCGTATTTCCACCATACTTTGCTGTATTCACTTCCCTGCCAAACAGTCCATTCCCTGCTGGCGTAGGGATACTACCCCTCACCCCTGCTATTCCGATTTTCATTTTTGTTTACCTCCGTTATGATTTTCGTTACACCTATCTTCTTCTTTTCTCATATAACTGATATAGGTAGGGAAATATATAAAATAAAACAGTAGATTTTTGTTAAAAAAGATGAAAGAAAGAGCAGAGGTTACATCTTTTTATGTTCAATAGACTCAGGGGATGTAAATATTGATGATTTTGGAGTGAATTTTTTATTGAGAGAGACATATTATCTTCACCTAGACCTGCTCTTTACCGTCGTATAAACATAAATTTTTAGAGAGACATGTTTGACCAAAATAGTGAGTAGCCAAATTTTTACCCATTAATCGAAGTGCTAGAAACATCTTAGCTCATCCCACCCCAACCTTTTCCCAACATCCTTCTCCAACATCCCTTCGATCACTTCCTGAAACCGCCGGTTCTTCAAACACATCTCATTCCTGTATTCTCCAAGAGTGTTAGCAACAGAAAAGTGTAGCAGGCTGGCCAGTTCTACATGCTGAGGGATGTAGATGTCTGTAAAAGGATGTTTTCCGGTCAGCCTTTCATACAAGTATATTCCTAACCCAAGGATATCACTCTTTTCATTTGCCTTACAAGTCAGCAGTACTTCCGGTGCCATGTAACGTGGCGTTGACAAAGCAGTGTAATTCTTCTCCTTCCTGAACTGGGCCCAGCCGAAGTCAACTAACTTGCATCTTTCTCCATCATAAAGGATGTTCTTGGATTTGAAATCAAGATAAAGGATACCTTGCTGCTGCATATGATTGTATGCGTCTGCCATCTGTCGCAACTCTTCTAAAACAAACTCTTCAGAATCCGGTTTGTTCTGAGCATCAATATACTCTAGGAGAATAAAATCATGTCCTTCAATGTTAAGCAGACCTTGATATTGCACGATGTTGGGATGGTCTAGCTTTTGCAGAATCCTTTCTTCACAAGTGAGGCCATCAAGGCGGGAGCAATCCGTATGCGCTCTGAGCAGTTCCTTCATCACAACTCTCTTTCCATCAACCTTCGCCAAAAACAAAAAACCATCTTTGCTGTAAAATCTTCTGTCGTCTCCTTGCTGAATAATCTTTTCAACAACCATGCCATTTCTCTGCAACTTCTCCAGCAGATCGTTCCGCTCGGGGACCAGAGATACTTCTCTTTGATACCTGTCAATCAATCGTTCATCTTCAGTATGATCAGCCAGAAGCAGCTTGCGGAGCGGATCCCAGTAATTATTCCTCTCCAACCCTTTTAACGCATCTTCCAATTCATCCCTATGATCTCCTGGCAATTCAGCCAAAGCAGGGAATAATATCTCTTCATCCAAAGAATATGCACCTTTGGTCTCATAGGCGATAAGATAAGGCAATACTTTCTCTTTTACAAAAGAATCCCACCTCACATCAATACCCATCTCTTTCTCTGCCTGCTTAACACAGGGATAATTACCGAACAGCAAGGCATTGTTTATGACCTGCTGCTTTTCCTCCTCATCTTTTGCATTCTGCAGAGCTTTCTCGCACTTTCTTAAAGCAGTATACATAATAAATTTTGCATCCCTGTCGTCGCATGACTCGATAAATCTATCAATATCGTGGAACTGCAATCTGTACATCTCTTGTTCTATCTTCTCTCCCAGCATTGATCTGTCCTCCCCTCCAAAGTATCTGATGGTCCTTGAGCAACTCACGCCTGACTTGCTCGGCTCTGGTAGCATAAAGGTTAGAGTAAGCGAGAACACTGGCATCATAGAAATGATCGCTGTCTACTGCATCTTGTACATTTTCAGGAATCTCTTGCTGGCCCAAAGCACCCATCACACAGTCGATGAAGAAGGCAGCTTTGAGATCCATGACTCCCTCCGCCTTTTCATAAAGGTCTTTCACAGCCTCCACAGTGGTCAGATCAAGAAGAATCTCTGCAGCTAATTTTGATTTGAAGTTGATCGGCCGGAACCGGAAATATTTGTCAAGGCAGTTATTGTGATTGTCATAATATGTTGTCCTTCTAAGCTCTGTAAAGTAGCTTGCACTGTCTTGCACCAGATCCATCAAGCCTTTGCCTCTGAAGTTATTTTCTTCAATGAACCTATAATCCCCCAGGAGGATATTACAGAGGTAATCAACATACAAAGCTCCCTGGAAAAAATCATCTGAGCGCAGACTAAATTTCTGTCTGATCGTCTTCTGATCTACTAACTTGTGCAAAAAATATGCTTTTATGCCACTGAAAGATCCTTTGAAATTCTGATAAGATACGTCTACTGCCCCATCAATGATTACGCTGATCCGATGATGGACATAATTTGCCTGGTAACCGGCCAGATCGACCTCAACGAGATTACAGCGCTGATAATCTGCCATCAAGGCCTGCATGATATCTTCATCACCCATTGTATAATCCCTCCACAAATTTTTTTAGTTGATTTGGTGTACAGCTGCATTCCTGCTTGGAAGCGAAGTCTCCCAGCCTGTACTCTTCTCCAGAAACATATTTGAGAAGAGGTTGTTCCGTACCAAGATTCTTGCATTGAGCAGCCTGCATGAATCCGATGACAAGATTTGAGGTTATCACGCTTGGCGTTGGAGCGTCAAGGCAACTTTCAGCTTCCCTGCTCTGCAATGCTTTCTTGTGGATATCAAACTGACAATCCAGGCAAGCTCCCTTACAGGTTATCACCTGCCCAGCCTGGTAACTGCTGCCTCCGCTTATCAGGGGGATGCTGTGTTCTCTGGAGATATAATTCAGTAAGGCTCTTGTCTTGAAGCTGTCCAGGCAATCGATCATCAGATCATAATCAGCAAATCTATCTGCATTTTCTAAGGAAACCTTCAGATCATAGCCATCAACCTGCGAGGTCCCGGCAAAGGATCTTAACCTATCCGCCAGAACAGGAGCTTTCTTCTCATCTACCCTGCCGAAGTACCAGAACTGACGGTTAAGATTGTTTTCCTCGATAGTATCCATGTCGTATATGTCCAACCTTCCCACGTCATTCAGTACCAGGGCAGTCCCGCATGGTGTCCCTAATCCGCCAGCTCCGATCATAGCAATCTTTTTGTCCTTCAAGCTTACATCTCTTCCAGTGATGGCATGTCTCTCGAAGTACGGTTGTTCAAAAGGAGAATACAAGACCAAATCCTCCAGAAGCTTCTCCTCAGGAAATATGGCAACCAGCTTTCTGGCTTCCTCCACCGTAATCCCCGCCATCACACCGCTGGTTTCGACCCCTTGCTCAGCATGAGCGTTTTCCAAGAAAAGGAGGTTCTCTTTCAATTGCTCCTCCGAATCGGGAAGGATCAGTCCTACTCCTCCCACATGGGTAGTGGAGCTTGTACTGAGCATAGGAACATTCTTATCCTGACAATACTCTCTCAATACCAACTTACTTCCAGGATCATTTGTTGCATCGATAGCCAGATCGTATTCTCCAAAAAGAGAACTGTTGCGTGAAATGTCTAGCTGTATCCCCAATATCTCAACATCTTGGTTCATCTTCTTCGCTAACTCTGCAACACTCTTCCCGGTCACATTGTTGAAACGAGATTCACTTTTTGGGTTAAAGTATTCGATATCTCCAAAACCCATCGCGCTAAGACCAAACAAAGTTAGTTCCGAGAGCAGTCCATCTCCCACTAACAAAACTTTGCTCTCATCCAGCAGCTGTTGGTTCCAGCCTTCAATCAGTTCTTGCCTGTCGTATCGTGTCATTGTATAATTTCCTCAACATTGGACTGTCCTCGTTTTCCAGATCTTTCGCATAATCTAACAGTGAAGCTACACAAGAAGATCTCTTATGGGCAGGGAGCACAAGCTCTGTGAAAAACTGTTTGTAGATCCTAATCCTGTCTTTGAAAAGGAATATGTTAGCAGCTCGACCCTCATAGCGGGGCTTGACCATCACTCTCTCCTCTTTATTGAGACAGGAAAGGAGGTAATTCAGTTTTGCGTTATCCTCCATATCACTCTTACCGTTTGTGATCGGAAGCATGGCCTGCCGGCAAAGCGTTCTTGTCAAGGACCTGGCAATCTTGTGGGCCTCGTTGAATGAATCCGCATATTTAGAATACTTTACCACATCGTCCACGGCAAACGAACCTATGAAACGACATAGAAGGGCAACATGTAGGTCATGAGCATCAGCAGTATATCCCGGAGTATGACGCGACACTATCAGTCCTTGGTACAATTTCTCCTTCAAGGAATCCTTGTCCAGATTCTCCATCGCAAGGTTACCATTAGTGGTAAATACTTCTTCAACAGGTCTTTCTGCAATCGCATGGAGTAGCTTTTCAAACTTTGGATTTTTGTGTCTTGCCAGGTAAGAAAAACTTTCGTTGATGAATTCATCTAAGCGCTTCTGATTCTTAAGCTGTAATTTTTCTGCAAACTGTGGCAGAAGGTGGAGACACTGTCTCACATCCCTTTCGATATCCTGGATGGCAAAAGTTCTCTCATCCTCAATCACATTCAGGCCAACCTTTTCGGCATCATACAACTTCCCGGTTTCCAGATCCTTTTCTCTCCGTTGGACGTAATGGTGACCATACTTATTGACGACCAAGCTGAATGCCACCGGATTTCGTTCTCTTTTCTGAAGGATTACTGTACCCACATTTTCTGGTATATTGGATAATCTGACATTGCCAAAATAAAGATTCCCCTCCTCTTCAACTGGCTGCACTTCCTCCACATAATGCATTTTGCTTGGTGCGAGACCATGGGCGATGGTAATGAAATTCTTGTCATCTGTAATAGAGTGTCCTACCGGATAGCCACCATGAGAATGCCACCAGTTGGTGATCTGATATCCCAATGAAGCCATCTCTTTGGTGATATCTTCCACCCCCTGAGCTGACACGCGCACATATCCCGACGAAGCATCTTGATGAGGAGCAAAACAAGCTTCTTCAACAACATCATCCAATGCCCAATCATCTTTCAACCCATATCCATATCCTTCCCAGTCTTCACTGATCTGGGGAGATTCACTAGTTATCTGACAGATCACCTTCGCATAAGCCTTCTTCTTCGCCAGAGCGTAATCTGTAATCAGCAGGTCCCTGCCTTCAGGGCGTCCTTCTTCCCGGATAAGATCATCGATCTTCAATATTGTGTTGCGTTGCATATTGTTTCACCTTTGTAATTTCATCTAACTTCATATTCATCGTAGACCTGACTTGTAAGTGTCAGATAAGGATTTGTCTGCCAGGAATGGCTCCGATGAGCCCCGTCACGATATCCATACTTCAAAATCTCAACACCCGAGGAAAGATTCGCGAGTATCTTCTCTTCTGTGGGCAGGTTTCTGAACCTTCCCAGGTCGAGGTAGCCCAAGCAGATACCTTGTCCTGCTGAAAAGCCACTCAGGAAAGGATGCTTGTATTTGTTAAGTACCACTGGGCGTCCGATCCGCACACTCCTTCCATTGGAGCTTAGGTGCACAGCAACAGTAGCTGAAGGAAAATTCCATCTTCTACCAGCAAACTGTACCTGGTAACGCCCAGTCTCCGTGTAGATGTAGTATCCCGTACGGTACTTCTTGAAGCCAGCCCCATTTCTCTCATACTCATTCTTTGTTATGATCTCTTTGTATTCCCCTTCCAGTTTCTTCCTTTTCTCTATGCTCCTCAACTGATTTTCGTATTGGTAAGCGGTCTCAACCTGAAGATACTGTTCACAGACACTGTCAATACTCTTCTTCACCTCGCCAGGAGATAGGGAATACGCCAGGACATAATTATTTCCAGCATGCTTTACCATCAGCCCATTTATCTTATTCTCAATGGATTTCGTATCAACATCCATCCCCTGTAACACTTCAATGTAGTCAGAACGATCAGCATGACCGTTCAATCCATTTATAGCCAGCTCAGCTCCTCTCCCATAACCCCCAACTTTCTCAAGGAGGTACCGCTTCAATTCCACCAGTTGGTAAAAATGGTTGTTGATCCTGCAAAACCCATCTGTGGTGAACGCTGCTTCCAATAGTGAGTGCCCCTTGCTGAACAACTCTTCAAGTGATCTGCTTTTAGTGTTGATCATCTCATTTTGTAGACCCAGCTCTTTTATCACCTCCCCCGCAATCTTACCTTCTTCAAAATCCTCCTCATCCTCTTCCTTTTTCTCTACCCCAAGCAATTTATCCAGATTATCGTCCAGCTGCTCACCGGTAAGCTTTGGCAGCAGCTTACCGACGATCAGTTCCAGCACATCACTGCTACACATCTCATGTAATATCTCCTCACGTGACTGCAACTCAGTTTTCTGTATCTGTTTGGCTATACTTTTCTTCTTCTCCTCAAACGATCCTGCCTGTCTTCGGCACCAAAGCAGATCTAGCTGATGGGAAGGACCGATCTCTGCCAACTCAAAAGCCAGATCCTTATAGGCAAAGTAATCTTCGACCGGCTCTTTCTCCCCACCGGCAGAGAAAAGCTTCCCATTTAGGTAGATCAACGGTTCCTGCAGTTCAAGTAAGGGATGTTCCATTGAAGCTCACCTTCATCTGTCAATCCTATACTCAAGATCTCCGCCTTCTTCTGCTGAAACTATCGAGATGTCTACAAAAGGAAAAGTGACTCCTGCTCTCCTTTTGTCTACAGTGGCTGCGTTCACTAATGTCTGTGTCAGGTAGGTGTGCGGCCTAGCAACACCATCATTGACGACGACCATGTAATCGTTCTTCTCTTGCCTGTTGCGAATCGTCTGTGCGATCATCTCCTCCTGCTTCCCTTCCAGATGGTTCAAAGCGTAATTGACCAAACTCATCAGGTTCTCATCCATTATCTCATCCTTCGCTTCTACTTTCTTGACGATCGGTGCTGGAGAAAGTCCCCCTCTTACAGAGAAGAAGAGATGATCTATCTTCGGTTCTTCTATCACTGCTTCTATCGTCTCTGGTCTCGGTCGCCTTGGCAGCGGTGCCCTCCTGGGAGCAGGTGGAACGGTCGTCCTCCTCGCTCTTGGTGCTGGTGTTGTATATGTTCCTCCAAATCCATAACTCATTTTCTTGCCCTCCATGTTTACATCCCTTAGGATGTGCAAAAGGGCGCTAGTCCCTTTTTGCAAAGCCCATGCGGCTGGTTGTTTGTCCGTTGAATATAATTCTCATAACTCCCATACTCCTCCAAATCCGCCTGATGAAGCTTCTGCAGCCTTCCCCTGATATCTAACTGCTGCAGGTAAGAGTGACAATATTCTGGAAGGAGATGTTTGTACTCTTCTCCGGCCAGGATGTTCTCGATGACGATCCCGTTCCTTATTTCACTCTGCTCAGGCCAACCGATAATCTGGCAGCTGTCCTTGAACCATTCCTTCTCTCCTTCATCTTCCGTAAGCAGATAGTCAAACTCTCCTACTTTCTCCAAAGTATGTTGCACCCACTCCTCATCTGTCACCTTATCAAAAATTGGTACGATTCGTTTTTCTATCCCGTTCAAGGAACCATTGAGGATATTCACCCTTTCCTCAATCGTAAGACAATGTTTCACCCGCAGGTCATCCGGCTTTGGATTGAAGGGGCTGTACTGCGCGCTTCCCAGTCCTATGATCACCCCATCAACTTTTTCTGCAAGATATTCTATGAGAGCCAGATGTGTGTTGTGCAAAATCTGAAACCTGCCTATGATCAACCCGCGCATTTTGTTAAACCTCCATCAGTTATATCTAACAGACTGGCGCACCGGAATATTAAGTTCACTCCCTGATATTTTCCCGAATTCGCAAATAACGATTCGTAGTTCGAAAAAAATAAAATGCGAAGCGGAACATGGAATTTTCTCATTTTTATCCCCCTTCCGCCAAGAAAGTGAGGTTGGTAGTCCTTTTAACTTACCCTGTCAATAGTACAGTGCAGGAAATATATAAACTAAAAGGCCATGTTTTTATGAAAAAAGAGAAATATTTATATAATCCATACGACTTTTTTAATAGTATGAGAGTTTTAGCAGCAAAAAAACAGGAATTATTGCTTGACAAAAAGGACTGGAGAGTCTTAAAAGAGATTGTAAATAACATCCGCCAACCTGTTTCGCAAATAGCAAAAAAATGTCTGCTCTCCCGGCAGGCAGTCGAGTACCGCCTTAAATTGTTGCGTCAGAACGATCATATCACCGGTTCCAGAGCGGTCGTCAACATACGTAAACTGGGATACAAATCTTATCACATTTTTCTGGAAGTCCATACGCCAGCTGAAGAGAGAAAGATCATCTCACGTGCCATGAAAGCAGACTATGTGAATGCCATCATCACTTACAGCGGCAAGTACAATCTGGAGATCTCTATCATGGCAAGGGAAGAAGAAGAATTTCTGGACTATTATGAAAAACTTATCCGTGACGTCCGTATCAGAGATGACCATGTCCTGATCCTTTTGGATACTCTTGCTGCCCAGGTCCTCCCTGCACGATATTTTCCGGCTATGAAAGAGATAGGACCACCAAGTTTCGCCTCCGCCAAGAAGGTGCGCAAAGGTGAACACATCTTTGACAATACTGATCTTAGAATCCTTTTCGCCCTCTCTCAAGATGCAACCAGGACCAACATCTCTCTGGCCAAAGATCTGAAAGTGTCCAAGGACACGATCCAGTATCGCATCGGCAAACTGGAACACGAGAAATACGTCCTTGAATATCGTCCAGTTGTCAACTACGCAGCCCTTGGCATGATGATCAACTCAGTGCTGCTGAAAGTGAACCATCTGCAATCGAGTATGGGAGAATTCCGGAAACTGCTGAAAGTACACGGTTCAATCCTCTGGGCGACAAAAACGTTGGGATATTATGATTACCTGGTATACGTTATAACTAAGGACCTCGAAGAATTCCATGAAGTGATAAATGGGATGAAAGAAAAATACGACGACATCATCAAGACATACGAAATTCTCTTTGCCTTTGAGGAACTGAAGTACAATTTTATGGCGGAATCAATCGTTGGGAAGTGATATTGTTTGAAATTGTTCAAGAATTTTAAGCCCACAACAAGCAAGTAGTCATTATCCAGTAACTAATCTACCAAAACATTTATAAAGTTGCAATTCTCCTAGCAAGGTAACGACAGCAATTACGAGGTAGACAGAGATGACATCCAGCAAAAACATTTTAATCGACGGTCATTCAACCGGATGCCGTTATGAAGGTTGTACTGAAACAGCAGGGGTAGAACTGTATAGAGTTCTGCAATATAACTAAAATGAATATCGACACATTAGTTTCCAGGTTCATCGAACGTGGACAAGAAGAAGAGATCCGCCGTAGCATCGAAGAGTATTTAGATATTCCAATAACTCTCAAAATTTCAGATGAACCCATGAGGAGAATCTGCCAGGTTCTAACAGATAATCGTTACATAACTACCGATAGTTGTGACGGACATGCAACCGATCATCCAACTATCTTTCTACGATGTGATGACCAGGACCATCTGAGACATCTTGCTTACATCCTCTGTAGTCAGTCGGGAGGTACAAATTTTAGCTGGCAACTGAATACTTATTCAAGCAGTCCGGGATCAAATCCACATAGTCACTTATATTATATTCTGGAACCGTCACAAAAAGTGGAAATCATTCCAGCGAGAGACTACGAAAAATTGCTGCAGGATCTTGATATTATCGGAATCTGTGTGATGAGTTACTTTAATGAAGAGCAAGCTTTTCTTGATGAAGAAGCCACAGCAAAGAAAGCAAAAGAGGAAAGGGATCTCCGGAAAGTTTCTGAGAGGATTGAGGAGCTTGATAACATATTTGCTTCTGGACCCAGAACTCCGGGAATGCCAATAAAACCTCAGGTTGCCTACCTCTGGGATGGAGAACCGGAAGATTTCCAGGAGAAAGGAGGACTTGTTGAAGAGTTTATCGATGGCTTTGAGAGGGAGACAGCTGAAAAAATCCTACGGTGGCAGCATCCTTTTGAAAATTATCAATTCATGCTGAATGAAGGATATCTGCTAAGACAACTTGTCTGCGATGAAGGATTGATGTATTCTTTTCCTGTGAAGAAGCTGCCCAGCGAAGAGGACTAAGATTCCCTACTATAAACCCTAGCCCAAAAGTTAGCTCTTGTCCGAGAGGGATACTTGAACCAGTTGTCTCCATTCCAGACATGTTCTTCCTGCTCATACAAATCCGCCACCAGATTACCAATATGCTTTGGATGCCAACCACATTCGATCAGATCGGCAACAAACTTGGTAAGAGCCTTTGGATCTTTCGCCCGTGGATTGGGATGTTCCAGTACGCTTCTTGTCTTCTCACTTATCTTTTCATCTTTCATAGCCTTTGAAAATGCTTCCTGCCTCTCAAGGTCTGGCTCCTGGTAGAAGAACTCATGATATTTGAATAAGTCAGAAGCTTTATATTCCTCGATCAATCCGATCAAACCCTCATTAGCATGGGGTATGTGTCCGGAGAACTGCTCAGCATGCGCGATAGCCATGTCACAGTCCCACATGCAGTCGATCAGATATTCAAACTCCATCTCCCCCATCTTTTCTTTCCCATCGTAATGCCACATCACGACATCAACTAATGGATGTGCTTCAGGGATCACTTTAGTCCTTTTCTTATGGGCGCTGAACGGTGCTCTGATGATTCTCATATAAGCAGGATCTGCATATTGGGAAATGTCAAGATTGACACACTTATTCTCTTCGCTGCTCATGGTAAGAGGCATCTCCTTACTACCCACACGAACATTCTTCTGTGTCTGCCGACAGATGTACTCCCAGATCTTACCCAGACCGCTATAGACGTAACCTGCCTCAAGCTTGATCTTTGGATTCCTTTTCAGATCATCCTGATCATAGTAGTTATAGGCATGTATCAAATCCTCTTCTAAGGTGCCAAGTTTAGCTAATTCTTTCCATTCCTTCGTCCCTTCATCAACCCAGAAAAGAAAATGACCCCCAGAAGGAGTCATGTCGCACATGTAGGGGATGTTATATTCTTCAAGTTTACCGGCGATAAACTCTGATACAGGACCGATGTAATTATGGAAGTAATGCCACTGAGAATCCTTACTTGCGTAAAGCCTGTTTGGATCATCAAGATATATCTCATAATCCAGCACAGAAAGAACTGACTTGCTATTGTGGGACACGACCGGGATGAAAACTTCCAATCCCCACGTGTGGGTAAGGTCCTTTAGGTTGCCGATAGGTTCAACAACGACCGGTAGAGCAGCTTCTTCTCTGGGTTCTCTGCCCTGAGCGATGTCTCTTATCCGCAGATCGCTGCCATAGGCAAGAACGTAATGACTATCCCCAAAACTATTCTGCAACTTATCAAAAACTTTACTATAATATTCTCTTATATCCATCTTTTAATTCACCTCAAATATATTACTCTTTAACCACCCTCTACTGATAATCCCTCAGATTGTACCCGCAAAATCTGGCAAAACATAATCCTTTTTCCTGGTGGGAGACACAGTTCTGATCTATTCTCTTATCCAATCCCATAGCCAGTAACCCTCCGTAAAACCTTATCCACACATTAGCATGTCTGTTCGCATCCTGTTTCTTCCAGTTGATGCTCCAGTGATGGTCTCTTTCATATTTACTCCTGATCAGCCCTGCTACATGTTTTGGATGCCACCATCTCTTTCCCGTTAGCGTCCTCACCAAAGTCTGAACCTGCGTCGGCTGCAACAAGGCAGGATTGGGATTGGCGACAGCTCTGGCCACACAAGGGGGAACCTCAGACAAGTTGAATCGGTCATAAGTCTTATACCATTCTTCAGGTCTGTCTTGCTCAGTCTTATCAAAATCCAGGTGGAATTTGCAGAGATCAGAATGAAGATACTCTTCTAGCAATAACAAAGCGCCTTTCGAGCAGTCAGGGATGTTTGTAGTTATGGCAGCCGCGTAATTGGTTGCATTCCTGAAATGACGGCGGTTGAAGAAGACTTCATCCAAAGAAAGTTCATTACCATTGCACGGTGTGTATCTGGGGATGGCTATCTGTACAGGGATGGGCAAGCCTTTTTCTCTATGTTTATCATGGATAGAAAAAGCTGTCCGCACTGGGCGTGTGAAGAGGGGAGCAGCAAAGGCGCTCAGGTCAAGATTGATAAGTTCCCTTTTCTCATTGCCTGGAATCAGATCACCGATACCTACCGGAATTCTCAGTCCATAACTGGGCAGCATCTCAATTGCTTTATGTACAACATACTCCAACAACTTTCCAGCAGCATCAAAAGCCCTTCCCATATCCGCTTCCACTATCCTCTTTCTCTTTTGGTCCCTGGGGATATGCTCATACTTCCCTTCCAGGGTAGGCTCAAGATGACCGGCTTCCACCAACTCATTAGCTGCATCAGTCACCTGTTTAGAATCATCGTTGTAATGCTTATCGTAGGAATTGACATCAAAGACAAAATGATAGCCTTGTCCCGTGACCAAAGTCATTGGTTTGATGCCATAGTAATCAAAGATATCCCAGAAACATCTGTACACCGGCTCTAATTTCCAAAAAGTAGCCTCCTGGTTCAGATATGATTCGCCGGGATACTTGTGAGAGACATATTCAATATCCATGAGGAAAGTGACTTTCTGCTTGTCCCACATCGATCGAAAGAGGTTAAGGTCGCCGTCAAGCAGCCCGCCTATCTCTTCTGGGGTGGTGGAAGAAGCTTTCTTGCCTTTGGTTATCAGAAAATAATCACCCCAGCCGGAGATGTACTCTGCC